>NZ_JBEZNL010000011.1:0-210018 GCF_040653275.1 Streptomyces sp. NPDC048002 | reverse complement strand
GCCGCCGGCATCTGGCACAACTGGACCACCGGCGCCAAGATCAAACGATCTCTCATCGCCTACGACCACTGAGAACATCGGACTCACTCATCTAGCCGCCCGCAGCTTCGGGCCCCGGCGTCCGGGAGGCCGGGGTCATGAGTTACGGCAGGGTGACACCTGAAGGCTGCCGTGCCGGCGGTGTGGACGATGTGACGACCTTCACGCCCATGTAGCCGAAAGTGATGAATTCCTTACGCAACAGGTGCGTAAGGGACTGTAGGCAGCCAACGCGCGATTCCCGGAGGTCCTTCCCGTGCGACCGTTCACCCTCAACTACGCCTACCCCAGCGGGCTGACGACGGTGGTGACCCCGTACCACTACGACGCCGCACTGCAGTTGAACGTCCTGGCCGACGGCCGTCCGGCCGTCCTGGACCGGGAACTCCTCCTCGCGGCCGGGACGACGGCGTCCACCGCGGGTTCCCAGACGCACTTCGACGACTGAGGACCCGGCGGAGCATGACCGTACTCATCCTCACGTCCGAGGAGGACGTGACCGCGGACCTGGTGGTGGCCAGGCTGCACGCGACGGGCACGCCCGTGCTGCGGCTGGACCCCGCCGACCTGCCCGGCAAGGCCGTGCTCTCCGCCGACTACGCGCACGGTGACTTCACCGGCCACCTCTCGGTCAACGGGCATGTGCTCAGCATGAGCGGTCTGCGCTCGGTCTGGATCCGCAGGCCCGGCGAACCCGCGGCCCACGCGCCCCACCCCTCGCCGTGGCTGACCGCGGAGACCCGCCAGGCCCTGTACGGCATGCTCCACTCCGCCTCCGCGCGCTGGATGAACCACCCGCAGAACGCGGACCGCGCCCGGCTCAAGCCCTGGCAGCTGGGCGCCGCCCACCGCAGCGGCTTCGCGGTGCCCCCGACCGTGTTCACCACCTCGCCGCGGCTGGCGCGGGAATTCGCCGAGGAGCACCGCGAGGTGGTGGTCAAATCGGCCTCCGGCCCGCCGCCCGGGGAACCCGGGGTGGCCCTGCCCACCACCCTGATCGGCCCGGACGCCGACTTCTCCGGTGTGGCGGCCGGCCCCGCCCTGCTCCAGCGCTACGTCCCCAAGCGCGCCGACATCCGGCTGACCGGGGTGGGCGCGCGGTTGTTCGCCGCGTGCAAGAAGGCCGCGCCGGATCAGGTCGACGGACGCTACGGCGACACCGGGCACACCTGGGAGCCGGTGGCCGTCCCCGGACGCATCGCGGCCTCGGTGCGCGCGTACCTCGACCTGGCCGGCCTGGCCTACGCGGCCTTCGACTTCGCCGAGGACGAGGACGGCGTCTGGTGGTTCCTGGAGTGCAACCAGGGCGGTCAGTTCGGCTTCGTGGAGCTGGAGACGGGACAGCCGATCTCCGCGGCGGTCGCCGGCTGGCTGGCCCACCGCGCACTCGACCGCCCCACCGCCGGGAGGCGATGAGGCGGTCGGTACCGCGGCGACGGGCGCCGGGACGCGCGGGATCAGGTCCGCGGCTCCCGCCGGTGCACCGCCCGGCTCATCCTGCGGCCCAGCAGCAGGTAACCGATCAGCGCGCCGCTGGTGTTGAGGATGACGTCGTCGATGTCGAAGGCGCGGCCGGTGATCAGGGCGCCCTGGGCGAACTCGACCATGAGCATCACTGTCGCCGTGAGCAGCAGTACCCTCAGCAGTCCGCGCGCCTGGGGCGCGAGGACCGGGGCGAGCACACCGAACGGAACGCCCAGCAGCAGGTTCCCGCCGATCTGCTTGAGCGCGTCGTGCATTTCAGGCTGGTCCAGATAGGCCTGCAGGGAACGGCCCGGATGCAGGTTGGTGTGGGTCAGGGCCTCCGAGGCCGGGGACGGCTGCAGCGTCAGCTTGGCGAGCACCACGGCGAACGCCACCATCAGTACGAACGCGCAGGCCATCACCATGATGCGGGCCAGCACCCGGAGCACGCCCCCGGAACGGGGCGTCTTGGCGGGCCCGGCCGCCGGTGCGGATCTGCGGATGCGTGGGCGGCGCACCCCGGTGCGGGAGCTCAGGGCTGCACGAGCCATTGGTCCTCCAGTCTTCAACTTCCCTGACGTGCCGAGCGGATACCCGCGGTCGGGCCGACGATTCCCGCCGCAGGCCCGTCCGTTCACGCCTTCTCGTAGACGACCTCGACCTTCTCGAAGCCCAGGGAGCGCAGCAGACCCTTGAGCATGTCGCTGGTGTTCCCCTCGGCACGCTGGGTCAGCTCGCTCTCCTTGGCGGCCTCGCCGATGTGCTTCACCGCCAGCTTCTGCACCGCCTGCTCGCTGTTGGGGTTGTCGGAGAACAGGTCGCCGATCCGGTCGAGCAGCCCGCGCTGCTTGGAGACGGCGTAGGAGCGGTCGGGGTCGAGCGCCGGCTCGCCGAGTGCCGCGTGCGGCAGCCGGATCGTGGCGGACGTACGCTCCTTGTTGACCTTGACGTCGTTCTCGCCGACCTTGCCGAGGTCGACGTAGGCGTCGACGGTGCCCGCCCCGACGTAGAGCGTGCGGCTGCCCCGGATGGCGTCCGGCAGGTACTTGGCGTCCTTCTCCAGGTCGACGACGACCTGGAAGTTGCCGGAGGCCGCGTCGTAGCGGCTGATGTCCTGGATGGACTCCAGCAACGCGGGGCCCGAGCGGTCGTGGGTCTCCGTGCCGAACACGTCCTTCAGACCCGGGAGCACACTCAGCGCCATCCCGGCGAACAGCACGGCGAGCACCACCACGACGGCGCTCACGGCCTTCGCCCAGCCGGGCAGGCGCCTGGGGAGGCGCTTCATGGGAGTCGTCATGGTGACGGCCCTCCTTCCTACTGACCGGATGCCCCCCAATGGCGGTGTGAGACCTGCCGGTTGACCGAATGGCGCCGCTGAAGGAGGCCGGCGGGGCGCATCGGGGGGAGGCGCCGCCATCAAGGGGGCGCTCGCCCCGGTCCGCGGTGAGCCGCGCGCCCGTGCGGACGCCGTCGTCGTGTGGCGGTGGGCTCAGTAGCATGAGCGCGGCAGCCAAATGATCACGCGAGGAGCGGATTCGTGCGAGACATCGCCGTGTTCAGCGGTAGCGCCCACCCCGAGCTGGCCGCGGAGGTCTGCGCGCACCTGGGCGTGCCCCTCAGCCCGACCCGGGTCAGCCGGTTCGCCAACGACTGTCTGGAGGTGCAGTTGCAGGCCAACTGCCGGGACCGGGACGTCTTCCTGATCCAGCCGCTGGTCGCCCCGGTCCAGGAACACCTGGTGGAACTGCTGTTGATGTGCGACGCGGCACGCGGGGCCTCGGCCGGACGGATCACCGTCGTCATGCCGCACTATTCCTACGCGCGCTCCGACAAGAAGGACGCCCCCCGGATCTCGCTCGGCGGGCGCCTGGTCGCGGACCTCATGGTGGCGGCCGGAGCGAGCCGGGTGCTGGCGATGACCCTGCACTCACCCCAGGTGCACGGCTTCTTCTCGGTCCCGGTGGACCATCTGCACGCCCTGCGCGAACTGGCGACCCACTTCCGCCGCCTCGATCTGTCCCGGACGACCGTCGTCTCGCCCGACCTCGGCAACGCCAAGGAGGCGGCCGCGTTCGCCCGGATGCTCGGCGCGCAGGTGGCCGCCGGTGCCAAGCAGCGCTTCGCGGACGACCGGGTGAGCATCAACTCCGTGATCGGCGAGGTCGCCGACCGCGATGTGATCGTGCTGGACGACGAGATCGCCAAGGGCAGCACGGTTCTGGAACTCCTCGCCAGGCTGCGGGAGTTGGGCCCGCGCTCGATCCGGGTCGCCTGCACGCACGGCCTGTTCACGTCCGGCGCGCTGAAGCGGATCGGCGAGCAGCAGGACGTGCTGGAGATCGTGTGCACCAACACCGTTCCGGTGCCCGAGGAGGAGCGCACCGACAAGCTGCGGGTGCTCACCGTGGCCCCGCAGCTGGCCGAGGCGGTGCGCCGGATTCACAACGGCGAGTCCGTGAGCGCCCTGTTCGACGCGCCGCACAGCGCGTAGGCGCAGGGCCGCTCACGCCGGGCGGCGCTCACACTGGGCGGCGCTCATACCGGGCCGGACGTGGTCTCGGGCCGGCCCAGGGCCGCTTCCAGCGTGGGATGCGGGGGCAGCAGCCGGGCCAGTCCGGTCAGGCGCAGGACGCGCAGCGTGAGCGGCTGGACGCAGACCAGCCGGAGTTCCCCGCCGTGGTCCAGCACCCGGGTGCGCGCCCGGTGCAGCAGCCGCAGTCCGGAGCAGTCGAAGAACTCCACCCGCCCGAGGTCGATCACCAGGCGCGCGCCGGGCACCGCCGTCATCCGGTCCAGGTGAGGGAGGAGTTCGACCGCGGCGGCGATGTCGATCTCGCCGCGGAACTCCAGCACCGTGTACCCCCGCTCCCGGCGGACCTGTAAGTGCCGGGTGGGTGGCGCGGGTTCCTGCTGCACGACGACATCGCCTCCAACTGCTCCTTCGACGGCACCGGGCGCCGAGCGAGAGCAAAACCGTTCCCCGCACTGGAAGTTACCCTCGATGGAGTGAATCAGAGCATGTTCGATTGACATATGTCTTTGAATCGCGCAGAGATCGTCTGAGACGTCGGTGTCGCTGCGCCTCCCCGGCCCCGCGTGAGCGCCGGCGTCCGCGCGGTCACCGGCTCGCGTGCAGGGCGACCAGCAACTGCCATACCTGGTCGGCCACTTCGGCGGAGTCGGCGTCGATCATGCCGTGCAGCCAGTCGGCCAGCACCCCGGCGAAGGTGGCGGCGACCGCGGACGCGACGAGCGGGGCGTCCGCCGCGCCGGCCAGTTCCCGCTCGCGCAGGCTGTACGCCCTGAGGTCCCGGTGCAGGACACGGCCGAGCGGACCGCCCCCACCCGGAGTGAGCAGCTCCCGGTAGAGCGCCGCGTGCGGGGTGAGCGAGGCGAAGAACCCCACCAGCGCGGCCGGGGCGCGCACCGGGTCGGGACGGCCCCGCCAGGCGTGCAGCGCCTCCACCGCCTCCCGGACCACATCGGCGCAGGCGTCGACGGCCAGCGCCTCCAGTGCGTCGTAGTGCAGATAGAACGTGGCCCGGCCGACCCCGGCCCGGCGGACCACCCCGGCGACGGAGACCCGGTCCAGGGGGCGCTCGGCGCACTCCTCGAACAGGGCCCGGCGCAGCCGCTCCCGGGTGCGCGCGGCCCGCGGGTCCTCGGGCGGCGGGCCGCTCACCCGGCGGCCAGGACCGCGGCCAGGGCCACCGCGCCCGGCAGGGCCTGCGCCACCAGGATGCGGGGGTTGGCCGTGACCGCGCCGAACACGCCCGCGACCACCACGCAGGACAGGAAGAAGATCTGGGCGCGGTACCCGGTGGGGTCGGCGGCGATCAGGCCCCAGACCAGACCCGCCGCCAGGAACCCGTTGTACAGGCCCTGGTTGGCGGCCATGGGGGCGGTCGCCCGCGCCGTCTCCGGATCAAAACCGTGCAGGGAACGGCCTGGCTTCTTCTGCCACAGGAACATCTCCATCACCAGGATGTAGACGTGCAGCGCGGCCACCAGGCCCACCAGCACGTTCGCCAACGCCTCCATGGATCCTCCCTCTGATTTTCTGGACAGGTGTCCAGCATATCTGGGCATCTGTCCAGCTCGATTTGGCCGATTCGTGGCGGAGAGTGACGGAACCCTCACCTCCGTCGACCGGGTGTGGTTGATCCTTTTGCCTGCGAACCCGATAAGCTCCCGTACGGCGCTGCGAGTTGACCCGGTCGCGATCGGTCGTTCGTGGTGCGTACTCATGAGTGCGGTCCCTTGCACACCCCCCTGTTTCGATCGTGTTGGTTCGAAGGATGCAGATGGAACTCGCCACTCCGCCGCCGGCGGCGCGGGCCCCTGTCGCCTGGTACAGCTGGTGGCTGATGCCTCTTGCTTTAGGCGGCGGGACGGTAGCCGCGACATTCATGAGCTCCGAGCGCATAGCCGTGGCGGTGGCCGGAGCGGCCGCCACCGCGGCGAGCAGTGTGTGCGTGCGGCTCCTGATCCGCACCCGCACCCGCCTCGGCCGCGCCGAGAGCGGCTTCCGCACCCAGCAGGCCGAGCACTCCCAGCAGTGGCAGCAGCATGTGGCCGGTCTGGAGCGCCAGTTCGCCGCGGAGCGGGTCGCCCAGGAGGGCGAGCGCGCCGCGGCGGAGGTCCGCCTCGCCGAACAGGCCGGCGCCTACGAGGCGCAACTGGCCGAGCAGACCAGGGCTTTCGAGGAGCGGCTGACCGCCCAGGCTCAGTCCTACGAGGCCCAGCTCGCCGATCAGGCCGAGGTCCTCAGGGAGCAGCTGACCCACCAGCACGACGCGGTGGCCCGGCTCGCCGGGGAGCAACTGCCCGAGGCGCTGGAGCGGTTGCGCGCCGGTGACGCGGTGGACGACCTGCTGCCGGCCGGCGGTGCCGCGAAGGTCGGCCCGGAGCTCCAGGCCGAGCTGCGCAAGGTGCTGCGTACCGCGCTGATCGGGGTCGAGGCGGAGTTCAACCGCTCGACCTCCGCCGAGCAGGCCGTGATCAGTATCGGCAACCGGATCCACGTCCTGACCAGCAAGCTGCGCGGCCGACTGCACGAGATGCAGGGCGAGCACGGGCGGCTGCCGTCCGTGGCGCGCGGTCTGATGGAGCTGGACCAGGCCATCGGCCCGGCCGACTGTCTCGCCGCCAGCGTCGGCGTGCTCGGCGGTTCGGACCGGCCCGGACGGCAGTGGCAGGAGCCCCAGCGGCTGCTCAGCGTGGTCCGCGGCGGCATCGGCCGGATCAAGGACTTCCACCGCGTCGAGGTACGGCATCTGCCCGAACTCGGTGTCGACGGCGGTCTGGTGGACCACCTGACGCTGATCTTCGCCCACCTGCTGGACAACGCGGCACGCTACTCGCCGCCCACCGAGCCGGTGGTCGTCTCCGGCAAGGAGGTGCCGAACGGCGTCGGCATCGAGATCCAGGACTCCGGCAAGGGCCTGAGCGAGGAGAAGAAGCGCGAGGCCGAGCACGCGCTGGCCGGTACCGCGCCCGGCGCCGGTCTGGGCGGGATCTCGGAGGACGCCAGCATCGGGCTGCGCGTCGTCGGCTCCCTGGCCCGCCGCTACGGCATCCGCGTCACCTACGCGGACTCGCCGTGGCTCGGCACCTCGGTGGTCGTCGTGGTCCCGCACAAGTACTTCAGCCCGCTGCCCGCGTCCGCCCCGGTCGCCGCTCCGGCCGCCCAGGCGGCCGTCGCCCCGGCCGCGACGGAACTCCCGTCCCGTACCGCCGGCACCGCGCCGGCCGGGACGGAGCCGGACCCGGACGTGGAGACCACGCCCGGGGGCCTGCCCCGGCGCCGCAGCAGGCGGAGCGAGCCCGCCCGGCACGAGCCGGCCGAGCACGCCGAACGCGGCGAGGTCACCGCGGTCGCGGCGGTTCCGCCGGACGCGTCCTTCGCCGGTCTCGCCGCCTTCGCCACCGCGGGCCGCGAGCCCGACGCGAGCGGGACCGCCGAGGGCCCCGGGGCCACCGCGGGACGCGAGTCCACCGAGCACCAGACTGAAGAGAGCGACAAGTCCGCATGACGCAGCAGGGAACCGACGTGAGCTGGGCGCTCCGGGATCTGGTGGAGTCCATCCCGGAGATCCGTTTCGCCCTGGTGGCCTCCAGCGACGGCAAGGCCATCACCTCCTACGGCGCCGAAGACCCCGACGACGTGGACCGTTTCGCCGCCGTGGTGGCCGGGCTCCAGGCGCTGGCCCAGCCGGTCGCCGAGCAGTTCCCCAAGTACGCGGGGCAGTTGCGGCTGGCGATGATCGAGGTCGACGGCGGTCACCTGTTCGTCGTCCGGGCCGGTGTGGAGACCTACCTGGGCGTCCTCGCCCGGGAGGGGCTCGACCAGGGGCTGCTCGGGCATCAGATGAGGGATCTGGCGCGGAGGATGGGCGAGTTGCTCGGCACCACCCCGCGCCTGGAGGAGCACTCTGGATGAGTGCCCCCCGCCGGCCCACGGACCCTCCCCCGAGTTCTCGGCTCCGCTCGACTTGGGGGGACCCCCAAGGTCTTGAGCGCTACTACGTCCTGACCAAGGGGCGCAGCGGACCGGGCGGTTCGGCGTCGAGTCTTGACGTGGCGACCCTCATCGTGTCCCGCGCGGCCCCCGGACCGGGACTGCAGCACGAGCACGAGGAGATCCTCCGGCGTTGCCGCGATCCGCTGTCGGTGGCCGAACTCGGCGCCCACCTCGGATTACCGTTCAACATTCTCGCGGTGCTGCTGGCGGACCTGCTGGAGGCAGGCCGCGTCGAAGCCCGTGACCCCATCCCGGTGCACGGCGCCGGTCGCGGGCCCGACCTCGCGCTCCTTGAGGAGGTACTCAGTGGACTTGAAAGGCTTTGACCACCCCGGGGAGCCGGCGGGGTCGGGCGGCACCCGCTCGGTGAAGGTGATGATCGCCGGCGGGTTCGGCACCGGGAAGACCACCATGGTGCGTTCCGTGAGCGACATCAAGCCGCTCACCACGGAGGAGACCCTCACCCAGGCGAGCGCCGACGTCGACCACCTCATCGGCGTGGCCGACAAGACGGAGACCACCGTCAGCCTCGACTTCGGCAAGATCAGCATCAACGACAGCCTGATGCTGTACCTGTTCGGCACCCCGGGCCAGGAACGCTTCTGGTTTCTGTGGAACGGCCTGTTCAAGGGCGCGCTCGGCGCGGTCGTGCTGGTGGACACCCGCCGGCTCGCCTCCAGCTTCCGGGCGATCGAGGAGATGGAGCGGCAGGAGGTGCCCTTCGTGATCGCCCTCAACGTCTTCCCGGACTCCACCGAGCACCCCATCGAGGAGATTCGGGACGCCCTCGACATCCCGGCGCACACCCCGATCGTGGTCTGCGACGCCCGGGACCGCGCCTCCAGCCGGGACGTGCTCATCACGCTGATGCGCCATCTCAAGGAACGCTCCGCCGTCGCCCTGGAGCCGCGATGAACGACGAGAACCGCGAAGGCACGGCCGGTCCCGGGGCCCCCCGCGGCTGCCCGGTCGCGCACCACTCCTCGGACCCGGTCCGGCTGTACGGTCCCGAGGCGGCGACCGATCCGCAGGGCATCTACGAGCGGCTGCGCAAGGAGCACGGTTCGGTCGCGCCGGTGCTGCTGGAGGGCGACATCCCCGCCTGGCTGGTGCTCGGCTACCGGGACAGCCGGCGGGTGCTCGACAACCCCCGCCAGTTCGCCCGGGACGGACGGATCTGGCGGGACTGGCGGGAGGGCCGGGTCGCGGAGACCTCCCCGCTGGTGCCGATGCTCGCCTGGCGCCCCGACTGCGTCTCCCAGGACGGAGAGGCGCACCGCCGGCTGCGCGGCGCGGTCAGCGACGGACTCCAGTCCGCCGCCGACCGCGGTATCCGGCGGCACGCCACGCACTTCGCCAACAAGCAGATCGACACCTTCGCGGGGACCGGCCGCGCGGACCTGGTGTCGGAGTACTCCGAGCTGCTGCCGATGCTCGTCATGGCCCGCATCCTGGGCCTCGCCGAGGCGGAGGGGCGCCGCCTGGTCGAGTCCTGCGCCCAGGTGATGAAGGGCGGCGAGGACGCCGTCATGCACGACGGCGTGATCCGGGAGATCTTCGGCGAACTCGCCGAGCGCAGGCGCTCCGAGCCCGGATCCGACCTCGCCACCGGCCTGTTGGAGCATCACGCGGGCCTCGACCACGACGAGGTCGTGGCCCATCTGCGCGCGGTGCTCATCGCCGCGCACGTCACCACCAGCCTCCTGGCCCGGGTGCTGGAACTGGTGCTGACCGACGCCTCCCGGCTCTCCGGGCTGATCAGCGGCCAGCTGACCATCACGGCGGTGATGGAGGAGGCCATGTGGAACCATCCGCCGCTGGCCGTCCTGCCGGGCCGCTTCGCCGCCAGCGACGTGGAACTGGGCGGGCACTCCATCGAGGAGGGCGACCTGCTCGTCCTCGGTCTCGCCCCGGGCAACCACGACCCCGAGGTCCGGCCCGACCCGAGCGCCTCCGTGCAGGGCAACCAGGCGCACCTGGCCTTCGGCTCGGGACCGCACGAGTGCCCCGGGCAGAGCATCGGGATGTCGATCATCGAGGTCGCGGTGGACGTCCTGCTGCACCGTCTGCCGGGTCTGCGCCTGGCCGTGCCGCCGGAGGAACTCGGCGCGACCGCGTCCACCTGGATGTCCCTGCTGAACAGCCTGCCGGTCGAGTTCGCGGTCTAGGCCGCACCTCGCCCCCCGGACGCCGATGCCCCTCGGGGCACCGGCGTTCCGGTGTCCGGTGTCAGCCGTCGAGCCAGTCGCCCTGGAGTTCCGCCGGACGGTGACCGGTGCCGTTCCAGAGGAAGTGCGGGTGCGCGCAGCCGAACATGTAGGCGAGCAGTGCGTTGTCCTCGCGGCCGGTGTCGGGGTCGTGCAGGATGTGGAACAACTCGGACCCGACCGCGCCGGAGTCCTGCTGGATCTCCCGGGCGCGCTCCGTCGAGGCGCCGGCCAGGGAGGCCTCCACGGCGGCGAGGTAGGTGCGGTGCAGGATCTCCCACACGCTGTCGGTGTCCCCGTGCCAAGGGCCGTGGAGCGCCTCGAAGGCGTGCAGCTCGGCGTCGAAGAGGGCCCAGGCCGCGGGGTGTTCGGCCCGGCAGCGGGCGGAGAGCACGGCGGTGCGGGGGCTCAGCGCCGGCGCGGCGGGCCGCTCGGCGAGGGTGAGCGTGGTGCCGTCGGTGAGGATGCCCGTGCAGGCGTTGGGCTGGAGGTCGCACAGCGGGCACTCCTCGGCCGACGGGAGGCCCCGGGTGATGCCGTCGAACCACAGGGCGTGCCGCCCGGTGAGCCCCATCCAGACGACGGTGCTGGTCATCAGCCAGGTGTTCCACATCGGGGCGTGCGCCTCGGGCGTGCAGCCGAACTTGATCAGGGAGATCGCTGAGGCGGCGTAGAGCGCCTTGGTGTGGGCGGGCATGTCGGAGAGCCAGAAGTTGCTGATCTCGCCGGTGAGGGCGTCGACCCGCACGTCGGACATGTCGTCGACGACGCGGCACAGCAGCAGGGAGGCGAGGTGTTCCTCCTGCCAGAGTTCGGTGTCGGGCGAGACGTGCCAGAACAGGCAGTCCATCATCTGGAGCACCGAATAGGTGCTCTGGCCCAGCGGGTTGGTCTGGGGGAGGACGACCTCGCCCGCGGCGTGCCGCTGGAGCCAGTACTCGTCCACGGACCGCTTGTGGGCCGCGTAGAGCCCGCAGACCAGGGCCCGCGCGGTGTTGACGCTGAAGTTCTCGGCCAGCCGCGCCTCGACGATCCGGGTCAGTTCCGCGGTGTCGATGGTGTCGATGACCCGCTTGTACTCGTGGAAGAGGAGGATGTCGTCCTCGAAACGGTACCGCTGGCCGAGGTCGCGCTCGTGGTCGTTGAGCTGCCGGGCCAGGGACCAGCCGCCGGTCAGGACGCTGTCGAGTTCCCGGTGGTACGGCCACAGCTTGACCACGAGGGGCCGGCCGGCGCTCTGCCGCCAGCCGTAGTCGGCCAGGGTGCGTTCGGGGGCGGTGGGCAGCCGGAGGCACAGGACGCAGGGGCAGTCGGCCGCCGGTTCCGCCTCGTGCGGCGGGGTGAGGGCCCGGGTCCGCCAGGCCCCCTCCAGCAGCGCGCAGGTCAGCCGGCACATCTCGACGTCGGTGCCGACCTGGGGGAAGGCCGCCTGGATCACGCCCAGCGCGGCGTCGAGCCGTTTCAGTCTGGCCAGGCCCTCCTCGTCGGGCGGGAGCAGGGTGCGCGAGGCGGCGCGGAGGGCCCCCTCCACGCGCAGCGCGGTGCCGGCGGGCGGGGATCCGAAGGCGTCCAGCCGCACTCGGGCGGCCTCCTCGCATTCTCGGAAGTGCTCCGTGCTCCCACGGACGTGCTTCTCCATGAGGCGGGCCAGGGGGTTCCCCGCCCGCGCCGACCGCTGCCGGGCGCCCGGCTGGACCGGGAACGCGCGGTCGGCGGAGGTCTCCGGACCACCGGAGGGCAGATCGAGCCGGACGTCCCTAGGCATGGGTTTCCTTTCGGAAGGCACGGAGCAGAGTCCCCCCGGCCCTGCGGCGGGCGGCCGTACGACCGCCCGCTCCATCGAACTCGCGTTCCCGATGCGTCAGTTGAATCGAGAAGCGGAACGAGACTGCCCAGAGCGTAAATGATCTACACCGTGACCCGGCCGTGATCTCCGTTACTGCTCAACCCAGTTGAGCTGCGTATACTCGCCCGCCCCCCACGAAGGTCTGTGTCACCCGGGTCGTCGCGATCTCCTCGGCGGAACCGGCGAAGGGATCCCGGTCCAGCACCACCAGGTCGGCCAGCGCGCCCACTGTGATCCGGCCGGTGTCGTCCAGGTGGTTCACATAGGCGGATCCGGCCGTGTAGGCCGTCAACGCGGCCTCCAGGCCGATGCGTTCCTCCGGCAGGAACACCGGGCCCGATCCGCCCGGGGTCACCCGGTTCACCGCCACATGGATGCCCTCCAGCGGATCGGGGCTGCTCACCGGCCAGTCGCTGCCCGCCGCGAGCCGGGCGCCGGAGCGCAGCAGCGCGCCGAACGGGTACTGCCATCCGGCCCGTTCGGCTCCGAGGAAGGGGATGGTCAGCTCGTCCATCTGCGGTTCGTGCGCGGCCCACAGCGGCTGCATGTTCGCCGTCGCGCCGAGCCGGGCGAAGCGGGGCACGTCGTCGGGGTGGACCACCTGGAGGTGGGCCAGGTGCGGCCGGGTGTCGCTCGGACCGTTCGCCGCCCGCGCCGCCTCGACGGCGTCCAGCGCGTCACGCACCGCCCGGTCGCCCAGCGAGTGGAAGTGGCACTGGAAGCCGAGGGCGTCCAGCTCGGTGACGTACTTGGGCAGTTGCCCGGGATCGACGAAGCTGGTGCCCCGGTTGGCGGTGGCGCAGCCGCAGCCGTCCAGGTACGGATCCAGCAGCGCGGCCGTTCCGTTCTCCGCGACTCCGTCCAGCATCAGCTTGATGGTGCTGGCGCTGAACCGGCCCCGGCTCAACGCCGCCCGGCGCTCGACGAGTTCGGGGATCTGCTCGGCGCCCCGCCCGCGGTCCCACCACAGCGCTCCGACCACCCGGGCGGTCAGCGCACCGGCGTCGACGGCGGCGAGATACGCCTCGGCCGGGTCGTCCATCCCCAGGAAGTCCCCGACCAGCGCGTCCTGCCAGGCGGTGATGCCCAGCGAGTGCAGATGACGCTGGGCGTGCAGCAGGGCGGCGAGCCGGTCCTCGGGTGTGGCCGGGGGAGTCAGCCGCCCGACGAACTGCATCGCGCCCTCCTGGAGCGTCCCGCTGGGTTCCCCGTGCGCGTCACGCTCGATCCGCCCGTCGGCCGGGTCGGGGGTGTCGCGGGTGATCCCGGCGAGTTCCAGGGCCCGGCTGTTGACCCAGGCGCCGTGGTGGTCGCGGTTGGGCAGGTACACCGGCCGGTCCGGCACGGCCGCGTCCAGCAGTTCCTTGGTCGGGGTGCCGCCCTCGAACGCCTCCATGGACCAGCCGCCGCCGGTGATCCACTCCCGTTCGGGGTGCGCCTCGGCGTACGCGCGGACCGCGGCGACGGACTCGGCCGCCGTCCTGGCCCCGGTCAGATCGCACTGGGTCATCTCCAGCCCGGCCGGGACCGGATGGACGTGGGCGTCCTGGAATCCGGGCACCAGCAGCCGGCCGGCGAGGTCGACCACCTCGGTGCGGGGCCCGGCGAGGTCCCGGACCTCGTCGTGGCCCACGGCGGTGATCCGGTCGCCGGTGACGGCGACGGCGGTGGCGGTGCGGCCCTCGGGGGTGAGGACGGGGCCGCCGGTGAAGAGCAGGTCTGCGTGCATGGTTCCGTTCCTAGTGGGGGGTCGTGGGGATCAGGTGCGGTGCCTCGGCGTCGGTGCCCCGGCCGGTGCGGAAGTACGGCGACCTGCGCACCCAGCGGGCGTAGGCGGCGGCCAGGAAGCCGGACGCGATCATCGCCAGGGGAGTGGCCAGCAGGAACCAACCGTTGTCGGCGCTCACCTCGAAGTGGTCGGCCGAGGTGTAGAAGGACCAGCCGAGATAGCCGCCGAGGCCGAGCAGGGACAGGGCGCTCAGTGTGGGCAGGACCACCGCCCGCACACCCTGCCGCCAGTCCTCGCGCAGCAGGGACCGGAAGCGGACGGCGGCCGCGAGCGCGGTCAGCGCGTAGGACAGGGCGACGATGATGCCCACCGCGGTCACCGTCGCCATGATCAGATCGGCGAGCCGGGGGATCACCAGGGACAGCGCGGCGACCGCCGCCGCGAGCGCGCCGATCAGCAGCGTCCCGGCGGCCGGGGTCCCGAACCGCGGGCTGACCCTGGACCACACCGGCCCGAGCGTACGGTCCCGGCTCATCGCGAACATGCCGCGCGCCGCCGGGATGACCCCGGCCTGGAGGGAGGCGACCGCCGAGAACATCAGCGCCACCAGGGGCAGCACCGCGAGCGGCTGCGAGGCCAGCCGCTCCCCGAAGTAGGCGAGTCCCTCGGCGCCGTGGCCGGCCAGTTCCTCCTCGGACAGCACGCGCTGGAAGGCGATCGAGCCGAGCAGGAACATCCCCAGCATCGTGCACAGGGTGATGAAGCCGGCCCGGGACGCGTCACGCGGGTCGCGCACCTCCTCGTTGACGCTGAACGCGGCCTCGAAGCCCCAGTAACAGAACACCGACAGCAGCAGGCCCTGGGCGAGAGCCGTCGGGGACGGGATGTCGAAGGGGTTGAACCAGCTCAGGCTGAAGTCGTGCGGTCCGGTGACGATGCCGTACCCGCAGAAGCCGAGCAGTACCGCGTACTCGAAGATCAGCAGCCAGCCCTGGAGGCGGGCCGCCTTGCGGATGCCGGTGACCGCCGTGAGCGTGACCGCGGCCAGCACCACCACGCCCACCGCGGTGGTCTGGGCCGTCGAACCCGGGTCCAGGTCCAGTCCGCCCACCCGGTGCACCCCGGCGTCCCCGGCCAGCTGGATCAGGGCCGAGCCGGTGATCGCCGTGGTGTAGGCGAGGAAGGCCACCGTCGCCACGATGCTCACCCAGCCGACCATGAAGCCCAGCCAGGGAGTGAGCGAACGGCCCACCCAGACATAGCCGTTGCCCGCGTTGGGCTCGACCCGGTTGAGCCGGGCGAAGGCGCCCGCGATGCCCAGCACCGGCAGGAACGCCAGCAGCATGATGGCCGGCAGATGCAGGCCCACCACCCCGGCGGTGACCCCGAGGCCGATGCCGATGCTGGTGGTGGCCGCCGTACTGGAGGCGGCGATGGCGACGCCGTCGAGGACGCCGAGGGACTTGCGCAGCACGGGTGGGTCCACGGCTGGAGGAGTGAGGGTCATGGCGGGCTCCGCTCGCACCAGGGGGCCTGGTCGGCCCCGGTGACCGCACATGAAACTGCTCGCGCGCTTCACAGGTCAACGGTGTTGTCATAAGATGGCCGCGCAGCGCCGCACCGCGTCCGGGGAGGAACCATGAGCGACCGTGTCGTCCCCGCCGCCGACCGGCGCCGCAGGCGACCCACCAAACAGGGCGTGGTGCTGTCCGAGGAGCTGATCGTCGCGACCGCGCTGCGGCTGATCGAGGAACACGGCGCCGAGGCCCTGTCCGTGCGCCGCCTCGGCCGTGCCCTCGGTGCCGACCCCAGCTCCCTGTACCGCTACTTCCGGCACACCGACGATCTGATGCTGGCCGTCGCCGACGAGCTGATCGGCCGGACCCTGCGCACCTGGCGGCCCACCGGCGACTGGCGCGCCGACCTGCGCGACCTGGGTCTGCGGATGCACGCGGGCGCGCTCGCGCGGCCCAGGGCCGCCGTGCTCAGCGCCTTCCGGGTCACCGGCCGGGAGCACGAGATCCAGGCCGTGGAGACCATCCTCGGCGTGCTGCGCGATGCCGGTTTCCCCGACGCCGAGGCGGTCCGCGTCTACCACGCCTTCGTCGACCAGTCCCTCGCCTTCGGCGCCCTGGACTCGGCGAGCACCGCCCTGCCGCGCGCCGCGCAGGACGCCGAGCGCGCCGTATGGCAGGCGACGTACGCCCGGCTGCCCGCCGACACCCACCCGAACATCGCGGCGACCGCCCGCCACCTGGTCGCCGACATGCCGCGCAGCTCCTACCCGGCGGCGCTGGACCTGCTGCTCGCCGCCGCCGCGGCACGGCTGGCGGAAATCCGCGGACACGCCTGAACGGGCGCTGCCAGACTGACGCCGTCGAGCGTCGCCGCACCGGCGCCCGCCGACCGATTCCCGCCAGGAGGCTGTCCCGGATGACCCCGCCGCCCGCCCGATCCCCGAAGCAGCGCAAGCTCGACACCCTGCACCGGCTGGAGCACGACGAGGACCTGTGGGTCGCCACCGCCGGCGTCGACGGCGCGCAGCCCCATCTGGTGCCCCTGTCCTTCCTCTGGGACGGCGAGACGCTGCTCCTGTCGACCCCGGCCACCAGCCCCACCGGCCGCAACCTCCGGGAGACCGGCACGGTACGGCTCGGCCTCGGGCCGACCCGGGACGTGGTGATGGTCGAGGGGACCGTGGAGACGCTGACCGCGGACGCGCTCCGGGACGGCGAGGGGGACCGGTTCGCCGGGCGGACCGGCTTCGACCCGCGGGACCTCGGTACGCGCTACCTGTACTTCCGGGTGCGGCCGCGGCGGATCCAGGCCTGGCGCGAGGCCGACGAACTGGACGGGCGGACCCTGATGCGCGAAGGAGTGTGGCTGGTCGCGGACTGATTCCGCCGCACCGGGCAATCCGACGGTCAGGGCGGCGGGGCGGTCCGGCTCCGCGCACGCGACCGTACGGAGGAGACATGTCACTGGTGAAGGCGGGCGTCCTGGTCCTGGACTGCGCCGAACCCGAGAAACTCGCGGTGTTCTACACGGAACTGCTGGACGCCGAGCAGACGGACGTCGGCGCCAACCGGGTGGAGATCCGGGGGGCCGACGGCACCCGGCTGGCCTTCCGCCGCGACGCGAACGCGACCCCGCCGAGCTGGCCCCGGCCGGAGAACTCCTTCCAGGTCCACCTGGAGTTCGTGGTGGAGGACCTGGACGAGACCGAACTGCGGGTGGTGGGGCTCGGCGGGCGCCCGCTGGAGACCAAGGACGCGGCGAGCCCCTTCGAGGAACGCGGCTACTCCGACCCCTCGGGCCACTCGTTCACCCTGCGCTGCGCGCCGTCCCTCGCGCCGAAGCAGGGCTGACCCCGGTCCGTACCGCCGCCCCGGGCCGGGGCGGGTGCCCGCCCCCCCCCGCACCCGGACGGGTGCCGGGGGCGGGCCGCGAAGCCCGTAGGCCCCACACGCCCTAGGCGGACACCGCCTTCTTGGCGTCCTTCATGCTGTCGGAGGGCCACACGCCCGTGGACCGCTCGACGGCCTTCGCGCCGGTGCGGTTCACGGCGCTGCGGACCACCGCGAAGATGGCGCCCTGGAGCGCCGCGGCCAGCAGCACCTCGCCCCAGCCGCGGTCCTTGTCCAGCGGATCGGGTGCGTCGTCCTCGTGCCGGATCGCCTTCCACGTCGCCTGGAACGCGAAGCCGGCGAGCGTGCCGCCCAGCCAGCCGATCGCGAACCCCATCGGCTTGTAGGCGAGGGGGAGCTTGAGCTTCTGCGGCTTCTTGCCCACGGTCTGCCTCCTGTGTGGTCGGGGCGGGCCCGTACCGGAGTCCCGGCCGCCCAGCCTCTCGCGGCCCCGTCGGATCCGCCAGGCGGACCGCGTACGGGCCGAGGAGGTCACCGTACGGACCGCGCGGCCGGACCGTCGCCCACACCGCGTCGTACGGGAAGGGGGAACCCCGCCGCGACGGGGGAACGCGGCGGGGCCTGACGCTCGGGTGCCCGGCGTACCGGTCTTCATGCGCCACCCGTGCAAGATCTTTTCGTGGGGGTGTCAGTCGCCCTCGACCGGCTCCAGCACGAAGACCGGGATCTCCCGGCTGGTCTTCTCCTGGTACTGGGCGTACGGCGGGAACGCGGCGACCGCCCGCTCCCACCAGGCGGCCTTCTCCGCGCCCGTGACCTCGCGCGCGGTCATGTCCCACTTGCGCGGGCCGTCCTGGAGCTCGACCCGCGGATCGGCCTTGACGTTGTGGTACCAGACCGGGTGCTTGGGCGCGCCGCCCTGCGAGGCGACCGCGGCGTAGCTGCCCCCGTGCTCCACGCGCATCAGCGGGGTCTTGCGGATCTTGCCGCTCCGGGCGCCCAGCGTGGTCAGCACGATCACCGGCAGCCCGGTGTCCCGCAGGGTGGTGCCCTTGGTGCCGCCGGAGCCCTCGTACAGCTCCACCTGGTCGCGCACCCACTGCTCCGGGCTGGGTTCGTACTCGCCCTCAAGAGGCATGTCATCGGTCCCGTCGTCGTGTGTCCTTGCCTGCCACCCCATTCAACACAGATGCGTGCGCGTTTCATCCGTCGCTTGAGCGATCTGGCCGAACAGGGCGTCACTCCGACGGGTGGGTTGACTAGGGTCTCCGGATGATCGAACCGTCCCGCACGCCCTTCCTCTACGTCGTCGTCTGCGCCGCCGGGATCGCCTCCGGGGTCGGTGAACTCGTCGCCGCCGCGCGGCAACGGGACTGGGAGGTCGGCGTGATCGCGACTCCCGTCGCGATGAACGGCTTCTTCGACACGGAGGCCGTGGCGGCGCTCGCCGGCCGCCCGATCCGCTCCGCCTGGCGCACCCCGGCCGACCCCCGGCCCTTCCCTCCGCCGGACGCCGTCGTGGTCGCGCCCGCCACCTTCAACACCGTCAACAAGTGGGCGGCGGGCCTGGCCGACACGCTCGCCGTGGCCACCCTCTGCGAGGCGCCCGGCCTCGGTGTCCCGGTGGTGGCCCTGCCCTGCGTGGCGGACGCGCTCGCCGCCCACCCCGCGTACCGGGAGAGCCTGACCCGCCTGCGCGCCATGGGCGTCCGCTTCGGCGAGCCGTACACCGGGGAACCCCGACCCGACGGCACGCGCCCGGAGTTCGGCTGGCGACGCGCCCTGGACCTGCTGACCACCCCGTGAACCCTCGGGGCGGTGACCCTCTTGCGGACTCTCAACTTCCGTATCCGCAGCCCTCTTTGCAGGCGTGTGCCTAGATGGCGCGGGTAATCGGGAGATCCGGTCCGATGGAGAGGAGTGAGGCCGTGCAGCCGCAGGAGAACTCGGGGTCCGACATGAGCACGCTGCCGCCCGGCACCCGTCAGCGCGAGCAACTGCGCGGAAGGTTCGCCGACATCGCGTGGACCGCCCTGTGCGTCGTACTGGCCCTGTGGGCCGTGGTCAGCTCGGTCGGAACGGCGCGCGGGACGACGGCCTGGGCGTACAGCGCGGTCGCCTGGATCCTGCTGGCGATCGCCGGCGCCACGGTGTACGCCGGCCACCGGCGCAGGACCCGGATCTGAGGGGGAGGGCCATGCAACGGGTCAACTCCTTCCTCGCACGGCACCTGTGGGCGCAGTTCGCCCTGTCCGTCCTGGCCGCCGCCGCGCTGATCACGCTGCTGTATCCGGGGCGTTCGTTCCTGTCGGTGGTGCTGCGCACCGCCGTCCTGTCCGTCGGCGGCATCTGCGTCCTCCTGGCCGTGCGCCGCAAGGAGAAGCGGGCCGCGGGCGGCCGGACGGACGACCTGGTGTCACTGGAGAGGCACCTGCGCACCGGCGAGCCCCCCGCGGACGCCCGGGGGCGGGCCGCCATGAGCGACCTGGTCGAGCAGCGGCTGCACCGGACCCGGCACCGAGGGGCCGCCCTGGTCTTCCTGGCGGTGCTCTTCACCTCGGTCACCGTACTCACGGGCCTCACCGCGGGACCGCGGCAGACCATCGGCATGGCCGCGCTGACCGTGGTCTTCATGGGGTGGATGCTCCACCAGAGCCGCACGCAGAACCGCCGGCTGCGCGCCATGCGCGCGGCGCTGCGGAGCGAGTCGCCGGACGCCGCCCGCCGCTGACACAACTTGCCGCAAATTTCTGCAAGTTCTTGCGGTCCCGGTCGTGGGCTGTTTGACTCACGGTGCCGAGCCGAGAGGAACGACACCGTGAGCACCGAGACCGACGTCCTCGTCCTGGGTGGTGCGGGCGTGGACACCATCGTCCACGTCCCCGAACTGCCCCTGCCGTACGCCGACAGCTACATGATCAGGCCCGGCATCACCACCCGCGCCGGACAGAGCGGGGACTTCGTCGCGCTCGGCCTCAACGCGCTGGGGCTGCGCACCCACCACCTGGACATGCTCGGTGACGACCCGGAGGGCGACCTGGTCCGCGCCCTCCACCGCGAACACGGCGTCCCGTTGACCGCCGTGCCGCAGCCCGCCGGCACCAAGCGCGCCGTCAACCTGGTCGGCATCGACGGCCGCAGGCTCTCGCTCTACGACGACACGCGCTCCCGGGCGGAGGACCGCTTCCCGGAGGAGACCCTGCGCACCCTGGCCGCCGCCGCGCGGCACGCGCACGTCGTCATCACCCACCCCTGCGCCGAGGCGCTGTCCCTGCTCCGGGAGGCCGGTCCCACCCTCTCCACCGACCTGCACAACTGGGACGGCGCCAACCCCTATCACGAGCCCTTCGCGCTCGCCGCGGACGTGGTCTTCCTGTCGACCACCGCCCTGACCGACCACGAGCGCACCATGCGCGACATCGCCGGGCGCGGCCGGGCCGTCGCCGTCGTCGCCACCGCCGGGGCCGAGGGCGCCTTCCTGCTCACCGACGGCACGCTCACCCACGTTCCCGCCGTCCCCCCGCCCGCCCCCGTCGTCGACTCCAACGGCGCGGGCGACGCCTTCGCCGCGGCCTTCCTGCTCGGCTGGCTGAACGGCGAGGACCCGGCCCGCTGCGCCCTGTACGGCTCCGTCGCCGGCGCCCACGCCTGCACCGTGCCGTCCACCCGCGCCGAGGCCATCGGCCGCGCTGCACTCCTCGCCCGGGCCGCCGAGGCGGTCGGCGACCCGGTCTGACCCCTCGGGCCCGTACGCTCCTGCTGGTACCGACCTCGACGGCAGGAGCGGCAACGATGCAGTACGTGAAGCTCGGTTCGACGGGCCTGGACGTCTCGCGGATCTGTCTGGGCTGCATGACCTACGGGCTGCCCGACCGGGGCACGCATGCCTGGACGCTCGACGAGGAGGCGTCCCGCCCGCTGATCCGGCGGGCGCTGGAAGCGGGCGTCACCTTCTTCGACACCGCCAACGTCTACTCCGACGGCACCAGCGAGGAGATCGTCGGACGGGCGCTCGCCGACTTCGCCCGGCGCGACGAGATCGTGCTCGCCACCAAGGTGCACGGCCGGATGCGGCCGGGACCCAACGGCGGCGGCCTCTCCCGCAAGGCGATCATGGCGGAGATCGACCACAGCCTCGCCCGCCTCGGCACCGACCACGTCGACCTCTACCAGATCCACCGCTTCGACCCGCACACCCCCGTCGAGGAGACGATGGAGGCCCTGCACGACCTGGTGAAGGCCGGCAAGGTCCGCTATCTCGGGGCGAGTTCGATGTACGCCTGGCAGTTCTCCAAGATGCAGTACACCGCCGAACGGCACGGCTGGACCATGTTCGTCTCCATGCAGAACCACTACAACCTCCTGTACCGGGAGGAGGAACGGGAGATGCTGCCCCTCTGCGCCGACCAGGGCGTGGGGGTGCTGCCCTGGAGTCCGCTGGCCCGGGGCCGGCTGACCCGCGACTGGGACACCGTCACCGAACGCAGCGCGGGCGACGACTTCGGCAGCCGTCTGTACCGCGAGGGCGACCGCGCCGTCGTGGAGGCCGTGACCCGGGTCGCGGACGACCGGGGCGTCCCGCGGGCCCAAGTCGCCCTGGCCTGGCTGCTCGGGCGGAACACCGTGACGGCCCCGATCGTCGGCGCGGCCCGGCCGGAGCACATCGAGGACGCGGCGGCGGCCACCGAACTGACCCTGAGCGAGAAGGAGATGGAGGAGTTGGAACGGCCCTATACGGCACGGGAGATCGTCGGCCACTGACCGGCGCCGCCCCGACGCGGAATCCCCTCCCCGGGAGGGGATTCAATTCAACCGAGTGTTTACGTCGAGGCTTTATTGACACAAGTTCAATTCGACGGGGCGCACGCTCCCGGTACAAAACGGATGGAGCACTTGTTCCCCACGGCTGACCTGTGCAAAGGTGTGTCGCTCCCTTGCGCCGCACGCCTCGAAAGGGCCGCGTCCGGAGCATACCCCTTGGTATGGACCATCAATACCGCATGCCCTCCGGAGGAATGCCGCCGTGCATGACGCAGGCTCGCCGAATTCCGCGGGAAGCGCCCAGCCCCTTGAATTGACCGACGCTCAACTGAGCGCCGAACTCAAGAACTGGACGGGGGCCTCCCCCGCGCTCCAGCCCGTGGGGGAACTCCTCGACCGGCACTGGGCCGCGGGCTTCGCCTACGCGCGGCTGTGCACCAGCAGCGCCCGCGCCGCCGGCATGCTCACCACGGCCGCGTTCACCCGCCTCTTCGGGCAGACGCTGCGGCAGACCGGCCCGACCGCCGCCTGGCGCCCCCAACTCCTCGTCACCGTACGGCGCGTGGCGGGGGAGTGGGACACCGACCAGCGGCGTGACCTCCTCCACCCCGACCTGCGGTCCGACGAACTCGGCGGCGACCGCGCCGCCGCCCGGCTGCTGACCCCGGACCACCGCCGGCTGCTGTCCGACGCCTTCGAGCGGCTCCCGCAGTCGGCCCGCTGCCTGCTGTGGCACACCGAGGTCGAGGCCGAACCGCTCCGGACACCGGCGGGCCTGCTGGGCCTGGACGAGGCGGGTGCCCTGACCGAACTCGGCCGCGCCCGCGACCGGTTGCGCGAGGAATGCCTCCAGGTCCACCGCGAACTCGCACCCGACCAGGAGTGCCGGCGCTACGTGCGCCTGCTCGACGTCACCTACCGCCGCGGCGGAGTCGGGGTGGACCCCGACCTCAGCGCCCATCTGGACGGCTGCCCGCACTGCCGGTCCACCGCCGACCAACTGGACGGCTTCAACCGCGGCCTCGGCCCCGCCCTCGCCGAGGCCGTGCTCGGCTGGGGAGCCTCGGAGTACCTGGAATCCCGGGCGCTGAGCGCGGACGACACGAGCGCCCCGGCCGGGGCGGTGCCCGCCGTCGCGGAGGCGATACCGGTGTCGGGGGAGGACTTCGGCGCCGACGGGGTGAGCCCCGAACCCCCGCCCGCCCCGCGGCCCCCGTGCAGCCGGATGGGCCGCAAGGCCGCCCGCCGCGCCCTGCGCCGCCGCAACCTCGCGGTCGCCGTCGTCGCCGTGAGCGCCCTGGTCCTGGTGCCGCTGGTGCTGTGGTCCGCGCTGGGTTCGGAAGGCGGTGAGGGAGGGGCCGACGCGGGCCGGGACACCGAGGCGGTCGGCGCGGCCGACGCCACGCCGACGGCCGGCCCCTCCTGGGCGGGGGCCGAGGAGGCCGCCCAGGGCACCCTGACCGGACGGCTGCACAACCTCGCCTCCGGACTGTGCGTCGCGGTCGTCGGCGGCAAGGTCGTCGCGGGCGCCGAGACCGCGCTGACGGACTGCTCCGCCCAGGCCGGGCAGCAGTGGGTGTACGAGACCGACGGCCGGCTGCGCAGCGCGGCCGAGCCCGACCTGTGCCTGGACTCCCGCCTCGGCTACTCGGTGCGGCTCGGCGCCTGCACCGAGACCAGGAAGGTCCGCTACGACTTCACCCTACAGGGCGCCCTGGTGCCCCGCTGGAACCAGGAACTGGCCCTGACACCGGCCGCCACCGACGGCTCCGGCGCCCTCGTCCTGAAGACCCGCAAGGACGACGGCGCGCAGCGCTGGGTCATCGACTCCTCCGAGCCCGAACTCCAGATGGCGGCCGTCAACTGGGACGCGCCCCGGACCGCGCCCGCGTCACCCAAGGCCGGGTCCGAACCCGCCGCGACCCCCTCCAAGACCCCGAAGGCGAGCGCCTCCCCGTCCCCGTCGCCCACCCCGACGCCCTCGGCCACGGACACCTGCGCCGCGGACCCCTACGACTGCTCCTGGGGGGACGACGAGCACGACGGGGGCGGCTGGGGCGGCGGCCACGGCGACGGACGGAACTGAACCCCACGGGGTGAACCCCAAGGGGCCCGGCAGGGGGCCTCAGGGGCCGGAGCCGGGCGCGAACACCGTCAGCCTCACGGAGGACGCGGTGCCGGAGACCGGTACCGCGCCACCCTTCCACGCCACCTCGATCGGCTCCCGCTCGTCCGGCGGGGTCACCAGCAGCGCCGCCGGACGCGCGGTGCGCGCCCCGCTGACCTCCGGACTGGAGTAGGACAGCCCCGCCCAGGCGCTGTCGCCGGGCTCCAGCGTCACCCGGGTCGGCGTGTCGGGGGAGCGGACCGGGTCGGTGCCGAGCCGGTCGCCGTCCGAGTCCACGAAGGCGGCGCCCGGATGGCCGTACACCGCGCAGGTGCGCGCGGAGGCGTTGGTCAGGACGATCGGGAAGTTGCGCTGCCCCGCGCCGGGGTCCACCCCGCCGACCTCGGCGCGCAGTTCCGCGGTCCGGCAGCGGGACGGGCCGCTCCCGGCGCCGGCGGCCGAGGGCGAGGGCGACGGCTCGGGGGCGGTGGCCTCGGGGGCGGACGGCGACGGCGTGGTGGCGGTGGTGCCCCCGGACGCGGGGCCGTCGGACGCGGGGCCGCCGCAGGCGGTGAGCGCCCCGAGCAGGGCGAGCACGCTCGCCGACAGGGCGGTTCGGGGCAGGCTCCTCGGCCTGTGCGCCATGTTCGCCACGCTCCCGGAAGGTCGTCTGCGCTCCCCGGTCGGGTATCCGTCACTCGCGGGGGGAAACCCGGGAGGCGTACGTCCGTTCAGAGTTCCTCGAGGAGTGCCAGCTCGGCCCAGATGGTCTTGCCCTGCGGGGTGTGCCGGCTGCCCCAGCGCTGGGTGAGCTGGGCGACCAGCAGCAGGCCCCGGCCGCCCTCGTCCCAGGTCTTCGCCCGGCGCAGATGGGGAGCCGTGTGGCTGGAGTCGGACACCTCGCAGATCAGGGTGACCGCGTCATGGATCAGCCGCAGCCGGATGGGCTGCGAGCCGTACCGGATGGCGTTGGTGACCAGTTCGCTCACCACCAGTTCCGCCGTGAACGAGGAGTCGCTGAGGTCCCAGGCCGCGAGCTGTTCCACGACCTGCTTGCGGATGGGCGCGACCAGCGCCGGATCGGCCGGGATGTCCCAGGTGGCGACCTGGGCGGCGGCCAGACCCCGGGTACGGGCCAGCAGCAGCGCCACGTCGTCGGCGACGCCGCCGGGCGGCAGCAGTGCGTGCAGGACCCGGTCGCAGGTCTCCTCCAGGGGGCCGGAGGCGTCTCCCAGGGCGTCCAGGAGCAGCGAGTGACCGGCGTCGGCGTCACGGTCGCGGTGCTCCAGCAGACCGTCGGTGAAGAACGCCAGCACGCTGCCCTCGGTCAGGTCCAGCTCGGCCGACTCGAAGGGCAGCCCGCCCAGACCCAGCGGCGGCCCGGCCGGCAGCTCGACCCGGCGGGGCGCACCGTCCGGCGGCACCAGCACGGGCGGCGGATGCCCGGCGCGGGCCAGCGTGCAGCGCCGCGACACCGGGTCGTACACCGCGTACAGACAGGTGGCCCCGACCTCGCCGGGGCTGCCGTCCCCGCCGGCCTCCTCGGAGAGCCGTACGACCAGGTCGTCGAGGTGGGTCAGCAGCTCGTCCGGGGCCAGGTCGATGTCGGCGAGCGTGCGTACCGCGGTGCGCAGCCGGCCCATGGTGGCCGAGGCCTGGATGCCGTGGCCGACGACGTCCCCCACGCAGAGCGCGACCCGCATGCCGGACAGCGGGATCACGTCGAACCAGTCGCCGCCCACGCCGGACCGGGCCGCCGGGAGATAGCGCGAGGCGGCGTCCACCGCGGCCGTGCGCGGCAGCTCGCGCGGCAGGAGGCTGCGCTGGAGGGCGAGCGCCGTCTCCCGCTCACGGGAGTAGCGGCGGGCGTTGTCGACGCAGACCGCGGCGCGCGCGGTGATCTCCTCGGCCAGCAGGACGTCGTCGGGGGTGAACGGGTCCGGCCGCCGGAACCGGGTGAGCACCGCGACGCCGAGCGTCAGGCCCCGGGCCCTGATCGGTACGGACATCGTGGAGTGGATGCCGTACTCCCTGACCCACTCGTCGCGCACCCGGTCCCGGTCGAGCCACTCGTCGAGGTCGCCCGAGGGCACCGAGGCGACCACGGCGCGGCCCGCCGTCAGTGAGGCGGCCTGCGGCGACCGGCCGGGGTAGAGCGCCGTGTGCCCCGGCTCGACCACCACCTCCGGGCTGCCCGGGGTCAGCGACCGCTGCGCGGCACGGCGCAGCCGGACCGGCACGGTCACCGGGGTCGGCGCGCCCGAGCTGTCCCCGTCCGGATCGAGCAGGTCGACGCTGACGAAGTCGGCGAGGGCCGGGACGCACACGTCGGCGAGTTCCTGTGCCGTCCGGGTCACGTCGAGGGTGGTGCCGATGCGCACGCTGGCCTCGTTGACCAGTTGCAGCCGCTGCCGGGAGAGGTAGTTCTCGGTGAAGTCGTGGGCGGCCACGCACACGCCCCGCACCCGTCCGTCCGCGTCGGTCACCGGGGCCATCCGGGCCAGCCAGGCGTGCGGGTGGCCCTCGCCGCCGACGTGCAGGTAGGTCTGCACGTCCCGGGCCCGGCCGGTGGCCAGCACCCCGGCCATGTTCTCCTCCAGCTCCTCGCTCTGCGCCTTGCCGCCGATCTCGGAGGCCCGCAGTCCCCGGATGCGGTCCTCGGGCAGCCCGATCACCGCGCTCATGGCGTTGTTGATCCGGCGCAGCCTGAGCCGCTCGTCGTAGACGGCGACGGCGCACGGGGACTGGGTGAGGCCGGCCGAGGCGAGCGGGTCCTCGGTGGAGGGCGGGCCGGCGGACTCCAGCGGAGTGACCACCAGCCAGTGGGCGGGGCTGTCCCCGCGTCCCGGGCGGCGGTGGGCCAGCAGCCACACCCGCACCCGGTGGCCGTCCTGGTGCCGCAGCGGGACGGTGCCGTCCCAGCGCGGGCCGTCCGGGACCGGCATCGAGCCGTCGGCCAGCAACTCGGCGGCGGGGCGGCCCACGACGTCGGCGGCCGGCCAGCCCAGCAGCAGCCGGGCGCCGGCGTTCCACTGCAGCAGGGTGCCGTGCTCGTCGATGACGGCCCGAGCCGTCGCGGCGTCGTCGATCGGGTCGTGCGGGGTCATCGTCGCCACTCCAACGCGGACACTCACAGTGACCGGTGGTCACGTGCGTTCCAGCCTAGTGCGTCCCGGCCCCCGGTGGATGGGGAACCACCTGTGCGAGCCCTCGAACAGTCAAGGTCGAAAACCGGCCGAAGTGCCACGGCCCGCCGGTCCGGGCGGGACGGGGCCGGTCGGGTGATCCCGCGGGAACCCGTCCTGTCCGGACCGTTGACGACGCGTCACAGCTGCCACAAGCATGGCCTGCGTCCGCATCTGGGAGCGCTCCCACGCGAGCGTCACCCCGCACCTCCCCCGAGGAGCCCAGACGTGAAACGACGCAGAACCGCCACGCTGTCCCTGACCGGCCTGCTCGGAGCGGCCCTGGTGGCCCTGCCGGCCCCGGTCGCGGGCGCAGACGAGGTCGAACAGGTCAGGAACGGCACCTTCGACACCACCACCGAACCGTGGTGGACGACGAGCAACGTCACCGCCGCCCTGTCCGACGGACAGCTCTGCGCCGAGGTGCCGGGCGGCACCGCCAACCGCTGGGACGCCGCCGTCGGCCAGAACGACATCACCCTGGTCGCGGGGGAGTCGTACCGCTTCTCCTTCACCGCCTCCGGCACCCCCGACGCGCACGTCGCCCGCGCGATCGTCGGCCTCCAAGTGGCCCCGTACGACACCTGGTTCGAGGTGTCACCGCAGCTCAGCGTCTCCGGGAACAGTTACTCGTACACCTTCACCTCGCCCGTCGACACCACCCAGGCCCAGGTCGGCCTCCAGGTCGGCGGCAGCGCGGACGCCTGGCGGTTCTGCATGGACGACGTCTCGCTGGTCGGCGGCGTGGAGCCCGAGCCGTACGAGCCCGACACCGGGCCACGGGTCCGCGTCAACCAGGTCGCCTACCTGCCCGCGGGGCCCAAGAACGCCACCCTCGTCACCGACGCGACCGCCCGCCTGCCCTGGCAACTGCGGCGCGCCGACGGCACGGTGGCCGCCCGCGGCTGGACCACCCCGCGCGGCACCGACGCCTCCTCCGGACAGAACGTCCACTCCATCGACTTCGGCGCCCACCGGTCCCGCGGCACCGGCCTCACCCTCGTCGCCGACGGCGAGACCAGCCGCCCCTTCGACATCGACGCGAGCGCCTACGAACGGCTGCGGCAGGACGCGGCGAAGTACTACTACACCCAGCGCAGCGGCATCGCCATCCGCGACGACCTGCGCCCCGGCTACGCCCGCCCGGCCGGCCACGTCGACGTCGCGCCCAACCAGGGCGACGGCGCGGTGCCCTGCCAACCCGGCGTCTGCGACTACACCCTCGACGTCACCGGCGGCTGGTACGACGCCGGCGACCACGGCAAGTACGTCGTCAACGGCGGTATCGCGGTCTGGGAACTGCTCAGCACCTACGAACGCGCCCTGCACGCCCGCACCGGGGACGTCCGCGCACTCGGCGACGGCACCCTCGACATCCCCGAGAGCGGCAACAAGGTGCCCGACCTCCTCGACGAGGTCCGCTGGGAGCTGGAGTTCCTGCTGAAGATGCAGGTACCGGCCGGGCAGCCGCTGGCCGGCATGGCCCACCACAAGATCCACGACGAACAGTGGACCGGGCTGCCCCTGCTGCCCAGCGACGACCCGCAGAAGCGCGAACTGCACCCGCCGTCCACCGCGGCGACCCTCAACCTCGCGGCGACCGCGGCCCAGGCGGCCCGCCTGTATCGGCCCTACGACCGGCAGTTCGCCGCGAAGGCGCTCGCCGCGGCCCGCACCGCGTGGACGGCCGCGCTCGCCCACCCCGACCGCTACGCCTCCGCGAGCGACGGCATCGGCGGCGGAACCTACGCCGACGACAACGTCACGGACGAGTTCTACTGGGCGGCGGCCGAGCTGTATCTCACCACCGGCGAGAAGGAGTTCGCCGACCGCGTCCTGAACTCCCCCGTCCACACCGCAGACATCTTCGGCCCGCTCGGCTACGACTGGGCTCGCACCGCGGCGGCCGCCCGCCTCGACCTGGCCACCGTGCCCAGCCGGCTGCCCGGCCGGGACAAGGTCCGCCAGTCCGTGACCAAGGGCGCCGACCGCTATCTGACGACTCTCAAGTCCCAGGCGTACGGCATGCCGTACGCACCCGAGGGCAACCTCTACGACTGGGGCTCCAACCACCAGATCCTGCACAACGCCGTGGTCGTCGCCACCGCCTACGACATCACCGGCGCCTCGAAGTACCGCGACGGGGCGCTCCAGAGCATGGACTACCTGTTCGGCCGGAACGCGCTGAACATCTCCTACGTGACGGGCTACGGCGAGGTCGACGCCAAGAACCAGCACGCCCGTTGGTACGCGCACCAGTTGGACCCCGGTCAGCCCAACCCGCCGGCCGGAACCCTCGCCGGCGGACCCAACTCCAGCATCCAGGACCCCTTCGCGCAGAGCAAACTCCAGGGCTGCGTGGGCCAGTTCTGCTACATCGACGACATCCAGTCCTGGTCGACCAACGAACACACCATCAACTGGAACTCCGCCCTCACCAGAATGGCGTCCTTCGTGGCCGACCAAGGGTGACCCCACGAGCCCGTTCGGGCGGCACACTGGGCACATGAACTCGCCCGTCCCGCAAGCCGATCCCCGTCTCACCACCGTCGTCGTGGTGGGCGTCGACGCCTACGAGGCGGGGGCGCACTGGGCGCTCGACGGCCCGGTCTCGGACGCCCTGCGGTTCGCGGACTGGTTCCTGGCCCGGGGCGTGCCGCCCGAGCGGATCACCGCGCTGCTGTCCGCACCTCCCGGCCGGTCGGACGCCGCCCGGGAGGTGCCGTACACCGTCCTCGGCGCGGACCGGGCCACCGTGCACCGCACGCTGCTGCGGACCGTCGCGGCGGACTCCAGCGAGCTGCTGTGGGTGGTGTGGGGCGGCCACGGCGTGATCGACACCGAGGGCCGTCGCCGGCTCTTCTACGCCGACGCCACCTCCCAGGACCCGCTCAACCTGGACTTCGACACCCTGCTGACCCACTACCGGGCCGCACCCCGCCATCCCCGCCAGATCTGGCTGGTCGACGCCTGCCAGCTCCCGCACAACCCCTGGCGCGCCAAGCGCCCCCTGCCCCGGGAGGACTACGGCACCCCGATGCCGCGCACCGCCCGCGACCAGGCGGTCCTGTTCGCCGCCCGCCCCGGCGAGGCGGCCGCCAACCTGGCCGGGGCCTCGACGGGCCTGTTCAGCCGGGAGGCGCTGGCCGTGCTCGGGGACGAGGAAGCGGCCGGCCCCGGCTGGCCCCCGGACCCGGGCGTGCTGATGGACCGGCTGCGGACCCGCTTCTCCCGGCTGCGCGCCGAGGGACTCGCCGCCCAGACCCCCACCTACCTGTGGACCCGCACCTGGGACGGCGACGAGGGCCAGCTCCTCGCCCGCGGCGCCCCCGAACCCGACCGCGCCGACTCCGCCGACCTCACCCCCGACCGCCTGCGCGCCCTCACGGACGCCCTGCTCGCCGTCGCGGAGTTCGTGGAACCGCAGGGCCGCGAGGAGATCCTCGGCCTGCTCCGCGTCGGCGTACGGGCCGCGATCCCCCGCCACGCCCGCCCCCGCCTGGACACCATCAGCATCCTCCGCACCTGCGCCCGACGCCCCGGCGCGCTCGCGGAGTTGGCGGAGGCGATCTTGTTGTGCGCGGGGAGCAGCCCGGACGCGGAGGCGGCGCACCGGCTCATCGTCGAAGTGTCCGGGTGAGGCCCGATCCCGGTCTAACATCGGGCCCCATGAACGAGTCCTGTGACGCGGTCGAGGCCGCGAGCGTCGAGTCCTGGCTGCCCCGGCTGTCCCACCTCTCGCTGGACGAGCTGCCCGGCGTCGGGCGGGCCGCGCTCCGGCCGGCGATGGACATGCTGCTCAGCAGTGTCGACAGGCCGTTCAGCACCCGGGGCGGCAGCGAACCGAGTTGACCGAGAAGCGACTCCCGCTCCGCCTTGGCCGGTAATGTGCGCTGCACATCACGCCGGACCGGTCCGGCGCCCAGGACAACGTGAATAGGGAAGCCTTCGTGCGCACGTCAAGCGAAGCCGCCGGGGAATCCGAGAGCTCCGCGCAGCCCCTGCGGCCCCACCGTCTCGACGACGCCTCCTTCGCCATGCTCTGCTCGGCGGGCGAGCACCTCGGGGCGACGCGCGCCCTCCTCGACGCGGAGTACAGCCGCCGTCTGCTGCTGTTGCGGCTGCTCGTGGACGAGGTGTCCGCGCGTCCGGCGGCCGTCGGGGCGCTCGCTCCCGCGGCCGAGGCCTGGGACCTGCTGGCGCGGGCCCAGCGACGGCAGCCGGAAGCGGTGCACCGGCTCCTGATGGACCCGCAGACCGGGCTCTGGGCCGCCCACGCGCTGCGTCGGCTGCGCGGTTCGGAGGCATCCCCCGACCCGCTCTGGGCCGACGTCGGGCAGCTGCACGCGCTCGCGGCCGCCGGCGCCGTCCTCGCCGGCGGCGACTTCCGGATCACCGTGCCGGCCCGCGCCGGGGCCGTCCTCCTGCCCGGTCTGGGACGCGCGCGACTGGACGGCGCCGGTCCGTGGAGCACCGCCGAGGTGAGCGCGCACGACGGGACCGTCCGAATCCGGGCCGCGGAGGGGGGACCGGCCGTGTGCCTCCCGGTGGACCCCGCGGTCGACGCGCCCGACTGGTCGGGCACGCGCCGGATCTCGGTCCGTCACCTCGGGCTCGCCCTCACCCTCGGCGTCGACGACCTGGCCCGCTACCCCGTCATCGCCGGGACCGCCGTACCCGGGCGACTGGACGACGCGGAACTGTCGGCCTGGCGGCGCGCACTCGACCGGGCGTGGGCGCTGCTCGTCGAGGACCACCGCGAGAGCGCCGAGGCGCTCGCCGCCGGACTCTTCTCCCTGGTGCCGCTGCCCGCGGCGGAACGCTTCCGGCCGCGCAGCGCCTCCGCCTCGGAGGCCTTCGGCTGTGTGATGGTCTCCGCGCCCGAACCCGGGGCCGACGAGGACGAGGCGGCGGTCGAACTGGCCGTCACCCTGGTGCACGAGTTCCGCCACACCCTGCTCAACGGCCTGATGCACCTGACCACCCTGGCCGAGGAGTGCGCCGACCTCTTCCACGCGCCGTGGCGGGACGACCCACGCCCGCTCAGCGGCGTCCTGCACGGAGCCTTCGCCTTCTCCGGTGTCGCCCGCTTCTGGCGGGACCGCGCCACCCGGGCCGAGGGGAGCGCCGCCGAGCGCGCCCGTTTCGAATTCGCCCTGTGGCGGCGGGAGTCCAGAGCCACCCTGGAGGCGCTGCGGGCCCATCCCGCGCTGACCGGAACAGGCCGCCGCCTGGTGCACGGCCTCCTCGCGAGCATCCGTTCCTGGGACACCGAACCGGTGCCCGAGAGGGTGCTGCTGCTGGCCGAGCAAGCCGCGGCCCATCAGCGGGCCGCCTGGCGCGCCCACCACGTCCGGCCCGACGAGGCGACCGTGCGGGCCGTCGCGGAGTCCTGGCTGGACGGCGGCCCTCCGCCGGCCGCGCTGCCCGGCGGCAGCGTCGCCACCGACTCCGCAGGCTGCCGCCTGGACGCCTTCGCCCATCTGGTGCGGCTCAGGATCACCGACCCCCGCACCTTCGAGGCCGCCCGGCGCGGCGGTCCGCGCCCGAAGGACGTCACCCCCGCCGACCTGGCCTATGTGGCGGGCGACCTGACCGAGGCCACCGCGCTCTACGCAGAGCAGACGCACCGGCCCGCCGCGTGGGGCGCCCTCGGGCTGCTCCTCGACCACGACGGCACCGCGGCCGGGCGGCCGGAGGTTCTGCGCGCCGTGTCCCGGGCCGTCACCCGGCGCGCGGGCCAGGCGCCGCCGCCCGCCGAACTCGCCGGGTGGCTGGGCGGCGCCCGGGACACGGGCCGCGCTCACAGGGGCAGCGGATCCACGTCACAGTTCGCGCGGTCGTCCCAGGACACCGCCTGACGCACGGCCGGATGGTCCGCGCCGAGGGCCCGGTTGAGCCGTTCCGCCGTTCTGCTGTGCAGCCGCTCCGCCTCCTCGTCAGCGCCGAGGGCCCTCAGGTCGAGCGGCAGGTTGGCCGCGCAGGCCAGGGTGGAGGGGTGGTCCTCGCCGAGCACCTCCCTGGAGATGCCCAGGGTCCGCTCGTCCCGCTCCCGGGCCGCGGCGAAGTCGCCCAGCGCGTAGAGGTCGCTGGCCAGGTTGGTCGCGCAGACCAGGGTGGTGGGGTGGCGTTCCCCGAGGACCCGGTCGAGTTCCTCCAGGGCCCGTTCGTCGACGGCGCGCGCGGCCTCCGGGTCGCCGTGCAGCCGGAGCGTGACCCCGAGGTCCACCTCGGCGGACAGGGTGTGCGGGTGGGTGGGGCCGTAGACGTCGGCGTACTGCCGGTGGACCTGCGCGCCCATGCTCCGCGCCGATGTCAGGTCACCCGCGTGCCTGAGGTCGATGGTGAGTTCCAGCGTGGACGCGAGGGAGCCGGGGTTGCTCTCGCCGTACCGGCGGACCAGGTCGGACTGGGCCCGCTCGGCCGCGGCGAGCGCCTCCTCGTGGTGGCCGGCCTTGCGCAGCGCGACCGCCAGGTGCCGCTGGTTGGAGAGGGCGAACGGGGTGTCGCGACCCAGCAGCCCGATCGCCCGTTCGGTCAGTTCCCGCTGGTAGGTGAGGGCGGTGTGGTAGTCGCCCAGTTCCCTTATGTCGAGGATCAGACCGAGCCAGGTCACCAGGGACACGACATGGTCCTGGCCGAAGTGCTGCTGCTTGACGTGCCAGGTCTCCGTGTCGATCTCCCGGGCCCGGGCGAAGTCGCCCACCAGGCGCAGGCTGACACCCAGGTTGTGCGCGGCGCGCAGGGTCTCCGGGTCCTCGGCGCCCAGCAGCCGCACGTACCGTTCGTGCACGGACTCCGACAGTTCCAGGGCGGACTGGAAGTCGCCCTTGTTCCGCCGGTCCACGGCCACGTTGCCGAGCGCGTCCAGGGTTTCCTCGTGGTCCTCGCCCCGCGCGCGCCGGCAGGTCTCCAGCACCCGGTCGTTGACGGTGGCGGCCTCCGCCCAGCGGCCCATCAGGAACAGCACGACCCCGAGCCAGCGGGACACCTCCATGGTCTGCGAGTCGTCCTCCCCGCCGTCCTGCCGCCAGCACGCGTAGGCGGACCGGGCCAATTGGAGGGCCGCGTCGTAGTTGCCCGAACGGCACAGGTAGCGCACCTCGTTGACGATCAGCTTGCGCACCCACTGGTCGGACGAGCCCACCGCCTCGGAGACGACCAGGTGCGGATACAGCTCGCCGTACCGCGGCCAGTGGCCGGCGTTGTGCGGGTCGGCGGGGTCGTTGGCCGCGAGCAGCAGATGGGTACCGGTGCGCATCCGCCGCCGTTCGGCCTCCGTCATACGGGATTTCAGCGCCTCCTGGACGAGCCGGTGCATCTGAAGGGCGTTGGTACGGAAGTCGAAGCGGGCCAGGGAGTAGCGCCCGATCTCCCGGATGGCCTGGCTCAGCCGGATCGGGTCCCTCAGCACGGTGTCCAGTTCGGGAGTGATGGTCGCCTCGCGGCGGCCGGCGAACAGGTTGCGGGCGATCGACTCGGGCGCGCAGAAGGCGCACAGCTGGAGCAGCTGCATCGCCGCCGGGTTCTTCGCCTCCAGCTGGTCCAGCGAGACGTTCCAGGCCGCTATCACCGGGAGCTGGTAGTCGAGCGGGGCGGACAGGCCCAGCAGGTCGACCAGCTTCTCGTCCAGCAGCCGCAGGTATTCGTCGGCCGGCATCCCTGTCTCGGCCCGCCAGGCGGCGGCCTGTTCGACGGCCAGCGGCAGATCGCCGAGGGCCTCCGCGAGCCGGTCGGCCTCCTCGTCGGTGAGGTCGGGCCCGCGGCGCCGCAGCAGGGCCACACTCTCCGGGCGCCGGAAGACGTTCACCTCCAGCGCCTTGGCCACGCTCGCCCACTGCGGGTTGCGCGAGGTGACGAGGATGTTGCCCGGACCGCCGGACGGGAAGTAGGGGCGCACGGCCTCGGGACTGTCGGCGTTGTCGAAGACCAGCAGCCAGTTGTCGTAGGGCTTGCCCCGGCGCAGTGCCTCCAGCACCGCCGTCACCGACCAGGTGGCGTCGCTGCCCGCCTCCAGTCCGAGCTTCGGCGCCAGCTCCGCCAGGGACAGGGCGATCTGCGCGGTGCGTTCGGCGGAGATCCACCAGACGAGGTCGTAGTCGCCGAGATGGCGGTAGAGGTACTCCACGGCGAGCAGGGTCTTGCCGACCCCGCCCATTCCGTGCAGCGCGTTGGGCAGCACCGCGGTCGCCCTCTCCTTGCGCAGCCTGCGGCGCAGCGCGTCCAGCAGGTCGTCCCGGCCGGTGAAGTTGGGGTTGCGCGGAGGGACGTTTCCCCAGACGGCCGGGGTACCGGGGTGGCCGTTGGTGCCCGGGGGCGTGCCCGGCGGGACGTCCTTGCGGGGCTGCGCGGGGTTGCTCGGCTGGTTCACCAGATCCTCCTGCTTCCGCAGGTGCGAAGGGGGCGGTGTGAGGACGTACGGAGCGGTACTGCGCGGTGCGGGGCCGGAGCCGATCAGTCGTTCCAGTTCCCGCGCCGTGGAGGTGTGCGGCCCCGACAGGGCGTGCAGCACCGCGATCTGCGGCTCCGCCCAGGCGCGGGCCCCGGGGCCGTCGGCGACGGGGAGCGGAGTCCGCCGCCCGGCCAGCAGGTCGGGGACCTGCCACAGGGACCGGGCCGCCGGGCCCAGCTCCTCGCCGACCAGGGCGACGACCTGCCGGAGTTCCTCCGACCGCCCGGCGGCCAGCAGTTCGCCGCGGACGTCCGGTGCGAAGTCGTAGGCGACCCGCGGGGCCGCCGCCGGATCGGGGCCGGTACGGGCGTGGACCAGCCCGTGGGTGAGCATCAGGGTGAAGTCGGCGATCCTGGCCGCGGGGCGCAGCCGGGTGAGGAGCCGCCGGATCAGCGGGACGGCGAGCGGTGCCGCCGCGAGCAGGGGGGCCAGCGCACGCACCTCGGGTGAGACGGCCCGGCGGAAGGCCGCGACCCGCGCCGGGGCCCCGGCGTCGGCGCGCACGTCCGGCGCTGCCTCCCGCCGGGCGGCGGCGAAGGTCACCGGCAGCCGGACCGAGGGCCCCCGCTCCCCGGAGACCAGACGCACCCACGAACTCAGACTGCGCGGCGCCAACTCCAGCACCGGCACCGGCAGATGGGCCCCGTTCTCGTCGGGCCCGCCCAGAGCGAGCCGCCGCGGGCCGACGCTGTGCCGGCGGTTCGGCGCGCCCGGCCCCGCCGAGCGGAGCGACAGCGGCCAGGTGGGGACACCGGACTCGGGCCAGGCGGGATGGGGCAGCAGATGGACGACGGCGAGCGGTCCCGCAGCCGCCCACCGGTGCAGCGCGTGCCCCAGCTCTCCGGTGCGCCAGCCGGGCGCGTTGCCGTCGGTGACCACCAGCGTGAGCCGGTTCGCGCGCGTGCCGCCGGGTGGCAGGGGGCGCAGGGCGCACCGGTCGACCCGGCCGAACACACCCGAGCGGCGCAGCAGTTCGGTGAACTCCGCGGCCGTGTCCTGCCACACCGCCATCACGGGATCGGGGTCCACCGCCACGACCGCGTCCCAGCGGGCCCGTCCGGGCACGGCACGCAGCCCGCGCAGCGCGCGCAGGATGCCCTGCGGGTCGGCGATGTCCGTCCAGCGCGCGGACGGGGCGCCCCGATCGTTGACGGACGTCATGGCCCCTCCGGTGCGGCCGCCCGCCAGACGGCGTCGAGGGCCGCGCTCTCCTCCTCACTTTCCCCGATCGCGGCCAGGGCACCCGTGTGCGCCAGGTGCAGCGCGTCCAGGAGTCGATGGGCCGCTCCGGGGTGTTGCCCGGCCCGGTCCAGGAACGCCTCCAGGACCTCCCCGGGCACGTCGGGGAACCGGGCCCGGCCCAGCTCGGCGAGCCGCTCCCGGGTGAGCGCGGGCAGCTCCAGCCGGACGCACTGCCGTACGAAGGAAGGCGCCAGGTCGCGCTCACCGCCGGTCGTGACCACGACGAACGGCGGTTCGTGGCACCGTACGAGGCCGTCCCGGACCGTCGCCGTCGTCCCCGGGTCCCAGGTGTGCACGAGGGAACGGTCGGGGCCGAGCAGCTCGGGGATCGTGAACTCCCCGTCGTGCAGCACGGCCAGCAGTTCGTCGGGCAGGTCGAAGCCGCCCCGGTCGAGGTCGTCGAGGAGCACGACCCGGGGTAATCGGCGGGGCAGCAGCGCGGTGCCCAGCGGTCCCAGCCGGACCGTGCCGTCGCCCGCCGCGCGGTACAGCCCCTCGGCGAGCGCGGTGGCGCCGGTCACCGGCCAGCGCAGCACCGGTCCCAGGCCGAGTTCGCGGGCGACCCGGTGGGCGAGCGCCGACTTCCCGGTGCCCGGCGCGCCGCCGACCAGCAGCGGACGGCGCAGCCGGAGCGCGGTGTTGACCCGCGCCGCCTCCTCGGGGTCGGGGACCCGCGGGGTGCCCGGGTCCCCGAGGACGGACACCGCCTTCTCGTCGTGCGCCGGCACGGGCGGTTCGTCCGGGCCTCCGCGTCCGGCGCGCCAGGGCGGCGGGGCGGACCACCGGCGGTCGCGTTCGACCGGGTCGAGCGGTACCCCGGTGCCCCGGTAGAGCCACCAAGTGTCCATGGACGTCTCCTCCCTGTGCGGCGTGGTCACAGCGGTTTGCGGTCGGGGTCGTCCCACAGCACCGCGAGGTGCCGGCCGATCTGGTGCTCCGGCGCGGCCGAGCCGAGCGCCGCGGCCTGCCGCCGGAAGCGGGTGATGCGGGGCAGCAGGTCGGCGAAGCCGTCGGCGAAGAGTTCGCCGAGGACCTGGCGGAACTCGGTGGTCGACTCGCCGGTACGGTGCCAGACGACCACCGGATAGCCCGTGCGCAGCGCGGTCTTGAACTCCAGACAGCCCTGGGCGCGGCCGTCCTCCGGGGGTTCGCTGAGCACCGCGGCGACATACTCCTCGTCCAGCAGTCCGGGGACCACGTGCTGGTGCTGGGGGCCCGCCGGGATGCTCCAATAGACGGATCCGCTCGTGGGCTCCTGCCGCAGCCGTTGCCAGCGCAGCCGCCATCTGCCGTGCCAGCGCTGGTCCAGCAGCCGCTCCAGGCTGCGGATGACCACGGCCGGATAGGTCATGCCGAGCGGCAGCGGGGGGTCCTCGGAGGTGTCCAGCGGCCAGGACTCCACCGGCAGGTTGATCAGTTCCAGCGGGAGCACGAACTCCAGCCGCAGCTGTCCGGGCCGGTCGCCCTCGGCCCGCTCCACCTCGGAGATCACCTCGCTCACCGTGCGCTGGAGGTCCGCGAAGGGGATCACCGCGCTGTCCCGGCGCCCCTCGAAGTCGGGCCCCCGGGCGTCGGAGTGGAACCAGTACGACACGGTGTAGTGGCCCTCGTCCAAGGGCGCCGGCATGATCCTGATCGCCAGGTGCTCGTCGTGGGTGGTGAGGTGACGGTCCGTCTGACGGGGGTAGCGTCTGCGGTCCAGCGCGTCCCCGAAGTCCCAGCGCACGGCCTGCTGCCGGTTGATCGCGCGGACCTCCCGGCGGTGCGCGTCGTCGAGCCGGCCCGCCACCTCCTCCAGGTACGCCATCCAGGGCGGGATCTGCTCGGGTGCCGTGTTCTGCCCGACCAGGTACAGGAAGTCCGACCAGGGGGTGGTGGAGTGCGGGGGCGGGGTCCGTAATCGGGCGGAGGTCGCCCGCGTCACCAGACGGCCGCGCTCCTCCGGGTGGAGCGGCAGCGGCAGCAGGCTGGACTCCAACAGGGGCCAGCGCGTGAGGAGTTCGGCCGGGAGGGTGCACGCGGCCTTCCACTCGTCGCCGAGCCGGAACATCGTCAGCGACTCCGCCGAACCGGGATCCAGCAGATCCAGCACGGCCGCCAGACAGGACAGCCCGTCGGGGGCGCGGCCGTCCGGGGCGCCTCGCATGCAGAACCTCAGCAGGGCGACGAACTGTCCGCGCGGGACCGAGTGCCGGGTGAGCCGTCCGTTGCGTCCGAGCCGTTCGAGCACCAGATCCAGGAACTGTTCCCGGTCCTCGGACGAACGCAGACCGTCGCAGTCCACCAGGACGTCGACGGCGGCGCGCCGTACCCGGTCCTCGATCTCCTCGCGCAAAGGAGGCCCCCCTCCGACGTCCCGTCCGGGACGCGCACCCTCGCTCTGTCCGACGACCCGCCGGTACCGCCAGTGACACAAGATTAGGGGTCACGGTCGCCGGGGGAAGGGAATCGGCGGACAGGGCGCGCGAGGGCGGGGCGGCGGCTATCGGCGGCGCGGGCGCGGCAGTTCGGCCGGTGGATCGTGTTCGACGTACTCCCGCGGGCTTTCGTGCGCGGTCAGGGTGTGCAGGCGGGCCCGGTCCAGGGCTCGTGGACGGCTACGTACCCGCCGTGCGGGAGGCGCTTGATCAGGCCCGTCTCCCGTCCGTGCGCGACGAGTTCGCGGTCGCGCAGTTGCAGGCCCAGGCAGATACGGCGGGTCAGGACGTAGACCCCCACCGGGACGACCAGGACGCCGATCCTGATGCACCAGGTCACCGTGTTGATGGACAGGCGCAGTTGGGTCGCCACGATGTCGTTGCCGCCGCCGGCCCGGAGGATCAGACAGAGGGCGGTCCAGGCGGCGCCCAGGCCGGGTTGACCGTCGCGATCGCGGCGAGGACCGTCAGCGTGCCGAGCACCAGGAAGAAGAAGCCGGGCGCCCTTCATCCCTCCTCGCTCTCGGCCCGCTCCACGTGGGTCAGCTTCTCGGGATTGGTGACGATGTAGACGTCCGAGATCCGCTCCCCGTCCGGCGTGAGGTCCATGACCATCACCGCGTACGGTTCCTCGCCCTGGAACAGCACCGCCGCCTCGTCGCCGTTGACCCGCCGGTAGTGCAGCTCCAGGTTCCCCTCGCCCTGCCGGGACACATGCCCGGTGAGCAGCCGGACCACCTTCTCCCGCCCCCGCACCGGACGCGGGCCCGACCCCTTGCGGTGGCCGCCGCCGTCCGACCAGACCGTGACGTCCGGCGCGAGGATCTCCAGCAGCTCCCCGATGTCCCCGCCGAGCGCGGCCCGCACGAACCGCTCGGTCGCCTCCCGCCGCACCCGGGGATGGGTCCGGTACAGGGGCCGTCGCGCGTGGACATGGGCGCGGGCGCGCCGGGCCAGCTGCCGCACGGCGGCCGGGGTGCGGTCGAGGATGCCGGCGATCTCGGTGTGCGGATAGCCGAACACCTCGTGCAGCACGAACACCGCGCGCTCCAGCGGCGTCAGCGACTCCAGGACCACCAGCAGGGCCAGCGACACCGACTCCGCGCGCAGCGCCGGGTCGTCCGCGGCCGCGGACGCGTTCTCGTCCCGCTCCACCAGCGGTTCCGGCAGCCACGGTCCGACATAGGACTCCCGGCGCCGGCTGATCGCCGCACGCCGGCCCAGCGCGTGGTTGACGGCGACCCGGACCAGGTACGCCCGGGGGTTGACGATCCCGTCCAGCGGGTCGCCGCCGCCCCGGGCCGTCCAGGACAGCCAGGTCTCCTGGAGCACGTCCTCGGTGTCGGCGACACTGCCCAGCACGTTGTAGACGACGCCGAACAGCAGCTCGCGATGGCGAAGGAACTGATCGGTCGCCTCAGCGGCTCCAGTCGCCTCGGCCGGGTGGTCGGGGTCGTCGGTGTGGTCGGTCTGGTCGGTCCGGTCGGTCAGGGATGTCTCGGACATACGGTGGCCTCCGCAGCGGTGCGCTCGGTCATGGGAGGGCCCGAGGCGCCCGTTCTGTGACACCGGAGCGGCATACTGTGACGCACGTCTCAGCGTCACGCTCGTCCGGTACGCGGGGAAAACCCCGGTACCGCCCCCCGGGTACCGTTGGACACCCCATGTGACCTGGGTGTATTTACGCGTGAGTACCCGAGCGGTACCTTGAGCTCATGCCAGCTCTCAACGTGGAGTTCAGCGACCGCGAGCTTGAGGACCTGCGGCAGATCGCCAAGGAACGCGGTACGTCGATGAAGGCGCTCGTCCGGGAGGCGGCGGCCGCCGACATCGCCCGGCACCGGGCGCTCCAGGAAGGCGCGGAGGCCTTCCGCCGTTTCTTCGCCTCGCACGCCGACGAGTTCGCGGCCGCCTTCCCGGACGACGAACCACCCGCCAAGGGCGAGGGGCGGGCCGCCTGACCGATGGCACCCGTCGTCCACATAGACGTGCCCTGGCTGCTCCAGCGGCACGAGGAGGTCCTCCCGGACCAGCCCACCGTCAACGACTTCTCGGCCCTGGTCGCCGCCGTGGCCCGGCACCGGGTCGATCCGCCGCGCCTCGGCGTCAACTCCGACCCGGCCTGGCGGGCGGCCGCGCTGCTGCACACCCTCGCCCTGCTCAAGCCGCTGCCCGCGGCCAACGCCCGGTTCGCCTGCGCCACCGCCGTTGCCTACATGTTCGTCAGCGGCGCCGGTATCGACCCGCCCTACGGGGCCCTCGTGGACCTGGCCCGGGACCTCATCGACGGCAAGACCGACGTGTTCGGTGCCGCCGACCGGCTGCGCTCCTGGCAGATCTGAACCGCGGCGGCCCCGCCGCCCTCGGGGCCGCCGACCGAGGGCGGATGGAGAAGGGTCGGCGGCCCTGAGCGCAGAGAAGCCTCCCCTGCCCTGCGCTGGGCCTCCCGAGGGGCCGGTGCCCAGTCCACTACGCCCTCCCCGGCACCGGGAGCGTGCGTGGCCCCCGGGCACGGGTGTGGGATTCACACGGGGCGCAGGGATTGGCGAAAACCCGTGCAGGTGAAGGAAGTTGAGGGGGAATCTGACTTTCTTTCAAAGGTGCGGATGTTGCCCGAGTGCCTTGTTGGGCGTGAGTGGTCTGTGCAAGGGTTATCACCGTCCGTGCGGGGGTCATAGCCGGGTCGCATTCGCGCCGATGGGGGATCGGGCCGGACGGTCGTCGGTGAATTCACGCTCCCCGCGCACTTCTCCGCGCGTGGGAAGGAATCCGCTCTGTGCCCACCCCCCACCCCCCTCGCCCCCCGTACCCCCCGCCCGCCGGTGTCCCCGAGGAATCGGACGAAGGACTCGCCGCACGTCTGAGAGGCAGACCGGACGGCGAGACCGCACCCGTCGTGGCGCTGCTGATGGCACGTCACTGGAAATCCGCCCACACCTACGCGACGATCTGTCTCGCCTCCCGGGCGGACCTCGCCGCGATGGTCACCACCGCCGCCGTCCACCACGTCCTCGACCGCCTCGCACTCGGCGAACCGGCCATCGCGCTGCGCCCCCGGCTGCTGATCGCGGTACGGGACACCGTCCGGGTATGGGCGGCCGAGGAACGGATATCGGCGGTTCTGCCGGAGCTGAAGAAACCGGCCGGCGGCCGCGGTATGCGCGCCGCGAAGTCCATGACGGCGGAAAATCGCAAGTTGGCCGGACGTTCATTCAACGCCCTTCCCGGACTGGCCCGGTGTCTGCTCTGGCACACCGAGGTGGAGGCGGAACCGATATCCGTACCGGCTGGTCTGCTCGGCATCGATACCGACACCGCGACCATCGCGCTCGAACAGGCGCGTGAAAAATTCCGCGAGGGCTGCGTGATCGCCCACCGGGAACTCGCGCCGACCAAGGATTGCCGCTTCTACAACCGCCTCCTCGACGTCCCCATTCGCCGCGGCGGCGCCCTGCTGCCGGAGGTCCGGGACCATCTCTCGGAGTGCCGGTACTGCCGTTTCGCCGCCGAACAGCTGAGCCATTTCGAAGGTGCCCTGGACAACCTGCTCGCCGAGGCGGTGCTCGGCTGGGGCGCCCGACGCTATCTGGACTCCCGCCCGAACCGCGCCCAGCAGGGCACCCGGGGCCGGGGCGCGGCCCGGCACGGGCGCCGCCGACGCCCCCTGCTCAAGGTCCCCGCGCAGGTACGCCGGGTGATGGACGGGCCCCGCCCCTCGCGGGCCCTGCTCACCGGTGTCGGTATCGCCTCCGCCGGGCTGCTCGCCTCGGTCGTCGTCGCCGGCGGCTGGTCCGACGACGACGGCACGGCCCCGGCGGCCTCGGCCACCAGCCGGGAGACGGGCGACGAGGCCCCGCCCACGGTGTCGTCCGCGCCCCCGGGCACGGCACAGCTCCCCGTACCGCCCCGCACCACCCGGCTGCGGGTCGCCGACTCCGGCCTCTGCCTGGACGTCCGGGGCCGCCCCGCGTCCGGAGCAGGCGCCGAGCTGGCCGACTGCTCGGCGGCGGACACCCAGCGCTGGTCGTTCGAGGAGGACGGGCTGCTGCGCAGCGCCGCCGCCCCCGAACTGTGCCTGGACTCCCACGTCGACGCCGGTGTCGTCGTCCTCGGCCGGTGCGCCGACGACGAGGACGGCGGCCGCGCGGACGACGTCCGCTACGACCTCACCGTGCAGGGCGAACTGCTGCCCCGCTGGGGCGATCAGCTCGCCCTCGCCTCCACCACCGGCGCGGTGGGCGCCGACATCGTGGTCAAGGTCCGGGACGGCTCCGACGCCCAGCGCTGGCTGGCCGCCGACGGGGAGTCGGAGGAGCCCCGTTCGCTGTCGGTGGCCGCGCCGCCCCGGGCCGGCTGACCACGGCGCGGGCCGGGACCGTCTTCGCTACCGGCCGCCCCGGCCGACCTTGTCGAGCGGCTCCCGCCCGGACAGGAATCCGGCGACGTTCGCCACCGCGGCCAGCGCGATACGGACCAGGGTCTCGCGGGTGACCCCGCCGGCGTGCGGGGACAGCACCACGTTCGGGGCGCGCAGCAACCGCAGGGCCGGGGTGGGCGGTTCGGGGTCGAAGACGTCGATGCCCGCCCCGGCCAGGGCGCCCTTCTCCAGCGCGTCCGCGAGGGCGTCCTGGTCGATCAGGGCGCCTCGCGCGGTGTTCACCACGAACGCCGTCGGCTTCAGCAGCGCCAGCCGTCCGGCGTCCAGCAGATGCCGGGTGTCCTCGGTGAGCGGCGCGTGCAGGGAGACGTAGTCGGCAACGCGCAGCAGGTCGTCGAGCGGGAGGTGGCGGGCGCCGCCCAGCCGGGCCTCCGTCGCCTCGTCGACCCGGTTGCGCCCCGCGTAGACGACCTCCATGTCGAACGCCACGGCGCGCCGGGCCACCTCCCGGCCGATCCCGCCCAGACCCACGATGCCCAGGGTCTTGCCGGACAGCTCGGTCAGCGAGCGCTGGAGCCGGGGCAGCGCCCAGTCCGCCTCGACGAGCGCGAGGTGGGCGGGGACCAGCCGTTTGGCCAGGGCCAGCATCAGGGCGAAGGTCTGCTCGGCGACGTTCTGCGCCTCGGCGCCGCTGGAGCCGATGGTGCACACCTCGACGCCCCGCTCGCGCGCGGCGGGAAGATCGACGTAGTCGAACCCGTGACTGGCGCACTGCACCAGTTCCAGCGCCTCGGCGGCCGCGAGGTGCCGGGCCGTCACGGGGGCGAGCCCGGTGATGATCGCGCGGGCCGAGCGCAGCGCCTGAGGGTCCTCGTCCGCCGCCTCCACGACGGTGACCCGCGTCCCCTCGGGGAAGAGCGTGGCGAGGCCCGCTCCCACGGTACGGCCGCCCACGTGCGGGGCGATGACGGCGAGGACGTCGCAGGGGCCGCTCACGCGGGCCCCTCGACGAGGTCGGCGGCGCTGAGCGAGCCGGGTCCGGCGTGCCCCGACAGGGCGAGGGTGAGGTCGAGTTCGGCGAGCAGACAGCGGATGACGTGCTCGACGCCCGCCTGTCCGTCCAGCCCGAGCCCGTAGACGTAGGGCCGTCCCACGAGCACCGCGCGGGCGCCGAGGGCGAGGGCCTTGGCGATGTCGTCGCCGGTACGGATCCCGCTGTCGAAGAGGACGGTGAGCCGGTCGCCCACCGCGTCCACCACCCGGGGCAGCGCGTCGGCCGCCCCGACGGACCCCGCCACCTGGCGGCCGCCGTGGTTGGAGACCACGATCCCGTCCATCCCGGCATCGGCCGCCGCCCGCGCGTCGTCCGGGTGCAGGACGCCCTTGAGGACGATCGGGCCGTCCCAGTTCTCCCGCAGGAACGCCAGGTCCGGCCAGGTCTTGCCGGGGTCGGCGAACATGCCGACGAAGTGCATCACCGCGGCGTTGGGGTCCTCGTGCACCGGCTTGGCGAGGCCGGCCAGGAACGCCGGGTCGGTGAAGTAGTTGGCGGTGCCCACCCCGTGCAGGAACGGCAGGTACGCCTGGTCCAGGTCGCGCGGGCGCCAGGCCAGCAACGGTGTGTCCAGGGTGACCACCAGCGCGGTGTACCCGGCCGCCTTCGCCCGGTTCAGGAAACTCCGGGCCACCTCCGGGTCCTTCGGCCAGTACAGCTGGAACCAGCGCTCGGCGTCCCCCATGGCCTCGGCGACCTCCTCCAGGGGGGTGCTGGAGGCCGAGGACAGGACGAAGGGCACGCCCTGCGCGGCGGCGGCGCGGGCGGCGGCGGGCTCGGCGTCCGGATGCATGATCGACAGGACGCCGACCGGGGCGAGCGCCAGCGGCGCGGGCAGGGCGCGGCCGAGCACCTCCACCGACATATCCCGCTCGTGCACGTCCCGCAGCATGCGCGGAACGATCCGGTGCCGGTCCAGGGCGGCCCGGTTGGCGCGGGCGGTGCTGCCGGCGCCGGCGCTGCCGGCCACGTAGCCGACCGGGCCGGGGCCGAGGCGGCGCTCGGTCAGCTCCTCCAGCCGGGTCAGATCGGTGGGGAGCCGGGGTACGGCACCCGTCATCCCGTTGAGATAGATCTCGTACTGGAAGTCCGCCCAGTGCTTGGCCATCGAGTCGGTCCCGCCCCTCGTCGCTGAGAACGCGCAGTACGGGAGACCATACCGACCGGTAGGCAGGAGTCCAGGGGTGGGGGCGGGCGGGCCCGCGCCCACCCCTGGACGGTCAGTTGGGTGCCGTGGCGGACGGCTCCGGGGCCCTGGCCGCCTCCTGGGTTCCGGGGCCGGTGATCGGCGGGACGGGCACGTCGACCGTGCGGGCCAGCCGCGCGCCCTCGGGGCCGTACACCGCACGCGGTTCGGGGAACAGCCGCAGCAGCGACAGGAACAGCACGGCGGCCACGGCCATGGACAGCGGCAGGCTGATGTCCACGCCGTTCGCGAGATCGCCGAACGGACCGACGAACTGGCCGGGGATGTTGGTGAACAGCACGCCGAGCAGCGCGGACACCCACCAGGCCGTCATGCCCCGCCAGTTCCAGCCGTGCGAGAACCAGTAACGGCCGCCGCGCTGACGGCGGTTGAAGACCTGGAGGGCCTCCGGGTCGTACCAGCCGCGCCGGGTCCAGAAGCCGAGCATCATCACGACCATCCACGGGGTCGTACAGGTGATGATCATCGTGGCGAAGGTGGAGATCGACTGGACCAGGTCCAGCGCGAACCGTCCGACGAAGATGAACGCGATGGCCAGAGCGCCCACCAGCACGGTCGCCCGCACCCGGGACAGCCGCGGGAAGACCGAGGAGAAGTCGAGACCGGTGCCGTACAGGGCCGTCGTACCGGTCGACATGCCGCCGATCAGCGCGATCAGGCACACCGGCAGGAAGAACCAGCCCGGGGAGACGGCGAGCAGCCCGCCGACGAAGTCCGGGGCGGCCGGATCGACGTACTCGGGCGCCTTGTCGGCGATGATGCTCGCGGTCGCCAGGCCGAAGACGAACGGCAGCAGGGTGGCGATCTGCGACAGGAACGCGGCGCCGATCACCTGGCGGCGCGGGGTGCTCGCGGGGATGTAGCGCGACCAGTCGCCGAGGAACGCCCCGAACGAGACCGGGTTGGAGAGCACGATCAGGGCCGCGCCGATGAAGGACGGCCAGAACAGCGACTGGGTCGCCGCGTCGGCGGAGTCGGTGAACACGCCCGCGTAGCCCGGGTCGAAGTCGCCGGCGAAGGCCACCGCGCCGAGCACGAACAGCACGCTCGCCGAGACGACCGCCACCTTGTTGACGAAGAGCATGAACCGGAAGCCGTATACGCACACCGCGAGGACCAGGCCGGCGAAGAGCGCGTAGGCCACGACGTACGACAGGTCGCCGCGGGAGAGGCCGAACAGCCGGTGCGCGCCGCCGACCAGGGCGTCGCCCGAGCTCCACACGGAGATCGAGAAGAAGGCGACCGCGGTCAGCAGGGAGAGGAACGAGCCGACCACCCGGCCGTGCACACCGAGGTGCGCGGAGGAGGACACGGCGTTGTTGGTGCCGTTCACCGGGCCGAACACGGCCATCGGACACAGGATCAGGGCGCCCGCGACGACGCCGAGGAGGGTGGCGGCCAGACCCTGCCAGAAGGAGAGCCCGAACAGGATCGGGAAGGCACCGAGGACACAGGTGGAGAAGGTGTTGGCGCCGCCGAACGCGAGCCGGAACAGGTCCAGCGGGCCGGCGGTGCGGTCGGCGTCGGGGATGCGGTCCACGCCGTGGGTCTCGACCTCCGTCAGGGACGGGGGAGCGGACTGCGGCGACGGGGGTGTCGGGGACAACGGGGGCTCCAGCGGGGCGGCGCGGCGGTGGAGCGCGGGGTGACGCGGCGAGGGGGAGGGGGACGGCCGCGCGCCGGCGCGGGGGTGTGCGTGGCGCGGACGGGCCGTCCCTCAGGGGTGTGGCGACGGTACGGCCCTGGTCACGGCGGGTGCCAGCTGATGATTCATCCATCTTTCGGCCCGCGGGTGGATGATTCCTCCACCGATGGGGCGGGCCCGGAGGGCCGGGACGGCGCTCGCCCGGTGACCGTCGACGGGCTCGAACATGAACAACAGGGGCCACGGAGGGATCGAACCGGACCGGAATCGGAATGTTTCAGGCCGATTGCGGAGCACATGTAAACAGGCCACTTGGCTGCTTCGGGCGATCAAGAATCGCCCAGCCACGGGGTTGGAACGTTCGAACTCCGTTACTTCACGCCACTGTTTCAATACGCAATGTTACTGAAACCTGTGGGTCCGATGTGTGTTCCGGCGGCGGACTCGGCAGACTCGCCGTCGCCGGTTGCCGACCCGATCGGGCGAGCGCCGGCACACCCCCGATTCGAGCGGAAGGATGCACACAATGCGGAACACCGCGCGCTGGGCAGCGACCCTCGGCCTGACGGCGGCAGCCGTCTTCGGCCCCCTCGCCTCGGCCGCCCCCGCGGCCCCCGGAAACGCGCCCGCCTCTCTCTACGCCCCCTCGGCGCTGGTCCTCACCACGGGCCACGGTGAGAGCGCGGCGCTCGCCGCGCCGGAACGCGCCGTCACCCTCGTCTGCGCGCCCTCGGCCTCCGGCACGCACCCGGCGGCCGCGGCGGCCTGCGCGGACCTGCGCACCGCGCAGGGCGACTTCGACGCGCTCACGGCCGACAGCGGAGTCCTGTGCACCAGGGAGTACAACCCCGTGGTGGTCACCGTCGCGGGCGTCTGGCGCGGAGAACGGGTCTCCTACGAGCGGACCTTCTCCAACGAGTGCGTCAAGAGCTCCCTCGGAGCGAGTGTGTTCGCGTTCTGAGGGACCGGGATCGCACGGCAACCGTGAACAAGAGCAGTGACGCGTAGCTGGGGAGTGCGAGTCCTGTCGCGGAGCCGGTGATCTCGTACCGAGGACCGGCCGGGCGGAGTGGGGCCGCCCGGTCGGTACCTCGTACTCGGGCCCCGGGCCCGCTAGCGGGCCACGGGCTTGAGCACCACGAAGTCGGCGCCCGCCGGGTCGACGCAGACGGAGAGCCGGCCCACGTCCTCGGAGTCCTCGGGCGGCATCTGGACGGTGCCGCCGTTCTCGACGACCCGGGCGACGGCCGCGTCGCAGTCCTCCACGTCGAAGACCGGGTGCCAGTACGGGGTCCCTCCATTGAGGGAGAGGTACTCCTTGGGCATCGCCATGATGCCGCCCTGCATCCGCTCCGCGGGCAGTCCCGCCGGCGTGATCAGGGCATACGCCCCGGCGTCGCCGGGCAGCGGAACCTCGCCGTACCACCAGCCGAAGACCTCGGTGTAGAACTTCCTCGCGGCGTCGGCGTCGGTCGTGTACAGCTCCGTCCAGGACAGCGAGCCCGGCCGGTCCACGACCTCCATGCCGGCGTCGGTGCCCGGCTGCCAGACCGCGAACTGACCGCCGAGCGAGTCGTTGTACTGGGCCATCCGGCCCCACTCGCCGAGGTCGCGCGGGGCCACCCGCACCGTGCCGCCGGCCTTTTCGACCGCCTGGGTGGTGGCGTCGGCGTCGGCGACGTTGTAGTAGATCATCCAGGCCGACCGCGCACCCTCCTCGGTGAGCTTGCCGAGCCCCGCGACGGTCTTGCCGTCGCGCTTGAACATCCCGCCTTCCATCTCCTCGCCGTCCGTCGCCTCGCCCTGCATGGGCTCGTACGTCCAGCCCAGCACGGCGCCGTAGAAGGCCGCAGCGGCCGGTACGTCGGGCGTGCCGAGATCGATCCAGCAGGGGACGCCGGGGACCGGGTCGGTGGTGATCATGAGCTTTCCCTTTCGGAGGTCCGTCTCAGCCACCCTCGCACCGGCCGGCCCGCCCCGCAGGGCGGCACCCGGCCGGCGAGGACGGCTTCCGGAACTTGGACCGTGCCCGTCACCGAAACTCATCGCTGCCGTGTCCGGCCCTTCCCGGAGGGCCGGACACGGCCCGGGGCGCTCGTTCAGCCGCCGACGCCCGCGAGGCGCAGCGGCGCGGGTTCGTGCGGCGGGGCGGACTCGTCGGCGCGGGCCGCCCGCGCCCACCAGGACGGGCCGTCCTCGATGTGCCGCAGCAGGATCCCCTCGCGGATCGCCCAGGGGCAGACGGTGACCTCCGTCAGCCCGGTCAGCTTCATCGCCGTGTGCGCGATGATCGCGCCGGCCAGGCTCTGCGCGGCGCGCGGGGCGGAGATGCCGGGCAGCCGGGCGCGTTCCGCGGCGGGCAGCGCGGCCAGCCGGTCCACGGCCAGCCGCAGGTCGTCCCGGTGCAGCAGCCGTTCGGTGAACGGGCCGTGGCGCCCCGGCGCCGCCCCGCACAGGCGGCCGAGCTGCTGGAAGGTCCGGGACGTCGCCACCGCCGTACGCGGTCCCTCCCAGCGGATCCGCGCCGCCGCGTCCCGCAGCTGATGGCGCACGCTGCGGCGCAGCGCCCGCATCCGCTCCGGCGAGGGAGGGTCCTCGCCCGCGAAGAACTCATGGGTCAGCCGGCCCGCCCCGAGCGGCAGCGACGCCGCGAAGTCCGGCAGCCGGCCCCTGCCGAAGGCCACCTCCAGGGAGCCGCCCCCGATGTCCAGCAGGGCCAGCGGCCCGCACCGCCATCCCATCCACCGCCGTGCCGCGAGGAAGGTCAGCTCGGCCTCCAGCTCGCCCGGCAGCGTGCACAGGTCCACCTCGGTCCGCGCCCGGACCGCGCCCAGCACCTCGTCCCGGTTCGGCGCGGCCCGCACCACGGCGGTGGCGAAGGCGACCGGGTCGGCGGCGCGCCACCGCGCGGCCGTCCGGCTCGCCTCCCCGACCGCGTCCACCAGCCGTTCGACGGCCTCCTCCGGTACGGCGTCCCCCGGCCGGACGTCCGCGGACAGGCGCAGCCGCCACTTGGCGGTGTGCACCGGCAGCGGAACCCCGTCCCGGGCGTCCGCGACCACCAGTCTGACCGTGTTCGATCCGACATCCACCACGCTGATTCGCATGGCCGGGCGGTACCCGTTTCCGGTCCGAGTGAACTGACAACGCTTCACCGAAGGCCGGATCCCGCCGAAATCCGGCCAGTGCCGCACCGGCACGACGAGGGGCCGCCGTCTCCCTGAGGACGGCGGCCCCTCGTCGGGTCCCGGTGCGACGGGACCGTCACATGTGGACGACCGGTGCGGCGTCGGCGTCCTGCTCCGGCACGCCGGGGCGGAAGAGGAAGAAGGAGATCACCGCGCCGGCCGCGAACAGGCCGGCCGACCACCAGAACGCGGTGGTGTAGCTCTCGATCGTGGCCTGCGCCCGCACGGCCGGGCTGGTCGCGTCGTGACCGGCCAGGTAGTCCGTCGCGGCGCTCGCGGCGAGCGTGCTGAGCAGTGCCGTGCCGATCGAACCGCCCACCTGCTGCATGGCGTTGACGGTCGCGGAGGCGACTCCCGCGTCCTCGGCCGCCACCCCGCCGGTGGCCAGCTGCATCGCGGGCGGCATCACCATGCCGAGGCCGGCGCCGATGACGATCAGCGGGGGCAGCACCGCGGTCAGGTAGTCCGAGCCGACGCCGATCCCGGACAGCCAGGCCATGCCGCCGGTGGCGATGGCGAAGCCCAGCGGGAGCACGATCCGCGGGCCGAAGCGCGGCACCAGCACGGTGGTGCCCAGCTGGGCCGCGACCATCAGCGCGCCGACCATCGGCAGGAAGGCGACACCGGTCTTCGTCGGGCTGAAGCCGAGGTTGAGCTGGAGGTAGTAGGTGAGGAAGAGGAAGACGCCGAACATGCCCGCGCCGGTGAGCAGCACCGTGAGGAAGGAGGCCGCGCGGTTGCGGTCGAGCAGGATGCGCAGCGGCAGCAGGGGGTGGGCGGCCCGGGTCTGCCACCAGGCGAACGCGGCCAGCAGCACACCGCCGGCGAAGAGGAAGCCCCAGGTCAGCGGGGAGCCCCAGTCGTGGCTCTCGGCATTGGAGAAGCCGTAGACGACGGCGAACAGACCGGCGGCGACCAGGACCGTGCCCGGCACGTCCAGCTTGGAGTTCGCGGCGTCCCGGTGGTTCGACAGCAGCAGCCAGCCGCCGGCCAGCGCGACCAGCGCGATCGGCACGTTGACGTAGAGGGTCCAGCGCCAGTCCAGGGCGTCGGTCAGCAGCCCGCCGAGCAGCAGGCCCACCGCGCCGCCCGCGCCGGCGATGGCGCCGTACACGCTGAACGCCTTGGCGCGTTCGCGTGCGTCGGTGAACGTGGTGTTCAGCAGGGAGAGCGCGGCCGGCGCGAGGAGGGCGCCGAAGACACCCTGGAGGGCCCGCGCGACGACCAGCATCTCGAAGCTGGTGGCGGCGCCGCCGAGCGCGGAGGCCGCGGCGAAGCCTAGGACGCCGATCAGGAAGACGGGCTTGCGGCCGAAGAGGTCCGCGAGACGCCCGCCGAGCAGCAGGAGCGAGGCGAACGCCAGCGCGTACGCGGTGACGATCCACTGCCGGTTGCCGTCGGAGAAGCCGAGGTCGGCCTGGGCCGAGGGGAGGGCGATGTTCACGATGGTGGCGTCCAGCACCACCATCAGCTGGGCCAGCCCGACGACCGCGAGGATCCACCACCGCTTGGCCGAGGAGTTCGGCGACTCCTCGGTGGCGCGCCCGGGGGCGCTGTCGGTCAGGGTCTTCTGGGACATGGGGAAACCACTCCAGGGAACGTCGTTCGGGCCTCGCCGCGGAGGGGGCGCCTGAACGAAACGGTTTCGTACACATCGAGATTAGAGCAGCTCCAGCGAAACGGCAAAGTTTCGTTAGCGCTGTGCGCGGGTTCACACCCCGAGCCCCGCCCCGAGCCCCGCCCAGGGCTCAGGCCAGCTGGCGCCGCACCAGCTCGTGCAGCCGCCCCCCGGCGTCCGCCAGCAGCTCGGCCGGCGACCCGACCTGGGCCACCTTCCCGTCCTCCATCACGATCACCCGGTCCGCGTCCAGCACGGTCGACAGCCGGTGCGCGATCACGATCCTGGTCGCGTTCAGCGCCTTCGTGCTCTCGATCACCGTGCGCTGCGTCTCGTTGTCCAGCGCGCTCGTCGCCTCGTCGAAGAAGAGGATGCGGGGCCTGCGGATCAGCGCCTGGGCGATCATCAGCCGCTGGCGCTGGCCCCCGGAGACGGCGCCGCTGCCGGAGACGATGGTGTGCAGGCCCATCGGCATGCGCTCGATGTCCTCGGCCAGCCCCGCCAGCGCGGCGGCGGCCATCGCCTCCTCCGGGGTGTAGGGCTCGGTGCCGCAGATGACGTCGAGGATCGAGCCGGTGAACGGCTGCGCGTGCTGGAGCACCACCCCGCACTGGCGGCGCACGGCCGACCGGTCCAGGGCGGCCAGGTCCTGGCCGTCGTAGAGGACGCTGCCCGAGACCGGCCGGTCGAAGCCGATCAGCAGGCGCAGCAGGGTCGACTTGCCGCAGCCGCTCGGGCCGACGACCGCCACGAACTCGCCCTCGCGGACGGCGAAGGACACGTCGTCCAGGACGAGGGGCCCGTCGTCGCTGTAGCGGAAGGACAGCCGGCGGGCCTCGATCGCCCCGGTCAGCGGGCCGGGGCGGGTGCTCGCCGCGCGGACCTCCGGGGCGGCCTCCAGCACCGGCTTGATCTCCTCGAACAGCGGCAGCGCGGCCACCACCGACACCAGCGCGCCGGTGAGCTGGGTGACGGAGGTCAGCAGCATCGTCACCGAGGTGTTGAAGGTGAGGAACGCCGCCGCCGACATCGAACCGCGCGCCGGGCCCGCCAGCAGCATGAACATCAGCAGAGTGCACACCGGCAGGTACACCGCGCCCAGCACCGCGCTCAGGTTCTTGATCCGGCCGACCCCGCGCTGCAGTTCCCGGCTCCGCGCGAACTGCGCGGCCCAGGCGGCGTACGCGTAGTTCTCGGCCGCCGCCACCCGCAGTTTGGGCAGTCCGCGCAGGGTCTGGAACGCCTGGTTGTTCAGCTTGTTGCCGAGCACCACCAGACGCCGCTGCCAGCGCACCTGCCACAGCCCGAGCCCGAGGAACACCAGCGCGACGAGCACCAGCATCCCGATCGCCGCGAGCGCCATCGGCACGCTGAACCACAGCAGCAGGCCCAGGTTCACCGCGCCCACGGTCACCGCCTGGGCCACCGTGGGGCCGACCCCGGCCAGCAGCCGGCGGATCGCGCTGACGCCCATGGCCGCGCTCGCCAGCTCACCGGTGGAACGCTCGGTGAAGAACTGCGTCGGCAGCCGCAGCAGCCGGTCCCAGACGGCCGGCTGGAGGGTCGCCTCGATCCGGCCCTCCAGCCGCAGCACGGTCAGGTTCTGGAGCAGCAGGAAGGCCGCGGCCACCACACCGCCGATCATCACCGCGAGACACACCTGCGCGATCGGGCCGGTCTGCGCCCTCGGCACGAACTCGCCGAGCACCTTGCCCGTCGCGATCGGCACCAGCGCCCCGATCGCGACCGTCACCAAGCCGCTGAGCAGCAGGTTCGTCAGATCTCCCGAGGTGCCGCGCAGAGTGAACCTGAGCAGCCGCAGCGGGCTGAGCGCACGGTCGGGCAGCGGCCGGTAGAACATCACCGCACGGGGTTCGAACTCCTCCGCGTTGGCCTTCTCCACCGGAGTCTCCCGGCCGGTCGCCGGATGCACCGCGACATACCCGCCGCGCCGCCACAGCAGCGCGACCGGCGCCCCGGACAGCGCCCGGTGGCCCACCAGCGGGCCGACGTTCTCCCGCCACCAGCGCCCGTCCAGACGCACGGCGCGGGTCCGCACCCGCGAGGCGAGCGCCACCCGCTCGACCGGGTCGAGCCGGTCGCCGCCGGCGCCGCCGCGCGCGGGCTCGGTCAGCGCGATCCCGGCCGCCTCGGCGACCAGCCGGCAGGCCGCGTACGTGGCGTCCGCGTCGGCGGCGGTGGCACGCGGCCCCGACCGCTTGCCGATCGAGGCCAGCAGGGTCCGGTCGGCCTGCGCGCGGACCGCCTCGCCGGCCTTGATGCCCGCCGCGGTCCGGGACTCGTGGGTGCGCTCCAACTGCTCGATCCAGCGGTCCAGCGTGGTCAGCAGGCGGTACTGCTGATCCACCATGCTCTGCCACAGGGCCGGGTCGACCAGGAGATCGGCGGCCGCCTCCTGGCCGTACAGGGCGCCGTACTGCACGCTGCCGGGCGGCACCTGCATCCACAGCACGTCGTCGTCGGTCAGCTCGGCGGCCCGCTCGTGCGCCGTCGGCGCCTGGAAGAGGACCGACAGACTGCGGCCGACGCCGAGGGCGAGGGCGTACTCCAGCGGGCTGCTCGTCGGCGGGACGTACCGCGGGGTGCCGTACTCGTCGTAGGACCAGGTCTCCGTGGGGGCGGGCTGGTACAGCTCGCGCAGTCCCACCCGGTGCACCACGCAGTCCCTGAGCGGGCGCGCGACCAGCGTGTGCCGCGCTCCCGCGACCGGCCCGAGGAGCAGCGAACCCGCTTCCAGCCGGCCCAGATGGTGCCAGTGCCCCTGCTGCTCGGCGTCCACCGCGAACAGGTCCAGCGCGCCGGACGCGACCAGCCACAGCACCTGCGGGCCTTCGAGGTCCAGGCGGTTGAACCCGGCGCAGTCGACCCGCGAACCGAGCCCGCCGATCGCGTTCAGCACCAGGTCGCCCTCGTGCACGGACGTCATCTCACCGCTCCCTGACCAGCGCCGCGTACGCGCCGCCGCGCGCGACGAGTTCCTCGTGCCGGCCCCGCTCCACGACCGAGCCGTGCTCCAGTACGACGATCTCGTCGCTGTCGCGGACGGTGCTCAGCCGGTGCGCGATGACCACACAGGCGCAGCCGCGCCGGCGCAGGTTGTCCATGACGACGAGTTCGGTCTCCGCGTCCAGCGCGCTGGTCACCTCGTCGAGCACGAGGATGGACGGCCTGCGCACCAACGCCCGCGCGATCTCCAGGCGTTGACGCTGGCCGCCGGAGAAGTTGCGGCCGTCCTGCTCCACCCGGCTCCGGATCCCGCCGGGCCGGCGCATGATCGTGTCGTACAGGGCGGCGTCCCGCAGGGCCTCGGTCACCGCCTCGTCGGGGACGGAGGGGTCCCACAGCGCGATGTTGTCCCGGACCGTGCCCTCGAAGAGGAACACCTCCTGGTCGACGAAGGAGACGGAGGCCGCGAGGGCCCCGCGCGGAATGTCCTCCAGCCGCTGTCCGTCGATGCGGATCACGCCCTCCCAGGGCGTGTACAGACCGGAGATCATCCGGGACACGGTGGACTTGCCGCTGCCCGAGCCGCCGACCAGGGCGACCTGCTGCCCCGGCCCGACGGTCAGGTCGAAACCCGTCAACAGGGGCTTGTCCAGGGGGTTGTAGCCGAAGGCGATGTTCTGGAGCTCGACGTGTCCGTGCAGCCGGCGGGTGGAGTCGGCGCCGCCGGGACGGTCGTAGAGCGGGTCCGCGCGGAAGTTCTCCACGTCCTTGAGCCGGGCCACGTCCGCGGCGAAGTCCTGGATCCGGCCCGCCACGCCGTTGAGCCGGGTCAGCGGGGCGGTGAAGCGGGTCACCAGCGCCTGGAAGGCGACCAGCAGACCGACGGAGATGTGTCCCTCGACGGCCCGCATCCCGCCGATCCACAGGATCAGCGCGCTGTTCAGGGTCGCGAGCGTCGGCGCGACCACGCCCAGCCAGGCGCTCGGCACCCCGAGGCGCTGCTGCTCCTCCAGCGTGGTGGCGTGCTCCCCGGCCCACTTGCGGAAGTAGCCGTCCTCGCCGCCGGTCGCCTTCATCGTCTCGATCAACTGAAGCCCGGTGTAGGCGGTGTTGGTGAGCCGGGCGCTGTCCGCGCGCAGCTTGGCGGTACGGGTGGCGCGCAGCCGGATCACCACGCGCATCGCCACGATGTTCAGCAGCGCCACCCCGATGCCGACGACGGTGAGCTGCGGGTCGTAGGTGTAGAGCAGCAGCGCGTACAGGACGACGACCACCGCGTCCACGCCCGCCGCCGCGAGATCGCGGGCCAGGGTCTCGGCGACCGCGTCGTTGGACTGGAGCCGCTGGACCAGGTCGGCGGGGCTGCGCTGGGAGAAGAAGGTGACCGGGAGCCGCAGCAGGTGCCGCAGGAAGCGGGCGCTGGAGAGGGTGGAGGAGATGAGCCGGCCGCGCAGCAGGTTCGCCTGCTGCAACCAGGTCAGCACGACCGTGAGCAGCACCGACGCGCCCATCGACGCGAACAGCACGCCCAGCAGGGAGGTCTGACCGCCGATCAGGAACGTGTCGATGTAGGTGCGGCTGAGCGCGGGCACCGCCGCGCCGACCAGCACCAGCAGCAGGCTCGCCAGCACCGCGGCGGGCATCGTGCCCGAAGTGCCGCGCAGCCGGGCCGGCATGGCGCCGAGCACGCCCGGTCTGCGCCCGCCCCGGCTGAACCCCTCGCCGGGCTCCATCACCAGCACCACACCGGTGAAGCTGCCGTCGAAGTCCTCCATCGGCACGAAGCGGCGGCCCTTGCCGGGGTCGTTGACGTACACCCCGCGGCGGCCGAGGCGGCGCCCCATGCCGTCGTAGACGACGTAGTGGTTGAACTCCCAGAAGAGCACGGCCGGGGTCCGCACCCCGGCGAGGGCGGCCGTGTCCATCTGCATGCCCTTGGCCGTCAGACCGTAACTGCGGGCCGCCTTCAGGAGGTTGCTGGCGCGCGAGCCGTCCCGGGAGACACCGCACGCGATGCGCAGCTCCTCCAGCGGGACGTGGCGGCCGTAGTGGCCGAGGACCATGGCGAGGGAGGCGGCGCCGCACTCGACGGCCTCCATCTGCAGGACGGTGGGAGTACGGACGGTCTTCGCGCCGCCCTTGGGCACCGGGCGCTTCGGCGGCGCGGTGCGGCGCCGGCTCCGGGTCTCCGGCGCGGCGCTCATGGCAGCAGCCAGTCGACGGGGCGCTCGTCGCTCAGACGGACCGAGGCCTCGGCCAGGGTCATGGAGGTGAGGGCGAAGGGCGGACCGTCGGCGGACGACCACCGGTAGCCGCTCTTCGTGCCCCGGGACCTGTCCAGCCGCACCAGCACCGCGACCGGCCTGCCGTCCTCGGTGAACTGTTCGCCCAACTGGCTGTCCCCGAGGAAGGCGCCGATGGACCGGGCGGACTGGGCGCCTCGGTCCACCGACTTCACATGGCCGCGCAGCACGCCGTACTCCTCGGTGGGCACCGACTGGACGGTGAGGTCGACGGCGGCGTTCTCGGGGATGGCGGCCGCGTTCTGAGCGGGCACGTACACCGTCGCGTACAGCGGGTCCGAGGCGCGCGTCACCTTCTCCACGGCGGCGACGTCCGCGCCGGTGGAGATGATCTGGCCGATGGTGGCGGCGAGCGCGGTGACCCGTCCCGCGGCGACCGTCCGCACCACCGTCTCGCCCTCGGCCGTACGGACCTTCAGGAGGGGGGAGTCGGCGGGCAGCCGCTGCCCCTGCTCGGCGAGGACCGCCGTGACCTGCCCGGCGACCGGGCTCTGGAGGACGTAACTGCCCTGTCCGTGGGTGAGGATGGCGGGCGCGCCGACGGTGGAGGCCACCGAACCGGTCACCGCCCACACCGAGGCCGCCGCCATGACGACGACCGTCACGGACAGCGTGAGCCAGCCCTGGGGGCGGGCGAACCGCACCGGGAGATCGAGCTCCTCCGGTGACTGGAGCCTGTTGAGGGCCTGTTGGCGGAACTGCAAGGGTCGACCCTCACCTGTGCGGGGAAGCCGGTACGGAATCCGAGGAGTCCCGGAGCCGGGAACCGGCTCCGGGACTCGACATCACAGAAAGGGCGCGGTCAGAGACCGGCGACCAGGTTCGTGACCGGGGCGGTGTTCAGGCCGGTGACACCCTCGACGGTGCCGACGGCCGTGTCCACCAGGCCGGAGACCGGGGCGATCCCGTCCACCAGGCCGGTGACGGTGCCGAGGGCGTTCACGGCGAGGCCGCCGGAGACGTTGTCCAGCTCGGCGTCGGAGATCTCGACGGTCTCAACCTGGGGGGTGGAGTTCATGATGGAACTTCCCTTCGTATGGGTATTTCTCAAGGGGGAGAGCGGCCCCCTCCGGTACAGACGGATGCCGCGACCGCGGGCGCCCGGCGCCCGTCTCCGGGTGCCGTGTGCGGCCCCCGCGGTGCCATGGATCAAAGCACGCGGCGAGCGCGCGCTTCCAATCAATCGCCGCCCCCACCTGCGCACTTGTGCCGCTGAAGCGGTCTTCGGTGCAGGCGCGCACACGCCTTGCCGGTGACTTCTTCACATGCCTCACGGCATCGGCCCACGCCCGCTCTTGCGGGGCGCGGGCCGAATGCGACACTCCCGCCCCAATGGTGTGACCGGCGGTAGCGGCTTGTGTGGGAGTGCGGTCCGGGGTGACCTGCTCGGGCATGCCCTGTGCAGATTCCCTGAAGCCGGGATTCCGGTCCCGGGGTGCAACGGAACGTGTCCGGACGACTCCGCAGGGTGTTAGCCCAGAAGTGCGTAGACCGTGCTCGCGTGGGCCGCGATCTCACCCGTGCCGCCGTCGGTCACCGTGATGTCGGTGAACGCCGTCCGGCGGCCCAGCTTGGTGACGACCGCCTCGATCAGGACATCCGAACCGGACACCGCCCGCTGGAAGGTGGTCGACTGCTGAACGGTCGTCATCGGTCCGTAGCCCCCGCGGGCCGCCGACACCGCGATCACCGTGGCGGTGTCCGCGGCCGCCATCAGGGCCTGGCCCGACAGCGCGCCCCCCTCCCGGGCCAGCCGCTCCGACCAGGGCAGCCGCAGGACGGCGCGGTGCTCGTCCAGGCCCTCCACGGTGAGACCCAGTTCGAGGACCCAGGGGGCGAAGTTGTCGGCGAGGATCTTGTCGGCTTCAGCGGTGGTCATCGTCATGGGGGGATTGTCCCCACCCCCGTCACCGGAACCCCGCTGCTGGCCGAATCGGCGTTTCGATCCGCGCGCCAGCAAACGGAATTGAACACACCGAGCGCCGCGCGCGTACCAGTGACCATCCAGGCGCCCCGAACAGCCGCCGCACGCACGGCGGCACGGTCCCCGTCCCCAGGAGGTCGAGAAGGTTGAGTCACAAGCGAATGCCGAAGCGCAAGGCCGCGATAGCGGCGGGCGGTGTGGCGGCGCTCGGCGCCGCCGCGATCCTGCTGCCCAACGCCAACGCGTCCCAGGACGGCGCCTCGGACGACGCCGCGGCGCCCAGGACCCTGAAGGCGGCGGACGCCTCGGACCTCGCCTCACAGCTCGCCGGTCTGCTCGGCGAGGCCTTCGCCGGCTCGTACTACGACGCCGGCAGCCAGCAGCTCGTCGTCAACGTGATCTCCGGTGACAACAACAACGTCATCGTGCAGGCGAAGAAGGCGGGCGCGAAGGTCCGCGAGGTGGAGAACAGCCTGCCCGCGCTCGCCGCCGGCGCGCAGACCCTGAAGTCCGAGGCGACCATCCCCGGCACCGCCTGGGCCGTGGACCCCCGGACGAACAAGATCCTGGTCACCGCCGACAGCACCGTCACCGGCGCCAAGTGGGACCAGCTGGAGTCGACCGTGGACAGCCTCGGTTCCGGCATGGCGACCATCAGGAAGTCCGAGGGCACCTTCAAGACGTTCCTCTCCGGCGGCGACGCCATCTTCGCCGGGGGCGCCCGCTGCTCCGCCGGTTTCAACGTCACCGCCGGCGACGGCAGCCCGGCCTTCCTGACGGCGGGTCACTGCGGGGTGGCCGCGGAACAGTGGTCCGACGCCCAGGGCGGCGCCCCGATCGCCACCGTCGACCAGGCCACCTTCCCCGGCGAGGGCGACTTCGCACTCGTGAAGTACGACGACCCCGCCACCGAGGCGCCGAGCGACGTCAACGTGGGCGGCGGCCAGATCGTCCCGATCAACCAGGCCGCCGAGGCGACGGTCGGCCTCCAGGTCTTCCGGATGGGCAGCACGACCGGGCTGAGCGACGGTCAGGTCCTCGGTCTCGACGCCACCGTGAACTACCCCGAGGGCACGGTCACCGGGCTCATCCAGACCAACGTCTGCGCCGAGCCCGGCGACAGCGGCGGCTCGCTGTTCACCCAGGACGGCCAGGCCATCGGCCTGACCTCCGGCGGCAGCGGCGACTGCACGGTGGGCGGCGAGACCTTCTTCCAGCCGGTCACGACCGCGCTGGAAGCGGTCGGCGCGACCCTGGGCGCGGGCGACGCGGCGGGCGGCGCCGGCGAGGAGGCCGGTGCGGGCGAGGAAGCCGGTGAAGAGGCCGGCGTCGGTGAGGAGGTCGGCGGTGAGGAAGCCGGAGCCGAGGAGGTCGGCGGCGAGGACGCGGGCGCCGGCCAGGACGCCGGCGTGGGTGCCGGGGACGAGTACGGCGTGACCGAGTCGCACTGACCTGACCCCACGCGTCCCCACGCGTCCCCACAGTCCGGGTGACCGGCCCTTCGGCGGGAGGGCCGGTCATCCCTGTCCGTGCACGCGCCGGTTCACTCCTCGGCGCGCAGCAGCAGCACCGCCACGTCGTCGATCCGCCCGCCGGGCCTGGTACCGGACTCCACCAGGCGGTCCGCCAGGTCGTCCAGGGGCAGATGCCCCCACTCCGCCAGCACCTCGCCGAGGTCGGCGACCGCGTCCTCGATGTCGGTGCCCGGCGACTCGATCAGCCCGTCGGTGTACAGGGCCAGCACCGAGCCGGGCGCCAGGTCGACCTCCGTCGTCTGGTAGACCGCGGACGCGTCGATGCCCAGCAGCGGCCCCCCGGCCAGGTCGAGCACCCGCACCCGCCCGTCCGGTCGTTTCAGCAGCGGCGGCGGATGGCCCGCCCGGGCCATCACCGCACGGCCGCGGTCCGGGTCCAGCCGCAGATACAGACAGCTCGCGAACAGATCGGCCCCCAGGTCGATGAGCAGCTGGTTGGTGCTGCCCATCACCTCCCCGGGCGGCTGCCCGACCGTCGTGTACGCGCGCACCGCCGTACGGATCTGGCCCATCAGGCCCGCGGCCGTCACATTGTGGCCCTGCACGTCCCCGATGACCGCCGCAGCCTGGCCCCGCGCCGGGACCAGGTCGTAGAAGTCCCCGCCGATCTCCATGCCCTGAGTGGCCGGCAGATAGCGGGCCGCCGCCTCGATGCCGGGCAGCGGCGGCAGGGTGTTCGGCAGCAGCGCCGCCTGGAGACCGTGGGCGAGATGGTGCTTGGCGTCGTAGAGAAGGGCCCGTTCCAGCGCCTGGGCGACCAGACCGCCGAGGCTCGTCAGCACCGCCCGCTCGTCCGCGGGGAAGCCGTGCGGACGGTCGAAGGCCAGCACGAGGGTGCCCACCGGCCGGCCGGAGGCGATGAGCGGTAGATACGCCCAGGCCGCGAAGCCGTCCGGGGTGGCCTCGCGGGCCGGATAGAGGCGTTCCAACTGCTGCCGGTCCTCGAAGAAGGCCGGCACCCCCGTGGTCAGCACATGGTTGCCCGGGGTCTTCTCGCCGCGCGCCATCCCGTCGAACCGCTCCACCACCCGCGGGTCGGGATAGCCGCGGTGGCCCAGCACCCGCAGCCGGTCCGCGCGCGGGGCGAACACCACCAGGGCCTGGCTGCCGACGGCCGGCGCGATCTCGTCCGCCACCAGCTGCACGACGTCCTGCACGCTCACCGCCTCCGTGAGGGCGCCGGTCAGATTGAGGACCTGGGAGATCGTCACCAGCCGGGACGGCGTCGCCCCGGCCGGCCGGGGCGAGCGGTTCATCTCGGCCACCGCCCTGGCCCGCGTGATGCGGACGCTCAGGCCGGTCGTGCTGGGGTACAGCCGGAACGACAGCCAGTCGCCCGGGGGGCGCAGCGCCACGAAGGACGTGGTCTGCTGGCTCATCAGCGCGGCCCGGTAGCGGTCCTCGTACACCGGGTCGTTCAGCCAGGGCACCGACGCCCACAGCTGGGTGCCGAGCAGCTCGCTCACCGGTACGCCGATCAGCTCGGCGGCCGCGGGGTTGGCGAAGGCGATCCGGCCGTGCAGATCGAGCGAGCACATGCCGTACGGCAGCCGCGCCACCATCCGCGCCGACTCCACCGTGCCGAGCGTGCCGGCCGCGCCGGACAGGGTGGGCGCCGCGATCAGGTCGTGCTCGGGCAGCAGCGGGACGCTGTCCTCCAGCGCTCGGGCCAGCCGGGCGGCGAGCCGTTCGCAGGCGGCGGTCAGATGGGTGCGCTCCCGCGCCGACAGCTCCGGCGGGTGCGAGCCGGGCCAGGTCACGAAGACCGCGCCGTACGTGGTGGAGTCGGTGGCCACCGGCAGCGCCGCCAGGGCGAAGGGGTACGGCAGGACGACGGCGATCCGCGGATACCTGCGGGCCATCTCCTCCTCGCCGCCGATCCACACCAGGCGCCGTTCGCGTGCCGCGTCGGCGACCGGGATCGGCGCGCTCAGCCCCACCCGCTCCCAGGGGGCGGCGAAGGCCCGGGGCAGCCCCGCCATCACCGCCATCTCCAGCACCGGCTCCTGCGCGGCGCGCAGGTAGACGGCGCCGGAGTGCGCGTGCACGTCGTCCATCATCGACGCCAGGGCGAGCGACAGCAGCGGGCGGCCGACGCGGGTCCTGCCCGTCGCGGGCGCCTGGGCGGACGGTTGCCCGTCGGACACGCCGACCACCTCCTCGTACGGCCGGGTGACGGCTCCCAGAGGCCAAGTCTCCCCGGCGGCCGCAGGACGCGCACGGCGAGCGCGCCCCTTACCCCGCCCCGCTCCCGTCATGCAGCGGCAGTGGATGCGCGCGTGGGGCGTCCGGCGCGGGCCGTGCGCCCCTCGCGCATCCCGTTGGCCGGTTCGCCGTGCCCGGGGACGGGCGCGGGCACCAACAATGGAAACCGTGCTCAGCACCGGCGACCGGCGGGCGGGCAGAAGGGGCGGCAGTGATCCGGGTGCTTCTGGTGTACGACGCCTGTCTGGTGCGGGCGGTCCTGGCGGACTGGCTGTGCCGCGAACCCGACCTGACGGTGTTCGACAGCGCCTGGCGCGGCGCGCCCGCGCGGGTGCGGTCCCTGCGGCCGGACGTCTGCGCCGCCGACCTGGAGTGCTCGGACACCTACGGCATCCCGCCGCTCGGTGAGCTGTGCGCCCGGGGCACGGGCCAGGCCCCGCCGGGGCTGCTGGTGCTGGCCGGCACGAACCGGCCCGGCCTGCTGAAACGGGCGGTGGAGGTCGGCGCCCTCGGCTTCGTGGACCGGGAGGGCTCGCCGGAGGACCTGCTGCGGGGCATCCGCCGCGTCGCCCAGGGGCAGCGCTTCGTCAACGACTCCCTGGGCTTCGGCTTCCTCAGGGCCGCCGAGATGCCGCTGACCCGGCGCGAGCTGAGCGTGCTGTCACTCGCCGCCGAGGGCGCCTCCGTCGCCGAGATCGCCGGGAGCCTGCACCTGTCCCACGGGACGGTGCGCAACTACATGGCGGCCATCACCCGCAAGACCGGCGCCCGCAACCGGATCGACGCGATCCGGATCTCCCAGGGCGAGGGCTGGCTCTGAGCGCGGGGCGGGCAGGGGCGCCCACTCCCCGGCCAGGGCGCGGTACGGAGCGGAGCCGCGCAGCAGCTCGGCATGGGTGCCGAGGGCGGTGTCCCGCCCGTCGAGGACGAGGACCAGGTCCGCCCTGGCGGCCGAGCTGAGGCGGTGGGCCACCACCACCAGGGTGGAGCCGGGCCGGGCCGCGAAGGCCAGCTCGGCCCGCTCCTCGGCCGCCGCGTCCAGATGGCAGGTCGCCTCGTCGAGCACGACGAGGGGGGCGGGCGAGAGATGGGCGCGGGCCAGGGCGAGCAGTTGCCGTTCGCCGGCGGAGAGGGCCGCCGGGTCCACGCGGGCGGTGAGACCGCCGAGCCGGTCCAGCAGCGGTGCCGCCCCGACGGCCGCCGCCGAGGCCAGCAGCTCCGCCTCGGGCACAGGTCCGGGCCGCAGCAGGGAGAGGTTCTCGGCGACGGTCGCGCCGAAGACGTACGCCTCCTGGGGGATGAGCACCCGCAGGGCCGCGCCGCACGGCCCGGCCGCCGGGTGCCCGTGCACCAGGACCGTCCCGCGCCGGGGCTCCAGCAGCCCGGCGACCAGCGCGGTGAGCGTGGACTTCCCGATGCCGCTCGGGCCCACGACCGCCAGATGCGCGCCCGGAACCAGAGTGAGGTCGAGGTCCTCGACGACCGGGGCGCTGTGCGGACCGTAGGCGAAGGTGAGCCCCGACAGGCCGAGCGCGGGAGCACCGGCCCGGGGAGCGGGGGCCGCGGGCGGCGCGTCGGGGCCGGGGGCGGCCTCGCGCACCAGCCGCCGCACCACCACGGCCAGCCGCGATCCGCTCGTGCCCAGGCCGTGCACCAGGTTGCTCAGGGCGGGCAGCAGGGACTGGGTGACATAGGCGAGCGCGCCGACCAGGGCGCCCGCGGTGACGCCCCGGTCGAGCAGCCAGGGCGCCGCGGCGAGCAGCAGCACGATCGGCAGCTGACCGCCGAGGGCGAGCGCGGCCACCCGCAGCACGCTCCAGCGGGCCAGGGAGAGGGACGTCCGCAGTCCGGCGGCGATCCGTTCGTCCGTCGCGTCGGCGGTCTGCCGTTCCGCCCCGGCGGCGGTGATGTCGCGCAGCCCGGGACAGACCGAGCCCAGGTGGTCCGCCAGCGCCTCGTCGGTCTCCAGGAACGCCTCCTGCCGGCGGGCCAGGGGACGCAGGCCCGCCGTGAACAGCCCCACCCCGGCGAGCAGACACGGCCCCACCACCAGCAGCAGGAGCGGGTCGAGCGAGAACAGCCCGACGAGCGCGCCGACGGTGGTGAACACGAAGGAGCGCGACACCAGGACCAGCCCGGCGAAGGTGTCGCGGGCGATCTCCACCTGCTGCGTCAGCCCGGACAGAGCCCCGCCGTCCGCCTCCCGCACCCCGCGCGCCACCACGCGCCGTACCAGCCCGTCCCGCAGCGGCTCCACCAGTTCGGCCACCGCCGCGTACACCCGGCCGGTACCGAAGGCCCCGGCGAGCACCCCGAGACCGGCGACCGCGAGCCAGATCAGGCCCACGCCGGGCCGCTCGGCCAGGAAGCCCTCGTCCAGGGCCCGCGCGGGCGCGTACCCGGTCAGGAAGGTCTGTGCCGTCTCCAGCACCGACCAGCACCCCAGCCGCAGGAGCACCCGCCACCGGGCCCGCAGGAAGGCGGCCCCGGACCGCGCCAGACGCACCTTCGTCACGACGGCTCCCCGGCCTCGGCGAAGACCGCCCGGTAGGCCGGATCGCGCCACAGCCGCGTGTGCGGTCCCACCGCCCGGATCCGCCCGCCGTCCAGCCAGGCGACGGTGTCCGCGCGGGACGCGGTGACCGCGCGACGGGCGACCAGCAGCCGGGTCCCACCGTCGCCCTTCCCCAGCAGCGCGCCCGTGATCCGTGCCTCGGTCACGGTGTCGAGGCTGGAGAGGGCGTCGTCCAGGATCAGCAGCCGGCCGCCGTGGGCGAACGCCCGGGCCAGTCCCAGCCGCTGCGCCTCGCCGCCCGAGGTCGGGGTGTCCGCGAGCGCGGTGGCGTAGCCCTGGGGCAGCCGGCGCACGAAGTCGTCCGCGTGGGCCCGTACCGCCGCCTCGCGGACCCGGGCGGGGGAGGGGGCGGCGAGGCCGAGGGCGAGGGTGTCGCCGACGGTCCCGCCGAGCAGGGCGGGGCGTTCGAACGCGTAGCCGACGGACCGGCGCAGCGCGTCGTGGCTCAGCTCGCGCAGGGGCACGCCGTCCAGCAGCACCTCCCCGGCGTCCGGATCGGCCAGCCGGCCCGCGACCGCCGCGAGCAGGGACTTGCCGGAGCCGGACCGGCCCACCAGGGCGAGGGCGGTCCCGGCCGGGACGACGAGGTCGATCCCGTCGAGCACGGTCCGGTCGTCCCTGCGCACCGTCACGCCGCGCAGCTCCAGCCGGCCCGCTCCGGCCGGCAGCGGGGTCCGGCCGTGGGCGGTGGCGGGTTCGGCCAGCACCTCGCCGAGCCGCCCGGCCGCCGCACGCGCGCGGGCGAGACCCGACAGCTGGGCCACCAGCATCCCGACGCCGGTGGCGAGCATCGCGTACCGGGAGGCGGCGAGCATCTCGCCGACCGTCAGCCGGTGCCGGGCGAGCAGCACACCGGCCACGGCCAGCACGGCGAGCTGGAGCAGCGGGGCGACGGCGACGGCCTGCGCGGCCGCCCGCCCCTGCACCAACCACATCCGCCGTCCGGCCGCGGACAGTTCGGGCAGCGGCGCCAAAATCCGCTCGGTCTCCTGCCGGGCCAGGCCGGCCGCGGTGATGGTGCGGCTGCCCCCGACGGCCTCCGCGAGGGCGGCCGCGATCCGGCCCTGCACCCGCTGGTAGTGCGTCACGCACGCGGTGGTGTCGCGGCTCAGGGCGCGCAGCAGCAGGGCGAGGACGGGCGCCCCGGCCAGCAGCACCGCCGCGAGCCACGGGTCGATCAGGGCCAGGGCGAGGGTTCCGCCGGCCGGACCGGCGAGGGAGGCGATCAGGGCCGCGCGGGCGGCGGGGGCGGTGCCCGCCTGGGCGGCGTTGCCGACGAGACGGGCCACCAGGTCACCGGGGCCGAAGCGGGCGGCGGCCCGGGGGCCGACGGCCAGCACATGTCCGGTGAGCCGCTGGCGCAGCCAGGCCGTGGTGCGGGCGTCGACGGTGCCGGTGAGCACGGTCTCGCAGGCGTCGAGCAGGACGACGAGCAGGACGAGCGCGGCGCAGTACAGCACCCAGCGGGTCGCCGGGGCACCGGCGAGCAGCAGGTCCAGGGCGCGGCCCAGCGCCGCGGGCAGCAGCAGAGCGGCGCCGGTCGCGGCCGTGCCCAGCAGGCACAGGGCGGCCCAGCGGAAGGGGGCCGGACCGAGACGCCCGGGCAGCGCGTTCCTGTCCTCTGCCATAACGCCCCTCGGTGCGCGGGACTCCGGGCCGCCCTCCCGCCAGGGCGGGCGACCCGGAGCCGTGGATCAACGGTGCCGGTCAGAGACAGAGCGTGATGCTGGCCGCGCTCACGCAGGAGAGCAGGCTCAGGGTGCTCTGGGCGCCGGTGAACTGCTCTTCGGTCTCCAGCGCCTGCAGGTCGAGAAGGGCCATGTCGTCTTCCTTTCGTCGGCGTCGTCCACGGGTGTGGGGACGGGGTGGCGCCACGGTTCCGTCAGGTCGCGGAACCGTGCTCTGGGGGCCGCCCGAGCGGCGGCAGGAACGGCAGGTGTGCTCCGGGCCGGGCGCCGTGGGCGCCGGCCAGCGCGAGCAGACATCCCGCCGTTCCGGTGGCGAGGTCCATGGAGAGCCGCATCATCTGGTGCCCGGGGAAGGCCAGGTGCCCCTGGTAGGACATGGCGAGCCAGCCGAGCCCGGCGATCTGCCCGGCCAGCCGGGGATCCTCGGTGCGGGCGAGGTGCAGGATCAGTCCGGCGCGGCCTTGGAAGAGGCCGGGCTGGACGTAGAAGCGACAGGTGGCGGCGGTCAGGATGCCGGTCCGGGCCGGCCCGAACTCGGCCGCCGCGTCGGGATCCAGAGCGAGCAGGTCGTCCAGCACCGTCCCGATGCCCGCGCTGCCGTCGCCGAGGTAGGGCAGGGTGCGCCAGCCCTCGTCGACCTCCACGGCGCCGTTCGCGTGGACCGCGCAGCACTCCAGGTCCCGGCGCAGCGCCGCACGGGCGGCGGCCAGCAGCGCCGGGTCCCCGGTCCGCTGGAACTGCCGGAGCAGGAACAGCGCGGGACCGCTCGCTCCGCGCAGCAGCCCGGCCCGGCGCCGCCGGGGCGCCTCGGGCTCCGGTTCGGCGAGCCGCCGTACGACGATGTCGGCGGCCTCGGCGGCCCGGTCCCGCAGCTCCGGCTCACCGGTGCGGTCCGCCAGATCGCCGAGGACGAGACCGAGTCCGGCCAGTCCGCCGCGCAGGTCGGAGGAGAGCTTCTGCCACCGCTCGGCGAGGATCGCCCCGACCAGGTCGAGGGCGCGTTGCCGGTGCCCGAGCCGGTCCAGGACGTGGGCCACGCCCGCGAGGCCGTCGTAGAGCCCGAGCGGAGTGCCGGCCGGTACCGGGGCGGTGCGGTCCAGGAGCCACCGTTCGCCCTCCTCGTAGCGCTCGGCGCCGACGGCGTCCAGGGCGTACAGCACACCCGCGGCGCCGTGCGCGAGGCCGAGTCCGCCGCCGTCGGAGAACTGCGCGATGTCACCGGGGAACAGCCGGTCCCGGCGCTCCGGGGTGGCCGAGGCGAGGATCGCCCTGATCATGGAGCCGCGGCTGTGCGGCCAGTCGCCCGGCTCCACGAAGGAGGGCGCGACGTACGAGGCCGTCGGCCGCGCGTCGTCCCGGGTGATCTCCGCCACCGCCTCGTCGAGGAACTCCCGCGGCACGTCCGGGAACTGACCGGCGATCACCTCGGCGAGGTGGGCCGCCTTGCCGCGGTCCACCACGAACAGGGTGGTGACCGGCAGGAACAGCGCCAGCCGCAGACAGGCCAGCGCGTACAGGTCGACGTCGGTGCCCCTGCGGTCGGGCGGCGCGAAGAAGCCGGGGTGGGCGACCACCTGGCGGCCCCGCTCCTCGGCGGGCGCGGCGGCCTCGAAGTCGAGCAGGGAGACCGTCTCCTCGTCGGGCGCGACCATGATGTTGAAGACGTGCAGGTCGTGGAAGGCGATGCCGCGCTCGTGCACGGTGCGCACCGCCCGCTCCACCCGCGCGTGGATCCGCAGCGCCCACGCCGTGTAGTCGGCCACCGCCGCCGCGTCGGGGTCGGGGGTGAGCAGGGGGTGCCGTTCGGCGAGCAGGGAGTTGAGCGGTCGGCCCGCCACGAAGTCCATCACCAGGAAGCGGTGGTCGCCCAGCAGGAACCAGTCCCGCACCTCGGGCGCCACACCGGTCCCCGCCAGCCGCTCCAGCGCCCCCCTCTCCCGCTCCAGCCGGGCGATCGCGTCCGCCCCGTCGGCGGCCAGCCCCGCGTGCGGCCGGCCCTCCTTCAGCACGACCCGGCGCCCGTCGCGGGAGTCGGTGCCCGCGTACACCCCGCCGCCGTTGGAGAAGTGCAGCGCCTTCTCGATCCGGTACGGCAGTTCGCCCACCGTCGTGGTGTTCCGCGCCGCCAGCTGCGCCTGGAGGAACTCCGGCAGCGTCACCCACTCCGGTACCCGGAACGAGGGCTCCCGCCGGTCCGGCACCAGGCGCCCCTCGCCGTCCCGCACGGCCGGCACCAGCGTGCCCCGCTCGTCGACGACGAAGGTGCGCGCGAAGGCGCCGTAGCGGACGTAGAGGGGACCGTCCTGCCAGCGCAGATCGGTGAGGATGTACGGGCCATCGAACCCCTTGAGGAGGTCGCCCAGCTCATCGAGGACGGTGTGCAGCTGCTCCTCGTCGGCCGGGTAGAGGGTGACGAACTTGCCGCTGCTGTCGCGGGCCGCGTACTTCGTGTTGCGCAGGTGCAGCAGATGCGGACCCGGCACGAACTTGAACGGGATGCGCCGGGGCACGCAGTAGTCCCACACGATCGCGGCGATCTCCTCCGCGTTCGCCCGGGTGGCCGAGGCGTGGACCTTCCAGCCCTGGGCCGGACCGGGCACCGGTGCGCCGTCCGCCCCCAGCGGGGTCAGGTTCAGCCAGTCGCCGATCCGCGCCGTGGCCCACCCCTCGGGCACCGCCCGCCGCGCCGCCTCGAATACCGGCGTCGCGCCCCCGGCCTGCGACAGCCGGTCCGGCGTCTCGTAGAAGTGCCTGTCGGCGAGGGCGTACACCTCGTAGCGGTTGTCCATGCGACCCCCTTCGTGGACCGGTGACGAGCCTGTCAGCGGGCCGATGGTCACGGACAGACACGCCTGTCACCAGATCGCCGTGCAGAACGCATGCGTCAAGACTTGTTCGGACGGTTTCGAATCAGGGGGCGGGCTCCAGGTCTCCACCGGCACTCGACCGCAGGAACGGTCGCAAGGGCTGCGCGGATGTCCCATAAGCGCTGTAATGGCGAACGTGGGTGGTGAGGGCGCTGCGGGACGCAGACCAGGCAGGCGGCGCGCCGAGGACGCGCTGAACGCGGTCGCCGCCGACCCGGCGGCGCCCGACCGGATCCGCCGCATCCTCGAACAGGCGCTCGTCTTCGCGCGTGCGGCCCTGGCCGCCGTGTACACCCTCACCGAGGACGGCGAGCTGCTGTGCCTGGTGGAGTGGGCGGGCGCCCCCCGCGGCCCCTACGGGCTGCGGGACAGCTACGCCGCCACCGGCGGCTCCGTGATCGCCGACACCGCCCGTACCGGGCGCCCCGGCTGGCTCGGGCCGAAGGAGCTGACCGACCTGGCGCAGTCCCGGCGGGCCACGGCGGGCGACTTCCATCTGGCGGTGCTGCCCGCGCGGGCCGAGGACGGGGCCGGCTGCCTGGTCGCCGTGAGCGAGGCCCCGGACGGCTTCGACGCCGGGGACCGAGCCGTCCTGGAGCTGATCGCCCGCACCCTCGCCTACCCCGCCCCCGCCTCGCGCGCCGAGGGCGGCGAACTGCCGGCCGACGCCTTCAACCTCGCCATGGACACCGGCCGGGTCGACGTCGGCGACGGCATCCTGACGCTGTTCGGCCTCACGCCGAGCGAGTTCGACGGCAAGGTGGAGACCCTGCTGGGGCTGACGGTGCCGGAGGACCTGCCCTCCCTGATGTCGGTCGTCGAGGCCGACCACATGTCCCTCGGGGAACGCGAGCTGGAGTTCCGGGTGCTCCAGCCGACCGGCCCGCCCAAGTGGCTCAGACTGCGCGGCCGGCTGCTGCCCGGCGGCGAGGGGCACCAGACCCGGCTCGCCGGGACCGTCGCCGACGCCTCCACCCTGCGCTCCGACGTCACCGACGTCTCCCGCGTCCAGCGGCTGGCCGCCGACCTCGCCACCGCCGGCACCGTCCGGGACGTCAGCCAGGCCGTCGTCGCCGCGCTGCGCAAACCCCTGCGCGCCGACCGGATCGCCCTCGCCGAGCTGGAGAACGAACGGCTCGTCGTCACCGTCCTCGACCCGCCCACCCCCGAGTCCTGGCCCGAACTGTGGCGCTCCGAATGGCGCACCGAATGGCCCGACGCGCCGGTGCGGGCCATGCCCACCCTGGCCGCCGCCCTGCGCGAGGGCCGCGCCCAGATCTGGCCCGCCGACGCCTCGCTGGAGCCGGCCCTCGCCGAGGTCGGCCCCGGCGGCCTCGCGGTCCTGCCGCTGCCCGCGGGCGGCCGGATGGCGGGCGCCTGCCTCATCGGCTGGGACACCCCGCACCACTTCGGACCCGACGAACGCGCCCTGCTCACCGCCTCCGCCGGCCTGGCCGGGCAGGCCCTGATGCGCGCCCACGCCTTCGACGCCGAGCACGAACTGGTCGGCATGCTCCAGCGCCAGCTGCTGCCCCGCCGACTGCCCCGGCTGCCCGGTGCGGTCGCCGTCGCCCGCTACCTGCCGAGCACGGCCGGACTGGAACTGGGCGGCGACTGGTACGACGTCATCCCGCTGCCCGACAACCACGTGGCCCTCGTCATCGGCGACGTCCAGGGCCACAGCGCGGCCGCCGCGACCGTGATGGGCCAGATGCGCACCGCGCTGCGCGCCTACGCCGCCGAGGGGCACCCGCCCGACGTGGTGGTCAGCCACGCCAACCGACTGCTGATGGAACTGGAGACGGACCTCTTCGCCACCTGCGTCTACGTCGACGTCGACCTGGAGGAGGGCACCGCCTGGTGCGTCCGCGCCGGACACCTGCCACCGGTCCTGCGTCACCCGAACGGCGCAACGGACATCCCCGAGGTGGAGGGAGGCCCCCCGCTCGGCATCCTGACCCAGGCCGAGTTCCCGATGAGCCCGTTGCGGCTCCGGCCGGGCACCCTGCTCGCCCTGACCACCGACGGCCTGGTGGAGTCCGTGGAGGAGGACATCGACGTCGGCATGAACCGCCTGGCCCGCGACCTCGCCGACGCCGACCCCGCCCACCTCGGCCTGGTCGCCGACGCCCTGCTCGGCAGCGCCCGCCGCAGCGACGACGTCGCCCTGCTCCTGCTGCGCTACGACGGCATGGAGGTACGCCCGCGCCGGGAGAGCTGGACGGTGTGGCGGGTGCCGGAGGCGGTCGGCCACGCTCGCCGCTTCACCCGGCGGACGATGCGCTCCTGGGGCCTGACCGGCGACACGGACGCCGTCCTGCTGGTGGTCTCCGAACTCGTCACCAACGCCCTGGTGCACACCGAGGGCCCGGTGCGGCTCTACCTCACCCTCGTCAACGGCAGACTGCGGGTCGCCGTCGCGGACACCTCGCCCCGCAGCCCCGCCAAGCCGACCAGCATCAGCTGGGAGGCCACCGGCGGCCGCGGCATCCTGCTGGTCGAGTCCATGTCGGCGGCCTGGGGAACGCTCCCGGTCAGCGGCGGCAAACAGGTGTGGAGCGAGATCCCGCTGAACCACTGAGCCGCCGACGCCCCCACCCCGTTCGGCGGCATCGGCGCCGCGCGCCCGACATCTGACCATTCAGTGACGTGAAAACGACGCTATGGTGAACCAGATGAAGGCTCTCGTGCTGTCCGGCGGAGCCGGCACGCGGCTGCGGCCGATCACTCACACATCGGCCAAACAGCTGGTCCCGGTTGCCAACAAGGCTGTGCTTTTCTACGGGCTAGAATCCATCGCCCAGGCGGGCATCACCGAGGTCGGCCTCGTCGTCGGCGACACCGCCGCGGAGATCCAGGAAGCGGTGGGCGACGGCTCCAAGTTCGGCCTCCAGATCACCTACATCCCCCAGGAACGACCGCTGGGCCTGGCCCACGCGGTCCAGATCGCGCGGGACTACCTGGGCGACGACGACTTCGTGATGTACCTCGGCGACAACTTCATCGTCGGCGGCATCCGGGACCTCGTCGAGGAGTTCCGCCGTCATCGCCCCGACGCCCAGATCCTCCTCACCCACGTGCCCGACCCGCGCGCCTTCGGCGTCGCCGAACTCGACGACGCCGGACAGGTGGTGGGCCTGGAGGAGAAGCCCGAGCACCCCAGGAGCGACCTCGCCCTGGTCGGCGTCTACCTCTTCACCCCCGCCATCCACCGGGCGGTCCGCTCCATCGAACCGTCCTGGCGCGGCGAGCTGGAGATCACGCACGCCATCCAGCACCTCATCGACGCCCGCGCCGACGTCCGGTGCACCGTCATCGAGGGCTACTGGAAGGACACCGGCAACGTCGACGACATGCTGGAGGTCAACCGGACGGTCCTGGAGGGCCTCGACCGGCGCATCGACGGCGAGGTCGACGAGGCGTCCGAGACCGTCGGCCGGGTGGTCGTCGAGGAGGGCGCCCGGATCGTCAACTCCCGCATCGTCGGCCCCGCCGTGATCGGCGCCGGGACCTTCGTCGAGAACTCCTACGTCGGACCGTTCACCTCCGTCGCCGAGAACTGCCGGATCACCGACAGCGAGCTGGAGTTCTCCATCGTGCTGCGGGACTCCTCCATCGCCGGCGTGGGGCGCATCGAGTCCTCCCTGATCGGCCGGCACGCCGAGGTGACACCGGCCGAGCACGTCCCCAGCGCCCACCGATTCGTCCTCGGCGACCACAGCAAGGTGCAGATCCATCCATGAACCTCCTCGTCACCGGCGCCGCCGGCTTCATCGGGTCCCACTACGTCCGCACCCTGCTGGCCTCCGACGCGCCCGACGCGCCGCTGATCACCGTGCTGGACAAGCTGACCTACGCGGGCAGCCTCGACAACCTCCCCCTCGACCACCCCCGGCTGGAGTTCGTCCAGGGCGACATCCGGGACGCCGAACTCGTCGGCAAACTCACCGGCCAGGCCGACCAAGTGGTGCACTTCGCCGCCGAGTCGCACGTGGACCGGTCGATCTCCGGCGCCTCCGACTTCGTCCTGACCAACGTCGTCGGCACCCAGACCCTGCTGGAGGGCGCCCTGCGCGGCGGCGTCTCGACCTTCGTGCACATCTCCACCGACGAGGTGTACGGCTCGGTCGCCACCGGCTCCTCCACGGAACGGGACCTGCTGCTGCCCAGCTCCCCGTACTCCGCCTCCAAGGCCTCCTCCGACCTGCTCGCCCTCGCCTACCACCACACGCACGGCCTGGACGTCCGGGTCACCCGCTGCTCCAACAACTACGGGCCCCGCCAGTTCCCCGAGAAGGTCATCCCGCTCTTCGTCACCAACCTCCTCGACGGCGAACAGGTCCCGCTCTACGGGGAGGGCCTGAACGTCCGCGACTGGCTCCACGTCGACGACCACGTCCAGGGCGTCGAACTCGTGCGCACCCAGGGCAGGCCCGGCGAGATCTACAACATCGGCGGCGGCACCGAACTCAGCAACAGGGAACTCACCGGCCTGCTGCTCGACGCCTGCGGGGCCGGCCCGGACCGGGTGACCCGGGTCCCCGACCGCAAGGGCCACGACCTGCGCTACTCCGTCGACTGGAGCAAGGCCCGCACCGAACTCGGCTACACCCCCCGCCACGACTTCCGCACCGGGCTGGCCGCCACCGTCGACTGGTACCGCGAACACCGCGCCTGGTGGGAGCCGCTGAAGCGGCGGGTCGGGGAGGAGCGCGGATGAGGTGGCTGGTCACCGGCGCGGGCGGCATGCTCGGCCACGACGTCCTCGCCGAACTCCGCGCACGAGGCGAAGAGGTGACCCCGGCGGGCCACGACCGCCTGGACATCACCGAACCGGGCTCCGTGCAGGAGGCGTTCGCCGAGCACCGGCCGGAGATCGTCGTCAACTGCGCCGCGTACACGGCCGTCGACGACGCCGAGCGGGACGAGGCCACGGCCCTGCGCGTCAACGGGGACGGCCCGCGCCTGCTGGCCCGCGCCTGCGCGACCCACGGCGCGCGGCTCGTGCACCTCTCCACCGACTACGTCTTCTCCGGCCGGTCCCGCACCACGCCGTACCCGGAGGACCACCCGCCGGCCCCGCGCACCGCCTACGGCCGCACCAAGCTCGCCGGGGAAGTCGCCGTGCGCGAGGAACTCCCCGACGCCTCGGTCGTCCTGCGCACCGCCTGGCTGTACGGCGTCCACGGCCGGAACTTCGTACGCACCATGATCGGCCTGGAGGCGGAGCGGCCCACCGTCGACGTCGTCGCCGACCAGCGCGGACAGCCGACCTGGAGCGCCGACGTCGCCACCCTCGTCGCCGACCTCGGCCCCCGCGTCGGAACCGGCGTCAACGGCGTCCTCCACGCGACCAGTTCGGGCGAGACCACCTGGTACGACCTGGCCCGTGAGGTGTTCCTGCTGCTCGGCGCGGACCCCGACCGGGTGCGCCCCACCGACAGCGCGGCCCACGCCCGGCCCGCGCCCCGCCCCGAGTACAGCGTCCTCGCGCACGGCCGCTGGCAGTCCATCGGCCGGCCGCCGCCGCGGGACTGGCGCTCCGCCCTGCACGAGGCACTTCCCCGCATCCGCAAGGAGTCCCCTTCGTGAAACGCCATGAGTTCCTGCGGGAACTGCACAAGGCCACCGCCAACCGCAACTACCTGGAGATCGGGGTCAACGACGGCCGCAGCCTGCGGCTGTCCCGGGTGCCCAGCATCGCCGTCGACCCCGCCTTCAAGGTCGTCACGGAGATCCGCTGCGACGTCCACCTGGTGAAGGCCACCAGCGACGACTTCTTCGCCCGGGACAACCCCCTCGCCCACCTCAAGGGCGGCCGCCACCCGGTCCGCAACCTGCGCCGCGGCCGCAGCCCGGTCGGGCACTGGCGGCGCACCACCCTGGACCTGTCCTTCATCGACGGCATGCACCTGTTCGAGTACGCCCTGCGGGACTTCATCAACGTCGAGCGGCACTCCGACTGGGCCAGCGTGATCGTCTTCGACGACATGCTCCCGCGCAACGTCGACGAGGCGGCCCGCGACCGGCACACCGGCGCCTGGACCGGCGACGTCTACAAGCTCGTCGAGATCCTCACCCGGTTCCGCTCCGACCTGGTCACGCTCCTCGTGGACACCCAGCCCACCGGCCAGCTCGTCGTGTTCGGCGCCGACCCCGCCAGCACCGTGCTCAGCGACCGCTACGACGAGATCCTCGCCGAGTACGACGTGCCCGACCCGCAGAAGGTGCCGGAGTCGATCCTGGAGCGGACGGGCGCCGTGCGCCCCGACGAACTGCTCCGGGCGAGCTTCTGGCGCCCCCTGGCCCGCGCCCGCAACCTGGGTCTGCGCCGCTCCCGCGGCTGGGACCCGCTGCGCCGGGCCCTGGAGGAGCTCACCGTCAACTGAGCGTCCCGCCGGGCGGGCCCGCCGGGACCGTCCGGCGTGCCCCGCTCAGCGGGCCCGCAGCTCCCGGAGCCGGGCGGCGCAGTCCTCGTAGGACGGCAGGAGCCCGGCGCGCAGCGCCTCGGACAGGGAGGGCGCCTCGGCGTCCTTCGGCGACAGCACCGGCTCGATCCCCGCCGGCCAGGGCAGGTCCAGGTCCGCGTCGAGCGGGTGCACGCCGTGCTCCCGATCGGGCGCGTAGCCCGTGGAGCACAGGTAGACCACGGTGGCGTCGTCGCTCAGCGCCATGAAGGCGTGGCCGAGGCCCTCCGAGAGGAACACCGCGTGCCGGGTGTCCTCGTCGAGCCGGACCGCCTCCCACTGCCCGAACGAGGGGGAACCGGTGCGCAGGTCCACCACCACGTCCAGGACGGCGCCGCGCACACAGGTGACGTACTTCGCCTGACCGGGCGGCACGTCGGAGAAGTGCACCCCGCGCACCACGCCCCGCCGGGAGACGGAGCAGTTGGCCTGCGCGAGCGTGAGGTCGTGGCCGGTGGCCTCGCGGAACTCCTCGCCGCGGTACCACTCGTGGAAGCTGCCCCGGTCGTCCGGGAACACCTTGGGCTCCAGCACCCAGGCACCCTCGATCCCCAGTGAGCGCAACGCCGTCACCTCCGAGCGGACCCGAACAGGGCCCTCGCCTTGCGTACGAGTCTGCGCAGCGGCCCCGGGCGGGGTCTGCGCCGGGCCTGCACCCCGAGCGCCCCGGAGTGCAGCGCGAACGGCAGCGCCAGCACCCGCGGTTCGCGCGCGTCCGGGACCGGGGCGAGCGCCACCCGCCAGGTGGTCCCGCCCATCGAGGGGACCGGCAGATCGGCCGTCAGCAGTGCTCCGGGACCGTCGGGTCCGGGGGAGAGCGTGCCGGGCACGGGCAGGGTCCGGCCCTTCGCGGTCAGCCGCAGCAGGACGGGCGTGTCGGCGGGCACGTGCAAGGGCACAGGCACGGTCAGCCGGCCGTCCACGACGGAGACCCGCTCCGGCGTGAGGCGGCCGAGCCCGAGACTCCGGCTGGCCCGGTCGACGTCCACGGCGAGCGAGTTGTGCCGGGCGGTCCAGTACGGCAGCGCCACGTGCCCGGCCGTGACGACGGCGATCGCGGTGGGCCGCTCGGCGCCCCGGGCGGGGGCCAGCCGGCACTCCTTGGTCCAGCCGCCCAGCCGGGCCCGTACCACCGCGTCCCACAGCCCGCCGGTCAGGGCCGCGCCCGCGGCCGCGGTCGCCGGGTCCACGGTGGCCGTCGCCCGCAGCACCAGCCGGAAGCGGCCCGGGTCCTCGGTCGGCACGGTCTCACGGGTGAACTGCACCGGCTGGAAGTACTGGGCGGCGCTGGAGCGCCGGCGCAGCAGCAGGTCGGCGGCGGCCGTGCCGAACCGGGAGAGGGTGTCGGCGCCCACCCGGGCGATGGCCTCGGCCACGTCCTTCGGCGGCGTCGAGAGCGGGTCGCCGCCGCCCGCCGAACTGAACGTCAGCGGCGCGCCGCCCGCGTGGTACTCGGCCGCGAAGGACACCCGCAGCGCGCCGTCGGCCCACTGCAGTTCCTCGGGGACGGCCTTCAGGACGATGCCCGCCTCCCATTCGGCGAACTCCTCCACCTCGCCCAGCCGGTCGGCGGCGATCAGCGCGGCCACGACCTGCTGGGTCGGCGGGAGGCCGGCCGCCACGCCGGGCCCGAAGCGTTCGACGACGACGGAGTGGATCTCCCGGAACAGCTCCTTGCGGTAGTCGCCCGGCAGCGCCAACAGCCGCTTGCCGCGCATCCGTTCGACCATCTCCACCCGCAGCCAGCGCCGGAAGAGCCGGTCGCGCAGGGGGCCCGGTTCGGTGTACCGCTCGACCACGTCGAGCGCCTCGCGCAGGTTCTTGAAGTAGCCGACCGGGTCGAAGCGCTGGAACCCCGCGTTGGAGGCGTCCTCCCGGCGGACGTGGTAGTAGCAGACGTAGTCGCTGAGCACCGAGACGTTCTCCGCGCGCAGGTACGCCTCGGTGACGAAGACGTGGTCCTCCAGGCGGCGGCGTCCCTCGGGGAAGCGCAGGCCGATGCGGTCCAGGAAGGCCCGGCGGAACATCTTGTGCGGGGTGAGGCTGTCGATCAGCGGCGCGCTCTCCACGGTGGCCCGCGGATGGTTGTGGCGGAACAGCTCCACCGGCACCCCGCGGCCCTGACCGGCCATCTTGCCCACGACCACGTCGGCGTCGTTGGCGACGGCGTAGTCGTACATCCGCTCCAAGGCCTCGTCGCCGAGATGGTCGTCGTTGTCCACGAACATCACGTACTCGCCGCGGGACGCCTCGATGCCGACATTGCGGGGCTTGCCGGACCAGCCGGAGTTCTCCTGGTGCAGCACCGTGACCCGCGGGTGCTCGGCGGCCAGCTCGTCGAGCCGGCCGGGCGTGTCGTCGGTGGAACCGTCGTCCACGAAGATCACTTCATAGGCGTCCGGGGGCAGGGACTGCCGCAGCAGCGAGGAGACGCACTCCTCGATGTAGGCCCCCGGGTTGTAGACGGGGACGATGACGCTGACCTTGACCGGCATCGCGCTCGAAGTCCCCTCGGGTCGTCGGCTGCCTCGCTGGGTGCGGCACGGTGGGTGCGGCACGGTATGCCTGGCCCGATGCTAACCCTCTCCCGCCGCCTTGCCACCTTTGTCCGCCCGGCGCCCGTAGCCTGTCGGAGTGCGTCTGCTGCTGATGTCCGACACCCATCTGCCCAAGCGCGCCCGCGCACTTCCCGGCCCGCTCCTCGCCGAACTCCCGCGCGCCGACGTGGTGATCCACGCGGGGGACTGGGTCGACACGGCCACCCTCGACCTGCTGGAGCGCGACAGCCGCCGCCTGGTCGCCGTGTACGGCAACAACGACGGCCCCGAACTGCGCGCCCGGCTCCCCGAGGTGGCCCTCGCCGAACTCGGCGGGCTGCGGTTCGGCGTGGTCCACGAGACCGGCCCCGCCCAGGGCCGGGAGACGCGCTGCGCCGCCCGCTTCCCCGAGCTGGACGTCCTGGTCTTCGGCCACAGCCACATCCCCTGGGACAGCACCGCGGCCACGGGGCTGCGGCTGCTGAACCCGGGCTCCCCGACGGACCGCCGCCGTCAGCCGCACTGCACCTACCTCACCGCGTCGGTCGCCGACGGCCTCCTCACCGACGTGGAACTGCACCGGCTGCCGCCCCGGTAGCGGGACGCCGGTTCCGAAGGGACACGTGGTGGGGCCGTTCGGGTGAGATCGGGGGCGGGACGCGTCCCGGGCGGGTCGCGACGGCGGTCCGGGGTCCGTGGGAGGCGTCGCGGGGCAGGCGGGACTTTCGAAACACACCTAGCGCGCGGGATGGATCGCGCCCCGGGTCCCGGTGAGGGGGGCGCCGCTGCCGCCCCAGCGCAGGGCGACGATCTCGGCGGCGACCGACACGGCGACCTCCTCGGGGGTACGGGCGCCCAGGTCGAGGCCGACCGGGGAACGCAGCCGGGACAGCTCGGCCGCGGTGAGCCCGGCCGCGGCCAGCCGCCGCGTCCGGTCCTCGTGGGTACGGCGGCTGCCCATCGCCCCGATGTACGCGGCGGGCCTGCGCAGCGCCTCCTCCAACAGCGGCACGTCGAACTTCGGGTCGTGGGTGAGCACGCAGATCACCGTGGTCCCGTCCGTTTCGGTGCCGCTGAGATAGCGGTGCGGCCAGTCCACGACCACCTCCACGCCCTCGGGGAAGCGCCGGGGCGTGGCGAACACCGGGCGGGCGTCGCACACGGTGACCCGGTAGCCGAGGAAGTCCCCGATCCGGGCGACGGCGGCCGCGTAGTCGATGGCGCCGAAGACCAGCATCCGCGGCGGCGGCGCGAAGGAGTGCAGGAAGACCGCGACCGCGTCCTCGCGGCGCTCGCCGTGCGGCCCGTAGTGGCGCAGGGCGGTGGCGCCGAGGGCGAGTTCACCGCGGGCGTCGGCGGTGACCGCCGCGTCCAGGCCCGGCGAGCCGAGCGTGCCGAGGACCCGCTCGGGCCAGACCGCGAGGGCCCCTCCGCGCGGCGCGGGCCCGTCGGCCACCGTGGCGACGGTGACGGGCGCGTGGGCCGCGACGGACTCCGCGACGGCGCCGAACGAGGGATCGGCCTCGGCCGTCACCGGACGCACCAGCAGGGTGATCTCGCCGCCGCAGGTGAGGCCCACCGCGAACGCGTCCTCGTCGCTGTAGCCGAAGGTCTCCAGCCGCGCCTCGCCGCTCGCCGCCACCTCCCTGGCCAGGTCGAAGACGGCCCCCTCGACACAGCCGCCCGACACGCTGCCCACGACCTCGTCGTCCGGGCCCACGGCCATCGCTGCCCCCGGCTCGCGCGGCGCGCTGCGGCTCGTCGCGACGACCGTGGCGAGTCCGAACGGCGATCCCGCCCGGTACCAGGCGGCCAGCACCGGGAGCACGTCACGCATCGCCCGCTCCTCTCTCCGGCACCGCCGGACACCCGGACACCTCCCTCACCACGATCGCACCGCCCGCCCTGCCCCGCCGGACACCAGATGTGGTTGAGCGTTAATCCATTGCCGCGGGCTTCCCGCACCTGCTGGACTGCGCCCGATCCACCCGGCACGCGAGAAGGAGCCCCGATGCGAACTCCGTTCATGTCCCCCCAGGAAGGAACGACCCCCTCATCGAAGGACATGACGCTCCGTGCCGTTGCTCAACCTAGGAATCCTCGCCCATGTCGACGCCGGTAAGACCAGCCTGACCGAGCGCCTGCTGCACTCGGTCGGCGTGATCGACGAGATCGGCAGCGTCGACGCCGGGACCACCCGGACCGACACCCTCGCGCTGGAGCGCCGGCGCGGGATCACCATCAAGTCCGCCGTCGTCTCCTTCCCGGTCGACGACGTCACGGTCAACCTCATCGACACCCCCGGCCACCCGGACTTCATCGCCGAGGTGGAGCGGGTGCTCGGCGTCCTGGACGGTGCCGTGCTGGTCGTCTCCGCCGTCGAGGGGGTGCAGGCGCAGACCCGGGTCCTGATGCGGACCCTGCGGCGGCTGCGCATCCCCACCCTGGTCTTCGTCAACAAGATCGACCGCCGTGGCGCCCGCGAGGAGGACCTGCTGCGCGCGCTCACCGCCCGGCTGGACATCGCCGTCGTGCCCATGGGCCGCACCACCGGAATCGGCACCCGCGCGGCCCGGTTCACGCCCGCGCTCGGGGCGGCCGCGCTCGACACGCTGGCCGACCACGACGACGGCCTCCTCACCGCGTACGTCGAGGGCACCGTCCCGGACGGCCGGGTGCGCGCCGCCCTGGCCGACCAGACCCGCCGGGGCCTGGTCCACCCGGTGTACTTCGGCTCGGCCGTCACCGGTGCCGGGGTGGACGCGCTGATCGGCGGAGTGCGCGAGCTGCTGCCCGCCGTCGACGGCGACCCGCGCGGCCCGGTCTCGGGCACCGTGTTCAAGGTCGAGCGGGGGCCGGCGGGGGAGAAGATCGCCTACGCGCGGATGTTCTCCGGCACCCTCGGAGTCCGCACCCCCGTCCGTTTCGGCGACGCCCGCAAGGAGGGCAAGGTCACGGCGGTCAGCGTCTTCGAGCACGGCTCCGACGTCCGGCGCGACGCGGTTACCGCGGGCCGCATCGCCAGGTTGTGGGGGCTCGCCGACGTCCGGATCGGCGACGCGCTCGGCCGCCCCCGCGCCGCGGAGAGCCGCTTCTTCGCCCCGCCCACCCTGGAGACCGTTGTTGTCCCCGGCCCGGGGACCGATCCCCGGGCGCTGCACGTCGCGCTCACCCAGCTGGCCGAACAGGACCCGCTGATCGCCCTGCGCCACGACGAGCGGCGCCGGGAGATCTCCGTCTCCCTCTACGGCGAGGTGCAGAAGGAGGTCGTCCAGGCCACGCTCGCCGACGAGTACGGCCTCGACGTCACCTTCCGGGAGACCACACCTCTGTGCGTGGAGCGGCCCGCCGGGACCGGAAGCGCCGTCGAGTTCAACAAGAAGGACCCGAACCCCTTCCTCGCCACCGTCGGCCTGCGCGTCGAGCCGGCCCCGGTCGGCGCGGGCGTCTCCTTCGCCCTGGAGGTGGAGCTCGGCTCCATGCCGTACGCCTTCTTCAAGGCGATCGAGGACTCCGTCCGCGAGAACCTGGGCCAAGGGCTGCACGGCTGGGCGGTCCCCGACTGCGCGGTCACCCTCACGCACTGCGGCTACTCGCCCCGGCAGAGCCACGCCCACCAGGGCTTCGACAAGAGCATGTCCAGCACCGGCTACGACTTCCGGGGGCTGACCCCGCTGGTGCTGACCGAGGCGCTGCGGCGGGCGGGCACGCGGGTGCACGAGCCGATGCACCGCTTCCGGCTTCGGGCGCCGGCCGACACCCTCGGCGCGCTGCTGCCGGTGCTGGCCGGGCTCGGGGCGGTGCCGGGATCCACCGGGACCCGGGGCGCGGTCTGTGTCCTGGACGGCGCCGTGCCGGCCGCGCGGGTGCACGAGCTGGAGCAGCGGCTGCCCGGACTCACGCGGGGCGAGGGCGAGTTGGAGAGCGCCTTCGACCACTACGCGCCGGTCGCCCGGGGAACCGTCCCCGAGCGGGCGCGCACCGACCACAACCCGCTGAACCGGAAGGAGTACCTGCTGAACGTGACCCGGAGAGTGGGCAGTTGAACTGACTAACAGTCAACTTACTTGTGGGTCAGAAGTGTTGACGGGACCGGGCGGCCGCCGGACTGTAGTGAACATGCCGACTACACGTGCGCGTGTGCTCGTTGTGCTGGTCCTCCTCCTCGGATTCCTGACGGCGGCCGGTCCCGCTCCGGCCGCCGCCGCCCCCGCCCTCTCCGACGCCCTGTGGTTCGACGAGACACCCCTGACCGTGCGGGACGGCCGCTTCACCGACGGCCACGGCCGTGAGGTCGTCCTGCGCGGCTACAACGTCTCCGGCGAGACCAAGCTCGCCGAGAACGGCGGGCTGCCGTTCGCCTCGGTGGCCGACGCCCGCAAGTCAGCGGCCGCGCTGCGCGCCCTCGGCGGCGGCAACACGGTCCGCTTCCTGCTCTCCTGGGCCTACGCCGAACCGGTACGCGGACAGGTCGACACGGCCTACCTGTCCGCCGCCACCGCCCAGATCGGCGCCTTCCTCGACGCGGGCCTGCGCGTCTACCCCGACTTCCACCAGGACCTCTTCTCCCGCCACCTCTTCGACGCCGACAGCTGGTACACCGGCGACGGTGCCCCCGAGTGGGCGGTGGACGCCGGGAACTACCCCGACGAGTCCTGCGGCATCTGCCTGTTCTGGGGCCAGAACATCACCCAGAACGAGGCCGTCACACGGGCGTCGTACGACTTCTGGCACAACGCGTACGGCCTCCAGGACGCCTTCCTCGCCACCGCGCAGACGACGATGACGTACCTCCGGCAGCACCTCGGCGCCGCGCGGTTCACCGGCGTCGTCGGCTTCGACCCGTACAACGAACCGCACGCGGGGAGTTACGACTCCGGGCAGACCAGCCGTACCTGGGAGCGGGACGTGCTGTGGCCGTTCTACGAGCGGTTCCGGGCGCGCATGGACGCGGCCGGCTGGCAGGACAAGCCCGCCTTCGTGGAGCCGAACCTCTTCTGGAACGCCAACCTCGACTTCCAGCGCCAGGAGGGCGGCCTGCTGGACGCCGGCCGGCTCGGACCGCGCTATGTGTTCAACACCCACTTCTACGACCAGAAGGCCATCTCAGGGATCTTCATGTGGGGCAAGGCGCAGGACGGGCAGTACAGCGGCGACTTCGGCACGGTCCGGGACCGGGCGGCGGCGGCCGGAACGCCGGGGATCGTCAGCGAGTTCGGGCATCCGCTGGCCGGGTCGGTCGCCGACAAGGCGCCGACCGTGCTCAAGGCGATGTACCAGGCCCTCGACTCCCGCGTGAAGGGCGCGAGTTGGTGGTCCGACCCGGCGGCGTCCGGTCCGGTCCTGTCCGGCAGCCAGTGGCAGTGGGACATCTACCACGGACGCCACCACGAGCTGATGAACGGCAACCCCGACAAGGTGCTCACCGCCGGGGACGCCTGGAACGACGAGGACCTCTCGGCGGTGCGGCTCGACGACTCCGGCACCCCGGTCCTGCGCCAGGACGCCCGCCTGCTGGACCGCCTCTACCCGAGCGCCACCGCGGGCACGACCGTCGCCTTCACCTACGAGGACCGCTCCCGGGACGGCTCCACCACCCTCACCTGGAACCCGGTGCCCGCCTCGCTGCCCCAGGTGGCCCGACTGGTCGGCACCGGCCAGTACGGACTGCTGATGTGGCGCTCCGGCGACGGCTCGGCACCGACCGAACTCCACCTCCCGGCGTCCTTCCCGACCGGCTCCACCACGGTCGTCTCCGACCTGGGCACGGTGCACGCCCCACCGGCGTACACCTCGACGACCCCCGTCGCCGTCGCCCCCGAACCCGGCGGCACCGGAAGCCGCCGGCTGCTGCTGACCGACACCGACTCCGGCGCCCCGCACTTCGCCCTGGTGACCAACGGCGCCTCGGCCCCCTCCGCGGAACTGCTGGCCGCCGCCAGGTCCGAACTCGCCGCCTGGGCCGCGGGGAGGTGAACGGCACGGGTTCCCCTCCGGGGCCTTCTCGGTAAGCGTGTGCACACCACACAATGGCGGACGGCCCAGGAGGGGAGAGACATTGGCGGGCAGGCTCAGGGCACCGACCGGACGTTACGGCGGCAGATCGGCGGCGGAACGCAAGGCCGAGCGACGCGACCGGTTCCTCGACGCGGCACTCCGCCTCTTCGGTGACACCCCGGGCTACCGCGCCACCACCGTCGCGGCGCTCAGCGAGGCCGCCGGACTGTCCACCCGGCAGTTCTACGAGGAGTTCCGCACCCTGGAGGACGTCCTGGCCGCCCTCCACCTCCAGGTGAACGACCTGACCGAACAGGCGGTCCTGGCGCGCGCCGCGCAGGTGGGCGGCGCGCCCATGGCCGAGCGCGCCGCCGCGATCTTCCGCGCCTACGCGGCCCATGTCACCGCCGATCCGCGCCGGGTCCGCATCACCTTCGTCGAGATCGTCGGGGTCAGCCCCCGGCTGGAGGAGCAGCGCCTCGCCCGACGCTCCCGCTGGGTCGACCTGATCTGCGCCGAGGCCCACGCGGCGGCCGAGCGGGGCGAGGCGGCACGACGCGACCACCGTCTCGCCGCCACGGCGTTCATCGGCAGCGTCAACGGGCTGCTGCACGACTGGAGCGCGGGCTGGCTGGACGCGACGCTGGACGAGGTCGTGGACGAACTCGTCCGGCAACTCCTCGCCATGCTGCGGCCGGTGGGCTGGGAAGAGGGGTGAGCCGACCGGCGCCGTGTGGCTGCTCAGCGGTGTCTGAGGCGGCGTGGACGGGGCGGCGCCGCGGGGAGTCGCCGCGCCCGCGCGCCGCGCAGGACCGACCGCAGCAGCGCGGCGGACGCCAGCCGGCCCGCCGCGGACCGGGGCCGGGCCCGCCGGACGCGCGCCGGGCGGGGCCGCCCCATGCCCGCCTGTGCCGAGAAGGTCCAGGTCATCCGGGTGGAGATCCGGATCCTCGGCAGCCGTGCGGTCACTCGTCCCATGCCTGGATCATGGTCTGTTCGACGATCTTGCCGTCCCGCAGCGTGAGCATGGACTCCGACAGCACCCGCACCCCGTCCGAGTACCGGCAGCTCTCGCTGTACGCCACGTTGTCGCCGTCGACCACGCACCGCTCCATCTTGTGGGTCATGTCCCGGCTGTATACGTCCGCGAGCAACTCGCCTATCTCGTCACGGCCGTGCAGGACCCGGGGACTGCTCGGCTGGGTGTTGCGGTCCACGACGCGCATTTCGGCGTCGTCGGCGTACAGCGACAGCAGTGCCGCCGCCGTGTCTCCCTCGATGCCCCGGCGCAGGACCTCGGTGTCGAATCCGGAGCGTGCCGCGGTGCCCATGGTGACCTCCTCGAAGGCCCGCGGCCTCGGGGGAGAGGGCCGCGCCGGCCTCTCCTTCGAGGCTCCTCCGGGCCGGCGGCCTCGGCAAGCGCAGCCACCGCGGTCCGCCTGACGAGTGAGCCGCGCCGCGCGCCCGTGTCCGCGACCGGCCCGCCGGCGTTGCTCCGGACATGATCTCAACACGACGCATCGCCGCCGCCGTCGGTCTGGCCGCCGCGGTCACCGGCCTCGCCGCGCCCCTGGCCGGCGCGGCCGAGTCGAAGGCCCCGGACACCGGGTCGCTCAGCCCGATGAGCATGCTCGACTCGCTCGCCGTGAGCGACATCCCCGAGCAGCACGAGGCGGCCGTCCCGCGGCCCTCCGCGCAGCTCGGCCAGCTCAACCGGGTCCACGAACTGAACCAGCTGCACCAGGTGACCGACCTGGCCGCGCCGGTCACCGGTCTGCTCCCGGGCATTCAGTACTGACCGCCGCACCCCCGAGGGCCGTCCGCTCAGCCGGGCGGCCCTCGGCATGTCCCCTGGGAGACCGTGACCGATCCGATGCCGCAGCCCCCGGATCGTTCGGTGCGCTGGCAGCCCGGCTTCCCCGTGGACGCCGGGCTGACCCTGCGCAGCCTGCGCCGCGGCCCCTACGACCCGACGCACCGCGAGGAGACCGACGGCTCGCTGTGGCGCACGGCGCTCACCGCCTCGGGGCCGGTCACCTACCGCGTCCGCCAGCGGCGCCTGGACGACCTCCACGTGGACCTCTGGGGCCCCGGCGCGGCCGAACTGGCCGACTCCGTCCGGCGTGAACTGGGCGAGGAGGACCGGCCGGAGCTGTTCCGGCCCCGCCACCCCGTACTGCGGCGGGCGGTGCACCGGCTGCCGGGGCTGCGGGTGCCCCGTACCGGACGCCTGTTCGAGGCGTTGGTCCCCGCCGTCCTGGAGCAACGTGTCGTCGGCCTCGACGCGGCCGCCTCCTTCGCCCGCCTGGTCCGGACGTACGGCGGACCGCCCCCCGGCCCCGCCCCCGAGGGCATGCGGCTGCCCCCGACGCCCGAGGCCTGGCGGACCGTCCCGAGCTGGGAGTGGCGCCGGGCCGGCGTGGACCTGCACCGCTCCGCCACCGTCGTGGCCGCCGCCCGCCACGCGGCACGGCTCGAACGGGCGGCCGACGACCCGGAACGCGCCTACGCCGTGCTGGCGAACCTCACCGGCGTCGGCGCGTGGACCGCCGCCCAGGTCGGCCACCGTGCCCTCGGCGACGCCGACGCCCTCCCGCTCGGCGACTACCACCTCGCCACCCTGACCGGCGTGGCCCTGCTCGGCCGCCCGCTCCACGACGACGAGGTCGAGCCCTTCTACGAGCCCTTCCGCCCGCACCGCTACCGGGTCGTCCGCCTCCTCGAACTCACCCCGGGCGCGGCCCCGCGGCACGGACCCCGGGCGCCGCGCGCGGGCCCCCTCCACTGACCGGCCGGGCGGTGGCGGGCGTGTCGCCGAGAGGTGCTCCGCACACATGTCTGATAGGGATCGAGTCCCACCCCCACGCCGCCCCAGGAGAACCCATGGCTCCCACGTACGCCGTCACCGGCGCCTCCGGCCGCCTCGGCGGACGCGTAGCCCGGCGGCTGGCCGCCGCCGGCGTCGAGCAGACCCTCCTGGTCCGCACCCCGTCCCGGGCCCCCGAACTGCCCGGCGCCACCGCCCTGCCCGGCGCCTACGACGACCCGGGCGCCGTCACCCGCGCCCTGCGCGCCGGCGACCACGTCCTGATGGTCTCCGCCTCCGAGACCCCCGACCGGGTCCAGCAGCACCGCACCTTCATCGACGCCGCGGCGGCGGCCCGGGTCGCCCACCTGGTGTACATCTCCTTCTACGGCGCCGCCCCCGACGCCACCTTCACCCTGGCCCGCGACCACTGGCACACCGAGCAGCACCTGCGCGCCAGCGGCATCCCCTTCACCTTCCTGCGGGACAACCTGTACGCCGACTTCATGCCCGCGCTCGTCGGTGAGGACGGCGCCATCCGCGGTCCGGCGGGCGAAGGCCGGGCCGCCGTGGTCGCGCAGGACGACATCGCCGACGCCGCCGTCGCGGTGCTGCGCGCCCCGGGCCCGCACACCGGCCGCACCTACGAACTGACCGGCCCCGAGGCGCTCGGATTCGCCGACGTGGCGGCCACCCTGACCGCCGTCACGGGGCGCCCGGTGACGTACGTACCGGAGACGGTCGAGGAGGCGTACGCCTCCCGGCGGGGCCACGGCGCCCCCGACTGGCAGCTCGACGCCTGGGTCTCCACCTACACGGCCGTCGCCGACGGCTCCCTCGCCGGGGTGACGAGCGCGATCGAGGACCTGACCGGGCATCCCGCCACCTCCCTGGGAGCGGTGCTGCGCGCCTGAGCGGCTTTCCGCCAGGACACGCCGTTTCCGATCAGTCGCGCGTAGGGTCGAACCGGACGCACTCCGGTCTGAGGAAGAGAGGCAGCACCATGGCGCAGCAGGTACGCGGCGTGATCGCACCGGGCAAGGACGAACCGGTCAGGGTGGAGACGATCGTCGTGCCCGACCCGGGGCCCGGCGAGGCCGTCGTGAAGATCCAGGCCTGCGGTGTCTGCCACACCGATCTGCACTACAAACAGGGCGGAATCTCCGACGACTTCCCCTTCCTGCTGGGCCACGAGGCGGCGGGCGTGGTCGAGTCGGTCGGCGACGGCGTCACCGAGGTCGAGCCCGGCGATTTCGTTGTCCTCAACTGGCGTGCGGTGTGCGGGCGTTGCCGTGCCTGTCTGCGCGGGCGGCCCTGGTACTGCTTCGACACCCACAACGCGAAGCAGAGGATGACGCTCACCGACGGCACCGAACTCTCCCCGGCCCTCGGCATCGGCGCCTTCGCCGAGAAGACCCTGGTCGCCGCGGGCCAGTGCACCAAGGTCGACCCGGCCGTCTCCCCGCAGGTCGCGGGTCTGCTGGGATGCGGTGTGATGGCCGGCATCGGCGCCGCCATCAACACCGGCAACGTGGGCCGCGGTGACACCGTCGCGGTCATCGGCTGCGGAGGGGTCGGCGACGCCGCCGTCGCCGGCGCGAACCTGGCGGGCGCGGCGAAGATCATCGCCGTCGACATCGACGACCGCAAGCTCGAAAAGGCCCGCGCCATGGGCGCCACGCACACCGTCAACTCACGCGAGACCGACCCGGTGGAGACGATCCGGTCGCTCACCGGAGGCTTCGGCGCCGACGTCGTCATCGAGGCCGTGGGCCGCCCCGAGACCTACCAGCAGGCCTTCTACGCCCGCGACCTGGCCGGCACCGTCGTCCTCGTCGGCGTCCCCACCCCCGAGATGAAGCTCGAACTGCCGCTCCTGGACGTCTTCGGCCGCGGCGGCGCACTGAAGTCCTCCTGGTACGGCGACTGTCTGCCCTCCCGGGACTTCCCGATGCTGATCGACCTGCATCTCCAGGGCCGCCTGGACCTGGAGGCGTTCGTCACGGAGACCATCGAACTCACCGACGTGGAGAAGGCGTTCGAGCGGATGCACCAGGGCGACGTCCTGCGCTCGGTGGTGGTGCTCTGATGACCACGCGCATCGAACGCCTCGTCACCTCCGGCCAGTTCAGCCTCGACGGCGGCACCTGGGACGTCGACAACAACGTCTGGCTCGTCGGCGACGACCACGAGGTCGTCGTCATCGACGCCGCCCACGACGCCGACGCCATCGCCGAGGCCGTCGGCGACCGCAGACTGACCGCCATCGTCTGCACCCACGCCCACAACGACCACATCGACGCCGCGCCCGCCCTCGCGGAGCGCACCGGCGCCACGATCTGGCTGCACCCCGACGACCTGTCGCTGTGGAAGCAGACCCACCCCGACCGCGACCCCGACGCGCACCTCCTCGACGGACAGGTCATCGAGGCGGCCGGGGCGGACCTCCGGGTCCTGCACACCCCCGGGCACGCGCCCGGCGCGGTCTGCCTCTACGACCCGGGCCTGGCGACCGTCTTCACCGGCGACACCCTCTTCAAGGGCGGCCCCGGCGCGACGGGCCGCTCGTTCTCCCACTTCCCGACGATCGTGGACTCGATCCGGGACCGCCTGCTCACGCTGCCGCCCGAGACGAAGGTCCTCACCGGGCACGGCGACGGCACGACGATCGGAGCCGAGGCCCCGCACCTCCAGGAGTGGATCGCCCGCGGCCACTGACGCCTCCGGCGAACCCGCCCCGCCCCACCCGGGGGCGGGGCGCTTGACCTTGACACGGTGGCAAGGCCTTCACTGCGGTGGAGGAGGTGGTCACCCATGACCCAGGAGACACAGAACCCGCCGCGCGCAGCCGAGGGGCTCGCCGCGGACAGCGCGTCGGTCCGGCTGCGGGCCGCGCTGGCCGCGGGCACGAACCCGCACCCCGCCCTCGTCGCCGCGCTCGTGGCCCGGTGCGCGGTGGAGCCGGACTTCTCCGTCCGCGAGACGCTGACCTGGGCTCTCACCCGCCAGCCGGCCGACGTGACCCTGCCCCTGCTGCTCGACGAGCTCGCCTCGCCGCAGGCCCAGGCCCGCAGCCAGGCGCTGCACACCCTCTCCAAGATCGGCGACCGGCGCGCGTGGCCCGCGCTGACCCGCGAGCTGCTGACCGACGCCGACGACGAGGTCGCCCGCAGCGCCTGGCGGGCGGCGGTCGTGCTGGTCCCCGAGGGTGAGCGGGCCGCCCTGGCGGTAGCGTTGGCGACACAGCTCGGCCGCGGGGAGCACCCGACGCAGCTCAGCCTCAGCCGGGCCCTGATCGCGCTCGACGAGACGGCGCCGCCCGTCCTGCGGACGGCGATGACCTCCCCGGAACCCCGGGTACGCGCCCACGCCCACGCGACGGAGCACCTGCGACGCGACCCGGAGGCCGGGTTCGCGTACGCGCTCGAAGAGGCCAAGCGGGTCGCGGTGCTCGGCCCGGACGGCCGGAAGGAGGACGGCGACAGCGGTGCTGATCGGTGAGGTGGCACGACGGTCCGGCGTCAGCGCCCGCATGCTCCGCCACTACGAGTCGCTCGGCCTGGTCCGGCCCACCGCCCGGAGCGGCTCCGGCTACCGGGAGTACTCCGACGACGACATCCGCCGGGTCTTCCACATCGAGAGCCTGCGTTCCCTCGGCCTCTCCCTGCGGGACGTGGGCCGGGCCCTGGACGATCCGGACTTCGCCCCGGCGCGACTCGTCGACGACCTGATCCGCGACACCCGCGCCCGGATCGCCGCCGAGACGGAGCTGCTGACCCGGCTGCGCCGGATCGACGCGGCCGGACCCGCCGCCTGGGACGACGTGCTGCGCGTGGTGGCCCTGCTCCAGGCCCTCGGCTCGGAGAACGCGGACAGCCGCCAGCGGGCGGCGCTGACCTCCGGGACCTCCGGCGCCTCCGGGACCGAACTCCCCGCCGAGGCGCTGGCCGAGGCGGCGCTGAACGAGCCGGAGCCGAACGTCGCCGGGACCTTCCGGTGGGCGCTGGCCCGCTCCGGCGACGCCGGGCTGCCCACCCTCGCGCGCGGCCTGGACTCCCCGGACCCCGAGGTCCGCGCCCGTGCCGTCCACGCCCTCGTCGCCCTCCCGGGCGAGGCCGGCACCGCACTCCTGCGGCGGGCCCTCGCCGACCCCGACGCCGCGGTCCACCGACTCGCGGCACTCGCCCTCGGCGCCCGGGGCGTCCCGGAAGCCGTGCAACCGCTGCTCGACATGGTCGTCGCGGGCACCAGCGATGTCGACGCGGCGGACGCGCTGGGCGCCCTCGCCGCCACCGACGACACACTGGCCGAGCGGATCGCCGCCGCCCTGACCGGCCTGCTCGCCCACGACTCCGGCGGCCCCGCCGCCCGCCGGCGCCTGACGCAGGCGCTCGCCGACATCCCGGGCCCCGCCGCCTCCCGGGCGCTGGACGGCCTGACCCACGACGAGGACCGGGTCGTCGCGCTCACCGCGACGTACGTCCTCGGGCTGCGTGAGGAGCGCCCCTGACGGCCGCCGCGCGCACGGTCGCAAGACCCGCCGGAAAAGGTGACAGAAGATGTCCGGCTTTCCGGGGACGGTAGGAGCACGAAACCGTCGCAGGGAGAGGCAGGACATGTCACAGCCGTTGAAGGGCCGGGTCGCACTGGTCGCCGGAGCCACCCGGGGAGCCGGGCGCGGTATCGCCGTGGAGCTGGGCGCGGCCGGCGCCACCGTCTACGTCACCGGACGCACGACCCGGCAGCGGCGCTCCGAGTACGACCGGCCCGAGACGATCGAGGACACCGCCGACCTGGTCACCGCGGCGGGCGGCCACGGCATCGCCGTACCCACCGACCACCTCGAACCCGACCGGGTGCGGGCCCTGGTGGACCGAGTCGCGGACGAACAGGGCCGGCTCGACGTGCTCGTCAACGACGTCTGGGGCGGCGAGAAGCTCTTCGGCTGGGACGTCCCGGTCTGGGAGCACGATCTCGACGACGGACTGCGGCTGCTCCGGCTCGCCGTTGAGACGCACGCCATCACCAGCCACTTCGCCCTGCCGCTGCTGCTGCGCCACCCCGGCGGTCTGGTGGTGGAGATGACCGACGGCACCGCCGACTACAACCGCGACCACTACCGCGCCTCCTTCTTCTACGACCTCGCCAAGTCCTCCGTGCTGCGCATGGCCTTCTCCCTCGCCCACGAACTCGGCCCGCGCGGCGCGACCGCCCTCGCGCTCACCCCCGGCTGGCTGCGCTCGGAGATGATGCTCGACACGTTCGGGGTGCGCGAGGACAACTGGCGCGACGCCCTCGCCCGCGTCCCGCACTTCGCGATCTCGGAGACCCCGCGCTACGTCGGCCGCGCCGTGGCCGCGCTCGCCGCCGACCCCGACGTCGCCCGGTACAACGGGGCCTCCCTCTCCAGCGGCGGCCTGGCGGGGGAGTACGGCTTCACCGACCTCGACGGCAGCCGCCCCGACGCCTGGCGGTACCTGGTGGAGGTCCAGGACGCGGGGAAGCCCGCCGACACCACCGGCTACCGCTGAGGCGGCACCCACTACCGCTGAGGCGGCACCCACTACCGCTGAGGCGGCACCGGCTCCGTCACCGGCAGCCGCCAGCGCGCGGAGTGGCCCGGCGGCATGCCCAGGTCCTCACGGACCGCCGTGTAGTAGCCCTCGCGCCCGGCGCGCTGCCGGGCCAGGAGCGCCTGCCAGGCGTCCGGGTCCCGGCCGCCCGTGCGGACGTAGCGCTCCATCTCCATCGCCGTCACCACCCAGGCGCGGGCCTTGTCCACCACCTCGACGCTGCCCAGCATCAGCAGCGCCTCGCCCGAGGGGTCGCGGCCGTCGTTCGCCTCCGCCAGCAGCGGCTTGGCCTCCTCCAGTGTCAGCGGGTCCGGGTGGGTGCCGCAGCCCAGTTCGGCGGCGACCCGGTACGTGATCACCACGGTCCGCTTCACCGACCGCGCGTAGTCGGAGTACACCGCGAGCCGCCGCTCCTCCCACCGCGCGGCCTCCTCCCGCCGGAAGCGGGCCGTGTCGCTGCGCAGCAGGGCCAGGTACGAGCCGAGGGCGCCGATCACCACGCCCAGCAGGGCGGGGAGTTGCTGGAGGAACACATCCATGGCTGCACGGTAGCTGCCCGGTTGATCTCACCGGCACTACCGTGCGGGAGCATGACGGACACAACACGCTTCGCGGGGTACGGAGTTCTCGTCACGGGTGCCGCCCGCGGCATCGGCGCGGCCACGGCCGCCCGGTTCGCCGCCGAGGGCGCGCGGGTGCTGGTGACGGACGTGGACGGGACGGCGGCCGGGAAGACGGCGGCCGCCCTGCGCGAACAGGGCCTGACGGCCGAGGCGTTCGGCTGCGACGTGGGGGACCGCGACTCGGTCGAGGCCGCGGTCGCCCACGCCGTGACCGTCCTCGGTTCGCTCGACGTCCTGGTCAACAACGCCTACGGCTGCACCCCCGACGCCCCGCTCTTCGAGGACGAATCCGACGAGGTCTGGGCCCGCGACCTGGACCTCACCCTCACCGGCGCCTACCGCTGCTCCCGCGCCGCGCTGCCCCACCTCGCCGCCTCCGGCCGCGGCGCGATCGTCTCGATCGGCTCCGTCAACGGCATCCAGAGCTTCGGCAACCACGCCTACAGCGCCGCCAAGGCCGGACTCGCCTCCCTCACCCGCACCCTCGCCGGCCACGCGGCCTCCCGCGGGGTCCGGGTGAACCTGGTGGCCCCCGGCACCGTCCGCACCGCGGCCTGGGCGGGCCGGGAGGACGACCTGGAGCGGGCCGGCGGCGTGTACCCGCTGGGCCGCGTCGGCGAGCCGGAGGACATCGCCGCCGCGGTCGCCTTCCTCGCCTCCCGGGACGCGTCCTGGATCACCGGTACCACCCTGGTCGTCGACGGCGGCCTGACCTCGGTGAACACAGGGTTCCGGATGGCCCTCCAGGCGGACGACCAATAGGCGGACCGGGACGCCGGCCCCGGGCGCGGGGCCGGAAGCTCCCGAAGTTCACCATTTGGTCACGGACCGCCCCGGAGCACAACCAACACCGCCGGACACCGGTCTAGCTGGCAGAGATCGCGGCACACCGCGACGCACCGTTCTTGAGGGAAAGGCCGACCATGGGGGACATACGCAGACGAGGAGCCGTCTTCCTCGGAGTCACCGCGCTGACGGCGCCGCTCACGCTCGCGCTCGGTGCCGCGCCGGCGCAGGCCGCGAGCTGCACCTCGCAGACCGGGCCGTACCAGAAGCAGGTGGAGAAGTTCCTGGGCCGACCCGTCGACGGCAAGCAGTCCAGCGCCGACTGCAAGGCCATCCAGAGCTTCCAGACCAAGCACGGCATCACACCGAACGCCGGTTACGCGGGTCCGGTGACCTGGGGCGTGATGAACCTCATGAACAAGCAGAAGGCCGTCGGGAACAAGCCCAACAAGGACGGCAAGTGCCCCGTGAACAAGGGCCGCATCGCCTGTGTGAACCTCACCCTCCAGCTGAGCTGGATCCAGGACGGCGAGAAGCTCGTCTACGGCCCCGTCGCCGTGCGCACCGGCCGCGACGGCTACGAGACCCGCACCGGCGCGAAGAAGATCTACTGGCGCAACATCGACCACGTCTCCACGATCTACGACGTCCCGATGCCGTACGCCCAGTTCTTCGACGGCGGTCAGGCCTTCCACTCGGTCGGCGTCAGCATGTGGAACCCGCCCGGCTCGCACGGCTGCGTCAACATGACCAAGACGCACGCCAAGAAGTACTGGTCCCTCCTGAAGAACGGCGACGACGTCTTCGTCTACGGCCGCAAGCCGGGCACGTGAGACGTCCGCCCGCGCCCCGGTTCCGGCTGAACTCGGCTGTGGGCGCGGGCGTATGGCCGGGATCGGGACGTGAGGAGCGACACGGTCCGGTATGTCCGGATTGGTCGCCCTTACTCACGCCGCCTTCACCTGCGTGGACGTATGCTTCACACCATGTCCACCAGTGTTGAACCCGTTTCCGATCGATCGGCTGACGAGGTCAACGAGGAGATCCGGGCCCTGTGGCGCCGGGCGGGCGGGACACTGAGCGTCGAGGAGCGCGAGGAGTACCAACGACTCGTCATGGAGTGGGCCGCAGCGGCCCCGCAGGCGGTGTGAACGCCGCCTGACGCTCCCCGGGGACCGCCGAGCCTCGAAGACCCCAGTGGGCACCCTTTCGAACGGGTGCCCTTTCTACTTTCCCCGGCCGGTGCGCCCGGCCCCCTCACCCCCAGCTCGCCGAGTAGTAGCGCTGATACGCCTTGCGGTCCTGTTCCGAGCGGATGAACCGCGTCGCCACCAGCGCGACCAGCGATCCCGCGATGATCAGCAACCCGGGACCCACGTTCCGCGGATCGGCCAGCCGGGCCAGAAGCTGCGTCGCCTCCGCCCCGCTCACGGGCGCCGAGGAGCCCGGTGAGGCCGCCCCCGGCGCGATGGCGCTCTGCGTGGGCGAGGCGGACGGCGCCGGCGAGGCCGCCCCGCCCTGTCCGCCGCCCTGCGGGGCCGCGGCGATGAGCTGGACGCCCAGCTCGGCGAGGGCCTTCGTCACCGGCTGGAAGAACGTCGTACCGCCCGAGACGCAGTCCCCGCTGCCGCCGGAGGTGATGCCCAGCGCGATGCCCTCCGAGAAGAGCGGCCCGCCGCTGTCCCCGGGCTCCGCGCACACGTTCGTCTCGATCAGCCCGGTCACCGTGCCCTCGGGGTAGTTCACCGTGGCGTTCAGCGCCGTCACCGTGCCGTCGCTCAGTCCGCTGGTGCTGCCGCTGCGGAACACCCGCTGCCCGATCGAGGGATCGCTCACCCCGGTGATCCGCACACCCTGCCCGTCACCGACGGCGACCACGTCCGCGCCGTCCCCGGCCTCGCCGTCGGCGTACTGCACCAGGGAGAAGTCACCGCCGGGGAAGTTCTGCCGCACCGTGCGGCCCACCTGCTCGCGGCCGGCGCTGTCGGCGAACCAGAGCGAGCCGTCCGGACCGCAGTGCCCGGCCGTGAGGATGAAGTCGCGCCGCCCGTCGGTGACGTTGAACCCGGCCGAACAGCGGCCGGCCGTGGACAGGATCGGCTGCGCGCCGTTCAGCCGCGTCGTGAAGGTCCCCTCGGTCCGCTCCATCCGGACGAAGGCGCCCACACCGCCCGCGACCCGGGTCAGCCTCGACCAGTCGGCGGACGACACGGTGCTGTCGCCCCGCACCACCACCTCGTTGCTGCGGTAGTCCATCGACCAGGCCGTACCGGGCACCCGGGGGGCCGAACCGAGCGTGGACGTCGCCGACTTGAGCTCGTTCATACTGTGCGACACCACCTTCGGCTCGCCGCCCGCCCGGCGCACCTCTGCGGCCGCCTCCTCGTCGGTCACCGCGACGACCGGCCGGCCGTCGGCACCGACCCAACTGCCCGCGGTACGGGCCGTGCCGAGCCGTTCCACCAGTCCGGACCCGGTGTCCACGGCCGAGCGCACCGACACGTCCGACGGCGCCGGCGGACCGGCCGGCTCGCTCGCCACCGCGCGCGTCACCATCACCGAGCCCAGGAGCAGTCCTCCGACGGCGGCCACCCGTGCAGCTCGCCGGAGAGTCCGTCGTCGTACGTGCCTCATGCCTGGCTCCCGAACCCGAACGCGCGATGGCAACACCGCGGGGCACTGCCGGAGTTGAGCGCCCCCAGTCCATACGCGGCGCGGGCCCGGGGCGTTCACCGCGCGCGGCGGGCGGCCCTGCACGCCCTAGACTGGCGTTCATGGACGACACGCTGCTGGACCGCCTCGGATCCGGCCAGTACCTGCTGATCACCAGCTACCGGAAGAACGGCACCGGCGTTCCCACCCCCGTGTGGGTGGTGCGCGACGGCGACGCGCTCGGCGTGTGGACGGTCGCCGACTCCTGGAAGGTCAAGCGGATCCGGGCCCGCGCGGACGTCCTGGTCGGCCCCTGCGACCTGCGCGGCAGGCCCACCGGTGAGCAGGTCCCGGCCACCGCGGAGATCACCGGCCAGGCCACCGTCGCCCGCTACCGCAAACTGATCGCCCGCAAGTACGGCATCGTCGGCCGGCTCACCCTGCTCGGCAGCCGCATCCGCCGGCGCACCGAGGGCACGGTCGGCATCCGCGTCACCCTGACCCCGTAGCGCCGGGACGGGCAGCCGTCAGGTCCAGGCGCGGTAGGGCTCGTCGACCAGCTGGAACACGGGCTCGCCCCGCACCGGGTCCTTGGCCTGCGACAGGCGGACCCGGTCCCCGCTGTGAATGCCGATCGGCGGGCCCATCACCCGGCCGCGCACGACGAACCCCTCGGCCAACTCGATCAGCGACACATTGCGCGCGGCCGGGGTGTTGCGGTGCACCACCGTCGAGTGCCGCACCGTCCCGACGCCCTCACTGCGCTCGGTGCGCAGGTCGCTGCCCTGGCAGACCGGACACAGCAGCCGGTGGTACATCGCGGTGCCGCACCAGGTGCAGCGCTGGAAGAGCATGCCGTCGGACTCCCGGGCCGCGCCCGAGGCTTCGAGGACACCGACCGCGGAGCCGGCGGTCCCGTGGGCCACGCTTCCTGAGTGGTGGTACACGCTGGTCAACTCCCTGCGCTCGGCCGGAATCCCGCGCGCGGGACGCCCGCGCACACCTGTGCCCGGTCGCCGTGCCACCGTGCACACGGGCAGCGTATGGCACTGAGTGTCAGCGGTAAAGGCACTCCGTACCCTCAATCTGCGGAGCGGCCGAGCGCGGACTCGACTTCCTGGACGATTCGCCACAAGGGGGCGCCCCGGCGGGCCACCACGACGACGACGTCCTCGGGCCGGGCGTCCGCGGGGGCCGGGTCCGGGGCGCCGAACGCCGCCCGCACGGAGGCCAGCGCGTGGTCCACGGTCGCGCCCGGATCGGCCGTTCCGCCCGAACGCAGCCAGGAGCGCAGCGCGTTGTTGTGCGCGGCGACCACCGCCGCGGCGATCACGTCGGCCTGGAGCGTCCCGTCGCGCCGGCCCGCGAAGCGCGCCCGCAGATACGCGGCGAGCGCCCGCTCGTAGCGCCACACCACCGACAGCTCGTAGGCCCGCAGACCCGGCACCCGCTTGGTGAGCCGGTAGCGCTGCACGGAGAAGTCCGGGTTCTCCGCGTACATGTGCAGCACCAGGCGGGCCGCGTCGCACACCCGCCGGACCGGCTCCTCGCCGACGGTACCGGCGGCCAGGAACGCCGTCATGTCGGCCAGGCACCGCTCGTGGTCGGGGAAGACGACGTCCTCCTTGGACGGGAAGTAGCGGAAGAACGACCGCCGCCCCACCCCGGCCAGCGCGACGATGTCGTCCACGGTGGTCCGCTCGTACCCCCGCTCCAGGAACAGCTGGAAGGCCGCCGCGACCAGCGCCTCCCGCATCGGCGGCCACGCGCCCGAGGCGACCGCCCTCTCTCCGCGGCGGGGCGCCGCACTGCTGGAGCTCATGGTCGGGAACGTAGCACCTGACCACCAGGGATGGCACTGAGTGCACGCTCGGTGGGAACCGAGTGCTACGGGCGTGTACGGGAGAGGATGGAGATCCCTGCCGTGCGACCCCCGGGTGGACCGATGTGCTGGAGTGCCGAGGCCGACCTCGTCGCGGGCGCCGGGATCGTCGCCGTCGGTGTGGCCTGTGTGGCGCGCGCCCGCACCACCCCTCGCCTCCTGCCGCTGGCCGCGCTCCCCCTGCTGCTGGGCGCCCACCAGATGATCGAGGCCGCCGTGTGGGCGGGCGACGGCGGAACGGGCCCGGCCACCGTCGCCTGGGCGGTCATCGCGCTCCCGCTGCTGCCGCTCTGGGTCCCGCTGGGCGTCCTGCTCGCCGTGCCCGGCCGGCGCACGCTCCTCCTCCCGGCCGCCGCGGGGGTCCTGACCGCCGCCGCGCTGACGTACGCCCTCGCCACCCGTCCCGTCAGCGCCGAGATCCGCGGCCACACGGTCGGCTACGTGCTGGACCTGCCCCACTCCTCGCTGATCGTCGCCGGATACCTGTTCGCCACGATCGGCTCGCTGCTGCTGTGCGGGGACCGCGGCCTGACCCTTCTCGGGGTGCTGGTGGCCGTGGGCGCGCTGATCTGCGTGGTGCTGTGGCGGGCGGAGTTCGTCTCCACGTGGTGCGCCTTCGCCGCCGTCTGCTCGGTGGTGCTGCTGGGCTGGGTGCGCAGCGGGCCGGCGCCCGCCTGACGGGACGTGACGACCGGCGTCCCACCGCGCCCGGACCCGCGGATTTCCGTACCTGTTTCGGCAATCCACGACCGGACGGCAACCTTTTCCTGTTCTGTGGCCACTGGGAGGAGCAGCGTCGACCCGAACCCCGGAACGGACAGGCATGAAGACACCGAGACAGGCCGCACGGCAGCGCAGGCGCAGACAGCGGCTGACAGCGGTGACAGCGGCGGCGCTGACCGCCGTGGCGGGCGTACTCCTCTACCTGGTCGTGGCGCCCTCCGACGGCACGGCCGACGCCCCGTCCGCCGCGTCGGACTCCGTCGCCGCCACCCGTACGGACGCTCCCACCCCCACGACGCCCGCGCCGAGCCCGACACCGAGCACGAGCGCGAGTGCGTCGCGGACCCCCACCGCCAAGGCCCGGGAGAGCGGCGGAGCGACGGCACGGCCTTCCGCGACCAAGGCGCCGAAGGCCGCGGCACCGGTGGCCGTTCCGGCGGGACGGATCCGGCCCGGGACCACCTACGAGGGCGTCGCCACCCACTACGACGCCGGGGACGGCGACGGGGCCTGCATGCTGGGCCCGAGCGACGACATGATGATCGCGGCGATGAACACCGCCGACTACGAGACGTCCCGGGCGTGCGGCGCTTACGTGCTGGTCCGCGCGGAGAGCGGCGCCTCCGTCACGGTCCGCGTCACCAACGAGTGCCCGGCGCCGTGCGAGCCGGGCCAGCTCGACCTCAGCAAGCAGGCGTTCGCCAAGCTCGCCGACCTCGACGCCGGCCTCATCGGGATCACCTGGACCCTGCTCAGCCCCGCCACGGACGACACGGTCTCGATCCGGTACAAGACCGGGTCCAGCGCGTACTGGTGCGGTATCCAGGCCGTCGACCACCGCAACCCGATCGCCCGGCTGGAGGTCGAGGCGGACGGCGGCTGGCGGCAGTTGCCCCGCGCCGAGTACAACTACTTCCTCGCCGAGGACGGCCGCGGCTGCGGCGGCGCCCTGAGGATCACCGACATCCACGGTGAACGGCTGACCGTCCGCGCCCTCCCCGTCCGCCCGGACGTCCTGCAACCGACCGGGGTGCAGTTCGCCCGGCACTGAACACCCGCCCTGTACTGAACAGCCGCTCGGCGGGGCCGCATCACGCCCACATGGCGATCGTATTGAGCGCAAACGATCGATACGATTATGGGCGTAGAGTAAGCGCTCCGGGATCACGCCTCTGCCCGGGCTCACGTTGCGGACCAGGGGGAACCATGCGGCTCCACGTCGACCAGCGCCATGAGCGGGTGCTCGAACTCGTCCGGGAACGGCGCAGTATCCGGGTCGCCGAGCTCGCCGCCGAACTGGGTGTCTCGGCCGTCACCCTGCGCCGGGACGTGGAGGCGCTGGCCGCCCAGGGGCGCGTGCAGCGCCTGCACGGGGCCGTGGTGTGGCCGGAGGAGGCGGCGGCCGAACCGCGCGAGCGCGCTCAGAGCGCCGGGGGCGCGGTGATCGGAATGATCGTCCCGACCACCAACTACATCTTCGCCGACATCGTCCGCGGCGCCCGGGAGGCCGTCACCGCCCAGGGCGGGCGCCTGGTGCTCGGGGTGTCCGGGTACGTCGACGCGGAGGACGCCGTGCAGGCCGAGCACCTGGTCGCGGGGGGCGCGCAGGGGCTGCTCGTCGCGCCGAGCTGGTTCGGCGGGGTGCCGGAGGACGGCCAGGAGAAGTGGCTGCTGGCGCACGACGTGCCGGCCGTGCTGGTGGAACGCTCGGCGCCGCCCGGCAACCCCGCCGCCGTCCTGGACCGGGTCCGCACCGACCGCGCCCACGGCGCCGCCGTCGCCGTCGGGCACTTCGCCTCCCTCGGCCACCGCAAGGTCACCGCGGTGCTCCAGGAGGGACCGCACGCCGACCAGATCTCCGCCGGCTTCCGCGCCGCGGTCCGGGCACTCGGCCTCGACGTCGACATCGACGCGCCGTCGGTGCGGGAGCACGGCGACTACGAGGCGAGCGTCGACCACCTCGTCGACGCGGTGCGCAAGCGCGGGGTCACGGCGGCACTGGTGCACAGTGACGAGGACGCGATCGTCCTCGTGCCGCGGCTCCAGGCCGCCGGGGTGCGGGTCCCCGGCGACCTGGCCCTGATCGCCTACGACGACGAGGTCGCGGGGCTGTCCGACGTGCCGCTCACCGCCGTGGCCCCGCCCAAGCGCTCGGTGGGTGAACTCGCCGCCAAGCTGCTGCTCCAGCGGCTCGCGGAGCGCCGCGACGGACGGCGCCCGGGACCCGGTCAGCACCTGGATCTGCTCCCGGTCCTGAGGGTCCGTTCCTCCTGCGGCGGCGAACCGATCGCCGAGTGAGCGTTCCTTTCGTAGCGCGATCGTTTTGATTGTCTTGGTCGAACGCTCTTGACGTCGATCGTCCTGGCACAAAAGATGTCCTGCGACCGCCTCTTCCCGTACGAGGTCCCGTAGGAGACGTGCCCATGACGCGCACCTCACGTTCGTTCCGCACCACCGCCACCCTCGCCGCCGCCACCGCGCTCGGCCTGCTCGCCACGGCCTGCGGCGGGGGCGGCGACGCGACCGGCTCCGCCGCCGACGGCAAGCCGGTCACCCTCACCTACTGGACCTGGACCCTCGGTGCGAAGTCGACCGTGGAGGAGTTCAACCGGACCCACCGGGACATCAAGGTCGAGCTGACCGAGATACCGAGCGGCACGGAGGGCTACAGCAAGCTCGCCAACGCCGTGAAGGCGGGCAACGCCCCCGATGTGGCCACGATCGAGTACCAGATGGTCCCCGAATTCGCCAGCCAAGGTCATTTGATCGATCTGACCGAATACGCAGGGGAAACGGTCAGAACGAAGTTCCCGCAGTCCATCCAGGACCTGGTGACCTTCGGCGGCAGGACCTGGACCGTCCCCTACGACGCGGCACCCCAGCTGTACTACTACCGCACCGACCTCTTCGAGAGGTTCGGCATCGAAGTCCCCACGACCTGGGAGGAGTTCGGGGAAGCCGCCGTCGAGGTGAAGAAGAAGGACAAGAGCGTCCGCCTCGCCTCCATGCCGAAGAACGACCCGGCCCTGCTGGCCGCGCTGTCCTGGCAGGCCGGCGCGGAGTGGTTCTCCGTCGAGGGCGACGCGTGGAAGCCCGCCGTCGACGACGCGGCGACCAACAAGGTCACCACCTACTGGGACGGACTGATCGACGACGACCTGGTGCAGTCCTACACCGGGTACAGCCCCGAGGAGACCAAGGCCCGCACCTCCGGCAGGACCCTGTCCTTCCTCGGCGCCTCCTGGTCGGCGGGCGGCATGAGCACCGCCATGCCCGACCTCGCCGGGAAGTGGGCCGCCGCACCCCTGCCGAACTGGGGCACCGCCGCCGCCGGCAACTACGGCGGCACCTCCTACGGCGTCCTCAAGGGCAGCGACCGGGCCGAGGCCGCCGCCGAGTTCATCACCTGGCTCACCACCGACGAGGCCGGCGTCCGGGCCCGCCTCGCCGACCTGGAGTCCCCGAGCAGCGCCCTGCCCGCCGACCCCGCGATGCGCGCGGTGGCGGCCGCCGAGTTCGACACCGCCTACCTGGGCGGCCAGGACCTCTACGGGCTCGCCTCCGAGCAGGCCGAGTCGATCGTCCCGGGCTGGACCTGGGGCCCGAACCAGATGGACGTCTACACCGCGGTCCAGGACGAGACCGCCAAGTCCGGCTTCACCGAGGGCGTGAAGGCCGGCCAGCGCAAGGCGGAGTCGGGCATCACCGAGCGCGGGCTGAAGCTCGCCCCGTAGTCGCGCGGCGACCGAGCCGAAGCGACGACAGCAGGACCGCCGGGAGGGACGGAGCCCCACCCGCACCGGCGGCCCCGCGCCCACCAGCGCCCACCGCCTCCGCCCTGCCCCGCCCCGCCCCCGCCAAGGAGTACCCGTGGCAGCACCGTCCGCCCCAGCCGTGCGCCCCCGGGCCGCACGCGCTCCCGCGCCCCGCACCTCCGGCGCCTCCCGGCTGCGCCGCAGTCAGCGCCGTACCGCGGCCCTGTTCATCGTCCCCTTCTTCGTCCTGTTCGCCGCGGTGATGGCGGCACCCATCGCCTACGCCGGGTGGATGAGCCTGTTCCAGGAACGCTCCTCCGGGCTCGGCTTCGGCGGCACCGAGCGGGTGTTCGCGGGGTTCGCCAACTACGCCAAGGCCCTGTCCGAGCCGGGCTTCCGGGCCTCCTTCGGGCACATCGCCCTGTACTGCGCCCTGTACATCCCCGTCATGATCGGCGGCTCGCTGGCCCTGGCGCTGCTCCTGGACTCCGCGCTCGCCCGCGCCAAGCGCTTCTTCCAGCTCGCCCTGTTCCTGCCGCACGCGATCCCCGGACTGATCGCCTCGATCATCTGGATCTACCTCTACACACCGGGCCTGAGCCCGGTGCTGGACTGGATCGGCGCGCTCGGCGGGTCCTGGGACTTCTACCGGAGCGATCATGTGCTCACGTCCCTGGTCAACCTGACCGCCTGGCAGTGGACCGGCTACAACATGGTCATCTTCTACGCCGCGCTCCAGGCCGTTCCGCGCGAAGTGATCGAGGCGGCGGTCGTGGACGGCGCCGGCGCCCTGCGCACGGCCCTCCGGATCAAGATCCCCATGATCGCCTCCGCGGTCGTGATGACCGTGCTGTTCACCTGCGTCGGCGCGATCCAGATCTTCACCGAGCCCAAGCTCCTCAACCAGCGCGGGGCACCCTCCATCGACACCGAGTGGTCCCCGACCCTCTACATCTGGAAGGCCGGTTTCGTGCAGCACGACTACGGCCTGGCCGCCGCCGCGTCCCTGATGCTCGCCGCGCTCGGCGTCGCCCTCTCCTACCTCGTCACCCGGCTCGGCAACCGCTGGAAGGCCGCGCAATGAGCACCCTCACCCCCGACACCGACACCGACACCGACGCCGACACGGCAACGGCCCCCCAACCGAGCCTCGCTCGGGCCCGCCGCACCGGCACGGCCCGCCGCCCCGGCCCGAACGCACTGCTCTCCCGGACCGTCGTCAACGGACTCCTGGTCGTCGCCGCGTTCTACACCCTGATGCCGGTCAGCTGGCTGCTCGTCGCCGCCACCAAGAACCACCGTGACCTCTTCGCCACCGCCGGCTTCTCGTTCGGCGACTTCAACCTGTTCGCCAACCTCGAACGCGTCCTCACCTTCAACGACGGCATCTATCTGCGCTGGTTCGGCAACAGCCTCCTCTACTCCGTCGTCGGCTCCGCCGTCTCCACCCTGCTCTGCGTGGCCACCGGATACGCCTTCGACACGTACGACTTCCGCGGCAAGGAGAAGCTGTTCGCCCTGGTGCTGGGCGGTGTCCTCGTCCCCACCACGGTCATCCAGCTGCCCATGTACCTGCTCGCCACCAAGGCGGGCGTCGTCAACACCTACTGGGCGCTGCTGCTGCCCGCCCTCGTCAACCCCTTCGGCGTCTATCTCGCCCGGGTCTTCTCCGAGGGCTACGTCCCCGGTGAGGTCCTGGAGGCCGCGCGGGTCGACGGCGCCGGAGAACTGCGCCTGTTCGCCCGGATCGGCCTGCCCATGCTGGCACCGGGCTTCATGACGATCTTCCTGTTCTCCTTCACCGCGAGCTGGAACAATTTCTTCGGCGCCCTGGTGATGCTCAACGACGAACAGCTCTACCCGGTCAACCTCGGCCTGTTCATGTGGAACAGCGTCACCCAGCAGCAGCCCGAGTTCTACTCGCTCGTGATCACCGGCTCCCTCGTCGCCGTCGTCCCGCTGATCGTCGCCTTCGTCTGCCTCCAGCGCTTCTGGCGCTCCGGGCTGACCGCTGGCGCGGTGAAGTGACGATGCCCGCACCGGAAGGAACCCCCCTGAACAGCAACGCCCGACCCCACACCGTCCTCGCCATGGGTGAGGGGATCCACCGCCGGCTCCTCGCCGAGTCGGCGCTGGACGGTCTGCGCTCCGTCGCCCGGGTCGACACGGCGACCGCGGTCAACGACTTCGCCACCGCCGACCCTCGTCAACTGGCCCCAGTCGAAGTCCTGTTCACCCACTGGGGCGCCCCTCTGCTCACCGAGGACGCGCTGCGCCTGATGCCCCGGCTGCGCGCGGTCGTGCACGCGGCGGGCTCCGTCAAGCACCATGTCACCGACGCCGTCTGGCGCCGCGGCATCGTCGTCTCCTCCGCGGCCGCCGCGAACGCCCTGCCGGTCGCCGAATTCACCCTGGCCGCGATCCTGTTCGCCGGGAAGCGCGTCCTGGCGGCCGCCCGGGACTACGCCGCCACCCGCACCCACCCCGACCTGCTGACCGACTACAGCGGCCACGGGAACTACCATCGCACCGTCGGCGTCGTCGGCGCCTCCCGCATCGGGCGCCGCGTGATCGAACTGCTCCGCCCGTTCGACCTCGACGTCCTCCTGTACGACCCCTACGTCGACGCCGGTGAGGCCGAGGCGCTCGGCGTCCGGAGCGTCGGTCTGGACGAACTCGTGCGCGGAAGCGACGTGGTGTCGATCCACGCGCCCCAACTCCCCGAGACCCGGCACATGTTCGACGGACGCCTCCTGGCCCTGCTGAAGGACGGCGCCACCCTCGTCAACACCTCCCGCGGCGACCTGGTCGACACCGAGGCACTCCTCGCCCACCTGACGACCGGCCGGATCCACGCGGTGCTCGACGTCACCGAACCGGAACTCCCCCCGCACGACTCCCCGCTGTACACCCTGCCCAATGTGCTGCTGACCCCGCACATCGCGGGCTCCCTCGGCAACGAACTCGGCCGGATGACCGACCGCGCCGTCGACGAGGTGGCCCGCATCGCCCACGGACAGCCCCTGGCACACCCGGTGGCCCCCGACGAACTGAACCGCTCGGCCTGATGAACCCCCGCAGCGGGAAAGGACCTCGATGTCAGCCGCAGCACACCGCGTCCTGGTCGTCGGTATCGACGGCGTACGCCTCGACACCCTGACCCGGCTGCCCACCCCGCACCTCGACGCGCTGGCCGGGGACGGCTTCCTCGTCCCGGTCGAGGTCGACGCCGACACGCCCACCCTGTCGGGCCCCTGCTGGGCGACCGCGGCCACCGGTGTCACCGTCGCCCGGCACGGCGTGTGGAGCAACGACCTCACCGGCCACCGCCTGGGTGTCTTCCCCGACTTCGCGACCCGGCTCGCCGTCCAGGACGGCCGCCGGACCTTCGTCGCGGCGGGCTGGCAGCCCCTGATGCAGGCCCGGGACGGCGGCCCGCTGTTCGCCGCCCCCTCCCACTCGGTGTACGTCTCGCCGGCCGCGGACACGCCCGAGGCGTGGGAGGAGTGCGACGAACGGATCACCGAGGCCGCCGCGCGGGTCCTCGCCGACGCGCGCGACGACACCGCGGCCTCCTTCGTCTACCTCGGCGCGCCCGACGAGACCGCGCACGTCCTCGGCTGCGGGGCGGAGTACGAGGCCGCGATCCGTAGGGCCGACGCCCGGCTGGGGCGGCTGCTGGCCGCGGTCCGCTCCCGGCCCTCGTACGCGGACGAGCGCTGGACCGTGCTGGTCGTCACCGATCACGGCCACGCCGACGCGGGCGGCCACGGCAGCCGCACCCCCGAGGAGCGCACGGCGTGGCTCGCCGCGTCCGGCCCCGGGATCGGCCCGCCGGCCCGCCCCCTCGGCCACGCCGACGTCGCCGCCCAGGTGTTCGCCGCGCTCGGCCGCCACCCCGACCGGCACTGGGCCCTCGACGGACGGCCGTTCGCGGCCGCCCCGCACGCCGTCCTGCTCGACCTGGACGGCACCCTCGTCGACACCGAGTCGCTCTGGCTGCGCACGGTCCGCGAGGCCGCGCCCGGCCTCGGTGCCGACGACATCTACCGCGCCCTCGGCCGCTCGGCCGCCGACACCGCGGCGCTGCTCGACCCCGAGCGGCCGCAGCGGCTCGCCGAGGAACTGGAGGCCCGTTTCCTCGCGGCCGTCGAACTGGAGGCCACCGTCCTCCCGGGCGCGCCGGAACTCCTCGACCTCCTGTCCGGGGAGGGGATCCCCGCAGCGGTGGTCTCGGCGTCCACCCGTCCGGTCGTCGACGCCGCGCTGAAACCGCTTGGCGCGGACCGGTTCCGGGTGACGGTCGCCGCGGGCGAGACGTCGCGCACCAAGCCGGCCGCCGACCCCTACCTGGCCGCCGCCCGTGCCCTGGGCGTCGACCCCGCCGCCTGTCTGGCCGTGGAGGACTCGCCGACCGGCGTCACCGCCGCCGAGGCGGCGGGCTGCCGGGTCCTCGCCGTCCCCTCGTACGCGGGAATCGAGCCGGGGCCGCGGCGCACGGTGCGGCGCGGGCTCGCGGGCATCGACAGGCGGGAGCTGTGGGCGGCCGGACTGTGACGCCGTGAGCGGACATTTGTTCGGGGCGCGGCGGTCTGTCTACGATCGCCTCCCGCACGCCCCGAGGAGCCCGTATGCCGTCCGCCCGCCGCCGTCTGCTGTACGTCTCCGACCTCGCCTACCCGGCGCGCGGGCGCCGCTACTGCGACGAGGACATCCTCCTCACCTCCCGGCTGCGCGAGGACTTCGACCTCGCGCTGTGCAATCCCCGGGAGGCGGTCGCGCTCATGGACGGCTTCGACGCGGTCGTGGTCCGCAACAGCGGGCCGGTCCTGGACTACCCGGAGGCGTACGAGGCGTTCCGCGGCCGGGCCGCCGACACCGGGGCGCTCGTCTACAACGAACTCTCCGGGCGCGGCGACATGGCCGGCAAGCAGTACCTGCTGGACCTCACCGCGCAGGGCTTCCCGGTCATCCCGACCGTCGACCGGCCCGAGGACCTCTCCCTGCTGCCCGCGGCCGAGCGCTACGTCGTCAAGCCCAAGCTGGGCGCGGACTCCAGAGGACTGGAGATCGTCCCGGCGGACCGGGCCCGCGAACTGGCCGACGGCGGTGTCCTCGTCCAGCCCCGCGTCGACTTCGCCTACGAGGTCTCCTTCTACTTCGTCGACCACCACTTCCAGTACGCCCTGCACACCCCCGACCCGGCCCGGCGCTGGGAGCTGCGGCCCTACGAGCCGACCGGGGCCGACCTGGAGTTCGCCCGCCGCTTCGTGGACTGGAACGGCCTCGGCCACGGCGTCCAGCGCGTCGACGCCTGCCGGGCCCCGGGCGGTGAGCTGCTGCTGGTGGAGCTGGAGGACCTGAACCCGTATCTGTCGCTGGACGCGGTGGACCCGCAGGTGCGGGACGCCTTCGTGACGGCGATGAAGGCGTCCCTGCACGGGATGTTCAGCCGAGCCTGACGGTCACGCGCTGGGTGACGCCCGCCGTCGCGCTCAGGTCCCCGAAGGTGAGCCGGAGCGAGGAGCCGGTCGCCGTCGAGGTGACGGTGTCCGGCCGGGAGAGCACCTCGGCCACCGGGCGGTTCCAGGTCAGGGCCAGACCCGCCTGCATCCGCATGGGGTCGCTGACGCAGATCACCGCGGTGCCGTCACCCCGCTCGTTGATCAGCACGCTGCACGGGTTGCTCGCCACGACACCCCCCACGGTCCCGGCGAACCAGAAGTTCACGGCGGTGAAGCCGAGCGAGGGCACCGCCACGCCCTGCTGCTGGTCGGTGTTGGCGAGGACGGTCAGCCAGCCGGTGTCGGCGGCCCGCTCCTGGGTCCGCGCCGCCGTCGCGCCCGGCATCAGCTGGTAGGCGTAGGAGCCCGCGGCCGGGTCGGTGCCGTGGTCGAACCACAAGGTCAGGTACTTGCGGTTCAGTACGGTCGTGGAGCCCCCCTTGTTGATGTCGCTCCAGCGGCCGTCGCGCGCCTCGCGCAGCGCCTTCACCGTCGCGCCGCCCGGGAAGACGTAGCCGCCGTGGCCCCCGAGGTGCGCCCAGCGGGCGCCGGTGAGCGTCTGCGACCAGGGGTGGGCGAGCGGCTTGGTGACGCCGTCCACCGAGAAGGAGGTGTTGCCGGTGGGGCCGAGGTTGCGGTTCTCGACGGTGGTCTCCACCGCCGCGCCGTCCGAGCAGCGGATGCCCGCGCCGAGGCAGACGACCGTGTCGTCGAGGAAGAACCACGACTTCTTCGCCAGCAGCGTGGACTGGAGGCCCTTGAGGTACTGCCCGACCGATGCCCGCTGTCCGTCGGTGGTGCCGCCCACCCAGTTCACGTCGGGCAGGGAGGCACCCCAGTCGCCGCCGGCGGCGTCCGCGAGAACCTTGCGCGAGGCGGTGGTGCCGGGCAGCCGGGCGGGGTCGACGGTGGGCCAGAAGGCGTCGCTGTACTGGCCGTTGCCGAAGGTGTCGCCCCACCAGTAGAGCATTCCGGAGCCGGTGTGCCAGCCGCGCAGGTTCTCGCCGTTTCCGGTCTCGTAGTAGGTGATCCTGCGGTCGGCCATGCTGAGCGAGGCCGCCCAGCCGGGGCGGCGGTGGGTGGCGCGGGCCATGCTGGTGAACAGACGGTGCCCGGTCGGCTCGGCGACGGCCGTGACCGCGGTGTCGTCCAGGACCGACTTCAGGCGTGCCAGCTGCGGCAGGCCGAGGGAGCGGTTGTTCATCGGCGGGCTGTAGTAGTCGCGTTGCAGCCAGCCCTTCACCAGGCCCCGCCAGCGGGCGTTCTCCGTCGCGCTCGCGCCCTGCCCGAGCAGCAGGATCGAGGCGAGGATCGGATGGCCGCGCAGGTGGTCGTCCTGCTGGACCTGCTGGGTGTCCGACGCGGACAGGCCCCGGCTGACGGCGCGGCCCGACACGCCGTCCATGACCAGCCCGTTGTAGAGGAACGGCGCCCAGGCGTTCTCCACGGCGTCGAACACGATCTGCCGCCCCGGGTCGGCGACGGCCCACGTCGAGCCGTTGAGCAGCGCGAACAGCAGGCCGAGTCCGCCGAGGAGTACGGACCCGTAGGTGCCGGTGTAGGGCACGGTGGTGTGCTGGATGAAGGAGCCGTCGGTGTACAGCCCGTCCCCGGAGGTCACGTACGGGAAGACGGGGGACAGGGCGTCCCGGGCCAGCGCCACCTTCGCCGCGCTGTCCCCGACGATGCCGCGCAGCGCCAGCACCCGGCACAGGTCGACCCGGTTGGCGCCGGTACTGGTGCCGGTGTACTGGGCGACCGCGGAGTCGGGCACGAAGTGGTCCACCGCCGCGCAGTGGGCGGCCAGTTGCGCCGGGGTGAGCGCGTCGTACATCAGGACGCAGATGTCGAGCAGGGCCTGCGGGGCGCCGATCTGCCAGCTGTACCAGTTGCCGTAGCGGGTCTGGTTCGCGTTGTACACCTCGGTGTGCAGGTGGTCGAGGCCGGTGAGGACGGCGTCGCGGAGCGCGCTGTCGCCGGTGACTCCCGTGCCGGGCCGGCTGTACGCCTGGGCGAGTGCGTTGAGCCGGTTGTAACTGGCGTTGAGATTGCCGGAGTAGCCGTACGACTCCTGGTCGGTGTCGGGTTCGGGGTCCGCGTACACGAGGTCCGGCCACAGGGAGCCGGTGGCCGGCGCCATCGCTGCGCGCAACTGCTCGGCGGTGCTGCCCAGTTCGGCGAGCCGGGTCCTGAACGGTTCGGCGGTGGGGCTGTAGCCCTCGCCGAGGATCAGCGTGCGCCACCTGGCGCGCAGGGTCGCGAACTCGTCCGCCTCCTCGGCAGCGGCAGCGGCAGTGGCAGCGGCGGCGCCGTTCGGAGCGGGAAGGGACAGGACGAGGGCGGTAGCGGTGCTCACGGTCAGAAAGCCGCGTCGTGACCAACGAGTCGTCATGACGGCGGTTTCTAGCATGGATTCGATCAAACGCTCAACATATTCGGCCCAATTGAGCGTATCGATCGTTTGCTGGTGTGGGGGTGGGGTGAACCCTGGAGGTGGGGGAGCCGTATCACTCGGCGGAGTGTTTTCGCCCCCGCGTACGGGACGGAAGGAAACCGCAACGTGGAGAACGACGGCCCGCCCCTCGAACCGGCCCGTGTCCTGCGCCCCCGCCGCACCGACGCCCTCGCCGACCTTTTCCGTGAACCGGACGAGCCGCACGGAAGGTCGGACGGCTACGAGTCCGTCGCCCCGCCGGCCCCGGAATCCGGCGCCGAGGACGACACCCAGGAGCTGCCCGTCGTCCCGGCGGCCCCACCCGGGCGGCCGCACTCGGGGCCCGCGGTGTCCCGCGTCGTGATCGCGGCGGCCGTGACGGTCGCCGCGCTGGCCGGATTCGGCGGCGCTCTCCTCGTGCCGCGGGACGGGGCCGAGGGCCGGGGCGGCGCCGCCGCGCCGGCTCCACCCGCGGCCGCCTCGCCGGCCCCGGACGGCTCGGCCGCCCCGGATCCCGAGGCGCCGGGCATCCTGCGCGAGGGGGACAGCGGCCCCCAGGTCGCCGAGCTCCAGCGGCGCCTGCTGAGCGTCCCGGACGTCTACGTCCCCGGCTCCACCAGCGGCCGGTACGACACCACCCTCACCGAGGCCGTCGCCCGCTTCCAGCTCTGGTACGGAGTCCGCGGCGACGAGGACGGGGTCTACGGCGACGACACCCGGCTGGCCCTGGAGTCCCGCACGGCGGCGGGCGGCTGACGCGTCCCGGACGGCTCTTCGAACACCGGGCAAGGGGCGGGGAAAACCGGTCGGACGGTGTGTCACGGTGCGTCACCCTGGCTGCCGGGGCCGCGCGACCGGCGTCCGGCCCGCTCCTACCCGAAGGCCCCTCCCCGATGAACGGCTCCCGTGTCCCCGGCCTCGTGCTGCCCGTCGTGTTCCTGCTGGCCCTCGTCGCGGGCGCCGTCTGGTACTGGTGGCACCGGCACGACGACTGACCGGCGGGGGGTCAGCGGCGCTCGACCAGGGCCTGGGTGACGACCCGCACGCTGCGGGCGATGTGCTGCAACTGCATGACCTCGGCCGCGTACATCTTGATCGTGTGCTCGATGACCGCCTCGGGCATGCCGAGCCCGGGCAGGTCGGCGCGGGCGGTCTGGAGCGCGGTGCGGGCGACCCGGATCTCCTGCTGGACCTGGAGCTGTGCGTGACGGGCGAGCAGGACCGGGTGGCGCAGCAGGGCCGGATAGCTGGCGTAGCGCGCCGGAACCAGTTCCCGCAGCCACTTCGCCGCCGAGCGCTCCCAGTCGTAGGTGCCCGGGGCCTTGACCTGGCAGGGCCAGTCCGAGGTGGTGCGCATGGTCATCAGGGTCATGGTGATCGCTTCCGGGTCTGCGGCGTCGGGAGGGTGGTCCGACGGGGGCGGGGCGGCCCCGGCCTAGGGGATGACCGGGGCCGCCCGGGTGAGCGCCCTCGGCGCCGACGCGGGTAGGAGACGGCGGCTGAGGGTGCCCGTCGCGGTGCCCGCGGGGCCGACGGAGAGCGCACGACGGATGGGGTGACGTGCGCAAGAGCGGAACCGACGGCTTGCTACGGGCGGGTGCGGCGTGGAGCAGTATTTATATATGCCGTCCGCTTTGCAAGGCGTATGAAAACATTCATGCTCGAAAAGTGGCGGATGGGTTCCGTGTGACCGGGTTTGGTATCCGTCGCGCAAGCGCTTGCCGGTCCCGCTGACCGGCCCTCGGCCTCAGTCCCTGAGGAAGAACTGGTGCTGGTCGGAGATGTGCTCGTACTCCTCCAGCCGGGCCTGGGTGCGCTCGGGGTCCGCGTCGGTCATGGCCTGGAGCAGCGCGGCGGCCATCACGCCGGGTGCCGCGTAGGAGTCGAAGACCAGCCGGGACCCGGTGCCGGTGGCGAGGACGACGTCGGCGGAGTCGGCCACCGGTCCGAGCGCCAGGTCGGTGACGAGGGCGATCCGCAGGCCCGCGCTGCGCGCCACCCGCACCGCCGTGAGCGTCTCCTGGGCGTGCCGCGGCATCGAGAACGCCAGCACCCAGGTGCCGCCGGCCTCGCGGGACTGCAACAGGGCGTCGTAGGCGACGCTGCCGCCCCGCGTCACCAGCCTGACGTCGGGGTGGATCCGTCGTGCCGCGTAGGCGAAGTACTCGGCGAGCGAGGCCGAGATGCGCAGGCCCAGGACGGTCAGCGGGGTCGACTCCGACAGTTTGCGGCCCAGGTCGATGAGCTGGTCGGGGTCGCCGAAGTCGCGGCGCAGGTTCTCCAGGTTGTCGATCTCGGCGTCGACCGCCGCCTGGAGTTCGTTGCTGCCGTTCTCCTCGGCCGCCGGGCCGCCCGCCAGCGCGCCCAGCGCGACCGACTGGAGCTTCTCCCGTAGCGCCGGGTAACCGCTGAAGCCGACCGCGGCGGCGAACCGGGTCACCGAGGGCTGGCTGACCCCCACCCGCTCGGCGAGATCGGTGATCGACAGGAACGCGGCCTCGTTGATGTTCTCGATCAGGTACTGGGCGATCCGCCGCTGGCCCGGGGAGAGATGGGGGCCGTCGAAGACCGTTCTGAGCTGGGAAGTGGGAGAAGCCTCCGTCTCCGGAGCGGTCTTCCCCGAGGTGATGGCGGATGCCTGCGCGCGTGCCTGCTGCGGCGATGGCACGGGTGCGCCTCCTTTGTCTTCCACAGTGCCTCAACATAGCTCACACACTGTGCTGGTCAGGAGGTTGAAGGCGGCGGTGCAGGCAAGGGCGCACTTCGATCATCGGCGAAAGATCGTGATCGAATGGCCGACCGTATCGATCGGACGACTGGTGTCGATCAACTCGGCGAGTGGGCCGGTCGCCTTGGCGACCGAGGTGTCGGACACCACCAGCAGCCCGCGCACCCTCCGCGCGGGCACGGTCCGGGGGTCGGCGGCGTCGATGCCGTAGAAGGACGGCACTCCGCTGCCCTTGTACACGAGCCAGACCCGCTCGCCCGGATAGCGCTCCCGCAGCCGGTCCGCGAGCCGGCCCAGATCCTGGCCCCAGTCCACGGCCGCGTCGTGCAGCCGCAGATGGGTCTTCGCCGGACCGCCGAACGCCTCGTTGGAGTACGGCAGGTAGTAGGGGAAGGCACGCAGCGAACTGACCGCCACGAACGCCGTCAGCGCCGCCGTCACGGCCCCGGTGCGCGCCCGCGCCCGGCGGCCGTGTCCCACCGCGGTGAGGCAGCCCGCCGCCACCGCCAGGAACATCGGCACGAACACCGCGTACCGCGTCCCGAAGTCCCGCGCCCCCTGCATGGCCGCGGCCAGCAGCACGGCGGTGGGCACCAGCAGATACGGTGCCGCCGGCCGCAGCCGCCGTACCGCGAGGACCGCCACCGTGCCCGCCGCCCACAGCGCGAGCATGCCCAGGGGTGTCTTCACCAGCAGCGCGGCCGGCAGGTAGTACCAGAGCGAGCCGGTGTAGACCCGCCCGAAGAGGAAGCCCTGCCAGGGGTGGTTCTCGAAGGCGAACTGGATCCGCATCCCGTCCCTGTACGCCTCCGGCAGCGGCAGCGCCTCCACGGCCAGTCCGCGCAGCCCGCGCACGGCGGGCACCGGCTGCTCCGGCGCCCAGCGCAGCCGGGGGTCCACCACCAGGTACGTGACCCAGACGACGGCGACGGCGGTCAGCAGCACGACGCCCGCGCCCACGGCGGCCCGCCGCGCCGCCCCGTGCCGGTCCGTCCCCTTCGCCGCCCACCACGCCGACGCCGCGGCCAGCCCCGCCAGCACCGGGACCGCGGCCAGCGCGCTCATCCTGGTGGCCAGGGCCGCGCCCAGCGCCGCCCCGGCCAGCGGCAGCCACAGCCGGGGCCGCAGCCGGGCCCGCCACAGCAGCCACACCGAGGTCAGCAGGAAGCCGGCCGCGGGGACGTCCAGCGTCGCCAGCGAGCCGTGCGCGATCAGGTCGGGGGAGAAGGAGTACAGGGCCAGAGCCGTCAGACCGCCCGCGGGACCGGCGAGTTCACGGGCGAAGGCGAACACGGCCAGCCCGAACAGCAGGGTCAGCACGATCATCGGCAGGCGCGCCAGCAGCATCAGCCGCCAGGGGTCGTTGCCGGACCCGTACAGCAGATGACGGCCCACCTGCCCCTGGTCGCCCTCGAAGGAGGCGTCGTAGCGCGGATCGGCGAGCGCCACACCGACGGCCACGACGAGTTTCCCGAGCGGCGGATGCTCGGGGTTGAGGCGCAGCCGGTGCTCGTGGAGGTAGGAGGCGGCCGTGCCCACGTAGACGGGCTCGTCGATGGTCGGCGTCTGCCGGACCGCGGTCGTCACCATCGCCACCGCCATCTGGCCCAGCAGCAGGGCCACCAGGAGCGGTACCGCCCACCGCGGGCGGTGCCGCCCGGGGCCGGCGCGGACGGCGGGCGGGCCGGGCCGGGTGTCCAGTTCGCTCGCCATCATCCGCCCCGCGGTGGACACGGTCCGAGGACGGCGGGAGCGGTGGTGCGGTGCCTCATGGGCCTACTGTGCACCAGCTCCCGCCACCGACGGTGTCACCGCTTCAGGAGTCGTACCGACAGACCTTCCGCCGTGTAGACGGGTACGGCCCGCAGGGAGGCGGAGTTCAGCTCGATCCGGTCGAACTGGCCGCGCAGCGCCGAGGCGTGCAGCACCACAACCGTGCTGCCCGCGGCCGGCGGCCGCTCGGCGTCCAGGCGCAGCGCGAGCGTGCCGCCCCGCTCCAGCCGGGCGCGTCCCCGGACCCGCAGGGCGGGCGTGCGTCCGGCACGCAGCGCGACCCGGAGAGTGCCGGAGTCCTGGACGTAACCGCCCTCGACGCGGGCCGGTTCGGCCACCTCCAGCGTGCCGGCCGCCGTCACCCGCACCTCGCCCCGGCCCAGGGCCCGGGACGACGCGGCCACCAGCACACCGCCGGCGATGACGGTCCCGCCGCGGTAGTCGTTGTCCCCGGTCAGGGTGAGCGTGCCCGTGCCGAGCTTGGTCAGGCCGCCCTCGCCGTCGATGTCGTTGCGCCAGCTGTCGGCCGCGTGGAAGCCGCCGGCCGCCGCGTCCAGTGTGACCGTCACATCGGTGTCGAACGTGCCGTACCCGTCGGCGGCGGCGAACAGGTTCAGCCGCCCCCACTGTTCGGGCCCGTCCAGCAGGACGTACCCGGAGGGCAGCGCGGTCCCGGCCAGCACCGCGCGCCGCTGCGCCGCGTCCAGGTACGGCAGCCGCGTCTCCAGCAGCACCTCGGCGCCCTTGGGGACGGTCAGCGGGAGGTCACGGCCGCGACGCGGGAGGACGTAGGTCAGACGCGGGCGCACCGAGCGGGCGTTGGCGGCCCGGTCGGCGTAGGGGTCGGTGGCGCGGTCGGCGGAGTGCGCGTAGGCGTACAGCTCGTCGGCGGTACGGCCGGTGCGCTGCTGGAACCAGGCCAGCGCCTGGGCGCGGGCCGCGGCCTTGAGTTCCGCGTTCGCGGGGTCGGCGAGCGCGGCGGCGGCGAGCGCGGTCGCCATGACCCGGCCGCCGATCACGTCGACCGGCGAGTGCATACCGGCCGTGATGCGGGTGTCGGCGAGGGCCAGGGCGTGGGTCACCAGCTCCTGGAAGCGCTCCGGTACGGCGTACGCGTAGGCCAGCCCCGCCAGGTGCAGGGCGTTGGTGTGACCGCTCGGGAAGCCGCCGTCCTCCGCCGGGTTGGTGCCGCGCTGCCGCAGCAGCTGCGGGGCGACGACGACCTCGGAGTCGTACACGGGGTAGCCGAGGGCGTCCTTCCGCCCGGTGTCGACGACCTGGCTGTCCTCGTTCATGCGCCACGGACGCGGGTACTGGTAGGCGAACTTGGACGGGTTGCCGGAGGCGAACGGGCCGCGCAGGGTGTCCACCAGCTGGGCCACCTTGCCCAGTTCGGAGGAGTACGAGCCGGCGCCGAGCGCCGATCCGGCCGGGGCGTCGGCGGGTATCGCGTCGCTGACGGTGGTGGCCGGAGTGGAGTCGGGGGCGGTCGTGATGGAGGTGACCGCCCTGGCGCCCTCGCGGTAGAGCCCGGCGAGCGGGCCGAGGCCGGCGATCATCGCGTAGCTCTGGTGCTGACGGTCGACGACGAAGGCCTCCTTCGCCTGCTCCGCCGTCCGTGTGGTCGTCACGCGCACGCAGTGGCGGACGTTGGCGCGCAGCACCTCACGCGTCAGCGGGGTGCCGGTGTTCCAGGCGTCCCCGGTCCGCCACATCTCGGCGAAGCCGCCGAGGACGCGGACCACCGCGTTGGTGTCGGCGGTGAGGTTGGCCACGACGTTGGTGCGGTAGTCGTCGACGAGGGCGGCGGCGCCGGCCGCGGCCTTGGCGTCCGCCGCGGCCAGCCAGGTGACGAACGTGGGCGCGGCCAGCACTCCGGCCGTGGCGCCCAGGGAGGTCCGGAGGAAACCCCTTCTGTTCAGCGGGACTTCGCGGACCGAGGGGAGGGGACGGGGCCCGGCGGTGGACGGCATACGACTGCCTCTCTGAAGCTCTTCGGCGCTGCGGCCGGGAGGGGGACAAGGGGAGCGACTCGACGGATCCGCGCACCCCGTGGCCGGGTGCGACGGCGAACCGCACCAGGGGCGTTCACGGAGGGTCGAGTCGTACCAGCGAAGATCTACGGGCGAGTTGTGTCGGTCGCGGGATCATCCGGCGACCGGTCGCTGTCGCAGAAGTGAACGGGAAAGCGCTGTCGCCCCGTTGACCGGTGGCGCTGTGAGGCGTCTGGGCATGGCCTGTGGAGCGCTTTCGGCGAGGGCGGTGACGAAGGAGGCGTACAGCGTGGGCTGGGCGAGGATCATGCCGCCCGCGACCGTCACGTCGTCGACCGGCACCCCGCGCGAGGCGAGCCGTCCGACCAGCGCGGCCGGCGACCGGCCGCCCTCGGCGATCACGGACCGGGCGGGCGCGGAGCCGGCCCCGGCCGCCGTGAACACCGCGGGCGCGTGCAGGCCCCACTCGGCGGACAGGTCGCGGGCGGACTCCAGGGGCGGCGCTCAGCGCGGGCACCTCGGGCACCTCGAAGGCGCCGAGGAGGGCCTCGGCCGGCGGATCTGGGGCCTCGCCCCGGTCGTGCGCCGCCCACACCGCGCGTACGGCCTCCCGCGCGATCCCGGCCGCGCCGCCCTGGGGCCGCGCCCCACCCGCCGACCTGGAGCGGGCGGCCGTCGGCGGTCCGGCCGACCGCGACCGAACCCGTGCCGGCGACCAGGCCTACGCCCCGGGTCGGGCCCGCCGCCGGGACGAGCAGTTCGGCGTCGCCGACGGCCGGCGCGGGCACGTCGAGGAGGCGGCGCAGTTCGGTGCGGATCAGCTCGCACTGGCGCGCGGTCTCGCAGGCGTGGCCGCCGACCGCCACGGCGTCCGGCCGACGTCCGTCGGGCAGGGCCCCGGCGACGAGACCGGCGATCCGTGCGGCGGCCGCCACGGGGTCGTGCGGCCGCCAGTCGGAGCCGCTGCGGACACGGTCGGCGACCAGGTCGGCGCCCGCGACCGCGCGCGGATGCGTCTTGGCCCCGCCCACGTCGATACCGACCACGAGCGGGGACCGGAGGGGTGCGTCCTGCACGGATTCTCTTTCGTCGTCGCGAGGAGCGGCGACGGCGGGCGAACCGTGCCTGGACAGAAGGGGGGAAGCCGGTCGGGAAGCCTCGGGACAGGCCTCGGGGGAGTGCGGCAGGCGAGTACCGCCGAGTTCGTTAGGAAGTTAACTAACGAAGTAGAGTGCGTCAAGAGGCGCGGAAATCCCGGTGCCGACGGGCCGGGGATTCCCCTCGGCCCACAGCCAGACGATCCTTGCGGCCGGACGATCCACACCGGACGGCCACGGCACGACCTGGGGGAGACCATGGACCTGAGCGAGAGCGCGCGTGCGGTGTTCGCCGTGCTGGCCGGGGCGTCCGCCGCCACCCGGCCCCGGCTCGCGGCGGACGCGGGACTGTCGAAACCGACCGTGTCCTCCGCCGTGGCCGAGCTGGAGTCCGTCGGACTCGCCGCCCACTCCGGCACCGCCGCCGGTGCCGTCGGCCGCTCCGCCGCCGTCTACCGGCTGGGCCCGGCCTCCGGTGCCGTCCTCGCCGTCGACCTCGGCCCCGACCGGACCCGGGTACGCGGCTGCGCCCTCGACGGCACCCTGCTCGCCGAGGGCGACGGCTCCCGCGCCGAGGCCGCCGACACCGTACGCGGCGCCCTGGCCGCACTGCCCGCGGATGCTCCGCTGCGCGCCATCGTCGTCGCCGTCGGCGATGTCACCACCCTCGGCCGGGACGGCACCGGGATGCGGCCCGCGACCGCCAAGGCCGGCCCCGTCTTCGACGCCATGGCCGTGGCGCTGCCGCCGGGCGTCCCCGTCCACCTGGAGAACAACGTCAACTGCGCGGCCCTCGCGGAACTCCACGAGGGGGCCGCCCTCGGCCGCGACACCTTCGGCTACCTGCGCATCGGCGTCGGGATCGGCCTCGGCATCGTCATCGGCGGCCGGGTGCTGCGCGGCGCCAACGGCGCGGCCGGCGAGGTGGCCCGGCTGCCCTACCCCTGGGACGACGGCCGCGCGCCGCGCCGGGAGGCCCTGGAGGAGCACATCGGCGTGGCGTCCCTGCTGCGGCGCGCGGCCGAGGCGTGGCGGGACGCCGACGGGCCCCGCCCGCGCACCGCGGAGCGGCTGTTCGCCCTGGCCGACGAGGGCTCGGCCACCGCGGACCGGGTGCTCGCCCGGCACGCCGCCGACATCGGCCGGCTCGCCGCCGCCGTCGCCGCCGTCCTGGACCCGGGCCTGATCGTGCTGGGCGGCGCGGTCGGCGCGCATCCCCGGCTGCTGCCCGGCGTCCGCGCCGAACTGGCCGCGCTGAGCTGGCCCACCGACGTCGTGAGCAGCGCCCTCGGCGACAGCGGCACCGTCGTCGGCGCCGCCCGGCTCGCCGTGGCCCGCGGAATCCAAACCGTGACCGGTGCGGACCGGAGCAGCCATTGACGGACTCCGGCCGCTTCTGCCAATGTCCGGACAAGCGCTTTCTGAACCGGCGGGACCCGGTTCGGGGCGGGGCTGCGCGCCGTACCTCAGCTACGGCGAGCCGGACGAGGGCGTGCTCGTCCGGACCGGGCCGCGACGACGGCCCGTGACCCCCGCCTCTCAGGGCCGCGCGACCGGGCGAGGTCGCGGCGAGCCGGAAGGCGCCATCCACGAGGATTCCGGGCCGCACCGGCCCGCGGGCAATCCGTCACGCACATCCAGGGAGGACCCGGTGGGTCACCAGATCTCGCGCAGAACCCTCTTCCGCACCGCGAGCGGCCTCGCCGTCGCCGGCACGCTCGGCGGCGCCCTCACCGCCTGCGGCGGCGGCACCGGCGCCGGCAGCACCAGCAGCGAACTGACCATGACCTGGTGGGGCAGCGACGACCGGCACGCGGCCTACAAGAAGGCGCTGGCCTCCTTCCAGAAGAACAACCCGAAGATCAAGATCCGGGAGACCTACTCCGGCTACGACGGGTACTTCGACAAGTTCAACACCAACATCGCCGGCGGCAGCGCCCCCGACCTGCTCCAGATGGACACCGCGCTGGTCGCCCAGTACGCGCGCAAGGGCGTCCTCGCCCCGCTCGACTCCTACGTCGGCACCTCGCTCGACCTCACCGGCTTCTCCAAGACGCTCCTCGCCGCCGGCACCGTCGACGGCAAGCTCTACGGGGTCCCCTCCGGCATCGGCGTCAACCAGCTCACCGTCAACCGCAGCGGCCTGGAGGAGCTGGGCCTGGAACTCCCCGACCGCGAATGGACCTGGGCCGACCTGAGGGACATCGCCACCCAGGTGTACAAGAAGAGCGGCGGCAAGACCCACGGCGTCGACGACGGAGGCGGCGGCACCCTCCAGGCCTTCGAGGTCTACGCCCGCGAGCACGGCGAGACCTTCTTCTCCGAGGACGGCACGAAGCTCGGCTTCACCGCCGACACCCTCCAGCAGTGGTGGGAGTACTGGGCGGAGCTGCGCAAGGCCAACGCCTGCCCGGCGCCCGCCGTCACCTCCGCCGCGCACAACGACCTCACCAAGAACGCGGTCGTCATCGGCAAGGCCCTGTTCACCTTCGACTCCGGCGTCTACGGCGCGGGCGGCTCCATCACCGACGCCCAACTCGACTTCCTGCCCACCCCGCAGGGCGATTTCTCCGGCGCCGTCGAAGGGAACTTCGTCAACGGCGGAGTGCTGCTCAGCGCGACCAAGGCGAGCAAGCGGGTCGCCGAGTCGGCGAAGATCATGGACTTCTTCGCCCAGGACGAGACCGCGATCAAGGACATGCAGCTGCTGCGGGGCATCCCGCCGACCGCGAAGGCCCGCGATCTGATCGCCTCCGGCCTCACCGAGACGGACAAGCTGAACATGGAGAACGCGGACTACATCGCGCAGCGGGTGTCCGGGGCCGCCGACGCGCTGCCGGCACCGGCGCCGCCGCCGCAGGGCGCCGACCAGATCTGGGACCTGCTGTTCCAGTCCAACCTCGCGGTCGCCTTCGGGAAGAAGTCGGTCAAGGCGCAGCTCGGGGAGTTCTTCGATCAGGCCGAGGGGATTCTGGGCGGCTAGGCCGTCGCCTGTCCGCTGGTGTGTTGTGGCTGGTCGCGCGGTTCCCCGCGCCCCTGGGGAGTCGACCGGCCGCGCGATTCGAGTACAAGGAAGTCGGGCCAGGGAGATGAGTGTGACCACCACGCGGAGTGACGTGGTCGTGAAGGAGGCGGTGGCCGCCGCCGCACCCTCCGACCAGCGGGAGCGCGAACGGATGCGCAGGCGCCTCGCCAGACGGCGGGGCGGCGGATGGTGGCCCTACCTCTTCCTGGCCCCCTGGTTCGTCGGGCTGTTCGGGCTGACCGTCTATCCGATGCTCGACTCGCTCTATCTGTCCTTCACCGACTTCGACCTGCTCACCCCGGCACGCTGGGTCGGCGCGGACAACTACGAGCGGATGTTCACCGACGACCCGGTCTTCTGGGACTCCGTCCACGCCACCCTCGTCTACGTCGTGGTGTCGGTACCGCTGAAGCTGGCGCTCGCGCTGGGCGTGGCGATGCTCCTCAACCGGGACCTGAGGGGCATCGGCCTGTACCGGGCCGCCTTCTACCTGCCCTCGCTGCTCGGCGGCGCGGTCGCCATCGCCATCGTGTGGCGGCAGGTGTTCGGCGGGGACGGCCTGTTCAACGACTTCCTGGCCTGGTTCGGCATCGAGGGCCAGGACTGGATCTCCAGCCCCGACACCGCCCTGTACACCCTCGTCCTGCTCGCGGTCTGGCAGTTCGGCACCCCGATGGTCATCTTCCTGGCCGGACTCAAGCAACTGCCCCAGGACGTGTACGAGGCGGCCGCGATCGACGGCGCGAGCCCGGTCACCCGCTTCTTCCGCATCACGCTCCCGCTGCTCACACCGATCGTGTTCTTCAACGTGGTCCTCCAGATCATCGACGCGTTCAAGACGTTCACCCCCGCGTTCGTGATCAGCAACGGCTCCGGCGGACCGCTCAACTCGACGATGCTGTACTCGCTCTACCTGTACAAGAAGGGCTTCACCGACCTCCAGATGGGATACGCCTCGGCGCTGGCCTGGGTGCTCTTCCTGGTCATCGCGGGCTTCACGGCGGTCAACTTCGTCGCCGGCCGCTACTGGGTCCACTACGACGACTGACGTCCGGGAGAGGAGTCCTTCACCCATGTCCGCCATCACCCCGAGCGCCTCGCCGCTGCGCCGGCTCCGCTCGCTCACCGGCCCGCGCCGCATCTTCGCCCACACCCTGCTCATCGGCGTCGCGGTCGTCATGCTCTACCCGCTGCTGTGGATGCTCAGCAGTTCCCTCAAGCCCGACACCGAGATCTTCACGCACCCCGGTCTCGTCCCCTCCCGACTGCGCCCGGAGAACTACTCCGAGGGCTGGAGCGGCTCCGGCAACTCCTTCTCCCTGTACATCACCAACTCGCTGATCGTCACGATCGGCGCGGTGATCGGCAACGTCGTCTCCTGCTCACTGGCCGCCTACGCCTTCGCCCGCTTCGAGTTCCGCGGCAAGAGGCTCTGGTTCGGCCTGATGCTCGGCACGCTGATGCTGCCCACCCAGGCGGTACTGATCCCGCAGTACACGATCTTCTACAACCTGACCTGGATCAACACGTTCCTGCCGCTGATCGTGCCGAAGTTCCTCGCGGTGGACGCCTTCTTCATCTTCCTCATGGTCCAGTTCATCCGCTCCATCCCGCGCGAGCTGGACCAGGCGGCGATGATGGACGGCGCCAACCCCCTCCAGATCTACTGGAAGATCATCCTGCCGCTGATGAAGCCGGCCCTGATCACCACCACCATCTTCACCTTCATCTGGACCTACGACGACTTCCTGCACCAGCTCGTCTACCTCCAGCAGAACGACCGGTTCACCGTCCCGCTGGGCCTGACCCTGTTCCTGGACCAGACGAGCGGCTCGTCGTACGGGGCGATGTTCGCGATGTCGACACTCGCCCTCCTGCCCACGCTCATCTGCTTCCTCGTCTTCCAGAAGAGGCTGGTCGAAGGCATGGCCACGTCCGGAATGAAGGGCTGAGAACCCATGCGGCTTCCGCACCAGCGCGGCCCGTTGCACGACCTGCCGTCCGCACCGGAGGACTACGACGCCGTCCTCGCCGATGTCACGGAGCAGGCCCTGGCCCGCCTCACCCCCGAGGGCGGTCTGGAACACCCGGACTGCGCCGACGACATCGGTGACACCTCGCTCGGTGTGACGGCGCTCCTGGTCCTGGCCCACACGCGCACCAAGGACCCCCGCCTGCCGCGGGCGGTCCTGGACAGCCTCCGCTTCCACCTGCGTGAGCGCGTGTACACGCGGGACAACCCGGGCTACCCGAACCTGCGGGTCCGCGACTCGGGTCTGCCGTACGCCCGTTACGTCCTGGAGCCCGGCGCGCACCCGATCGGCGACTGGCCGAGCACGGTGTGGGCGCTGCTCCAGCTGGTGAACGTCCTGGAGACCGCGGACGGCGACCTCGTCGACGACGGCCTGCGCGCCGAACTCGTCGCGCTGGGCCACGGATACTGGCGCTGGCTGACCGAGGCGACCTTCTTCAACCCGCAGGAGGCCGGCAACCAGGCGATCGGCTGTGTCGTCGGCGGACTGATGCTGGCCCGGCACCTGCCGGACCCGGACGGCCCCGAGGTGCGGCGGGCGGCCCTCACGCTGTACGAGGAGCGGATCCGCGCCCACCGGGTCTCGGACCGGGGCGCGCTGCTGCCGCCCGAGCACGGCGGCGCGTACGACAACAACTACGGCCCGATCTCCCTGTCGTTCCTCGCCCAGGCCCACCGGGTGAGCGGCGAGGAGGTCTTCGCCGAGGACGGCGACGCCCTCGCCCGCTATCTCGACGCCCGCCTGACCACGGGGGGCTTCGATGTCGGCGGCCCGCGCTACAGCGAACAGCACTCGGGCTTCGAGGCCGTGCTGGGACTGCGCTGGTTCGGCCACCGGATCGGCGCCGACCTCGGCCGCTACCGGGGTGACACCCGCTGGGGCCGGCACGCGGTGAAGGCGGACGGCGGCGTCGACGGTCACTTCGCGTTCATGCTGGTCTGGCAGATCCAGGACACGACCCCCTGGCACCGGACCCCGAGCCGGAACCCGGTCCGCCACCAACTGCGGTCGGGCAGCGTGTCGGTGGCTTTCGACAGCCGGATGACCCCGTCACTGGTGGAGGCCGCGGGGACGTATCTGCTGCCCGCCGCGGTCGACCGGCAGCACGGCTTCGGTCCGGTCGTCGACGGCTTCCTGCTGTGCCGGCCGATGGGCGAGGTCCGCGTCCGGGACGTGCGCGCCGGGAGCCTGACGGCGAAGCTGGTGACCAAGCCCGTCGTCGGCCGCGACCAAGTCCTGCGCCACGTACGGTCCCTGTACGTCACGGACGGCACGGCCCTGTGGACGGCCGTCGCCGTGGAGCGGCTCCCCGGCACGCCGTACCTGCTGGCCGGACTGCCCTACGCGGCCGACGACGGCGACCGGGTGCGCAGGACCGCGTCCGCGCCGGTGACCGCGGCGGGCGAACTGCGCCTGACCCACCCGGAATCGGGCCGCCCGGACCACTTCGACGCCCGCGCGGAGACCACCCAGGAACAGGCCGCCTTCGCGCTCGCGGCGGACCCCCGCGGCTACGGCAACCCCGACGAGGGCTGGCGCCATCTGCTGGCGTCGACCGCCCTGGAGGCGTCGCCCGCCCCGGAAGCCCCCGCCGCCCTGCACGTGTTCGCGGTGCGCTACGGCGGACTGGGGCAGTTCGAGCCGGAGTTCGAGCAGACGCGGAAGGGGCTGCGGGTGCGCACGGAGTCCTTCACGGCGCTCATCGGCGACCCGGCGGGCGACCCCGCGGGCGAGCCCGAGCTGACCGTGGAGGAGTGAGCCGGGCGTCCGTCAGGCGGCGAGGATCCGGCGCTTCTGCTCCTCGAACTCCGCCTCGGTGAGCACGCCCTGGGCCTTCAACTCGCCCAGCTGCTGCAACTGCTCGATCTTGTCGGACATGTCGGGGGCGGGCGGCGGCGCCGCGGGCGCCGCGTACGCCGCCTGCGGAGGTGCCGACTCGTAGCGGTTCTGCTCCTGTGCCGCCCAACGGCCCTGCTGGCGGCGGCTCACCCGGTTCGACACGGCGGTCGCCGTTCCGGCCACGACTGCGGTGCGCGCGACTCCGCGCAGAAGACCTGGCATGACTGACCCCTTTCGGCCCGTCGGACGTGATCGGTGGTCGTTCAGGACGCGGCGTCGGCCGCGTCGAGCGCGGCCATGACGGCCGGCATCGGGATGCGCCCGGAGGCGACGAGCCGCGCGCCGCTGCGGTGCATCGCGGCGGCGAAGGGCGCGGCCCAGCTGTTCTCGTAGATCAGGATGCCCGCCGAACTGCCCGGCTCCAGCGCGGAGGCGGCCTCCTCCAGGTCGTCCTGGCCGAGCAGCCCGGACGAGGCGCCCTCGAAGACCGACAGGTCGAGCGAACCGTCGCCGTCGAGGTCGGCGATCTCCATGCCGCTCACCGTTCCGTCGGTCTCCTTCCGGACGAACATCAGGTCGAGGATCCGGATGATCCCGCGGTCCACCAGGTCGACCAGCAGGGGAAAGCCCTCGCCCGTCATCCGGTTGCCCGGGAACTCGACGACCAGGTAGTCGATCGGGCCCACAGCTTCGTGTGCGTCGCTCACAGTGTCACTCCTGCTACTCACGGCTACGCTCGGTGACGCCCCCTCTCCTCAATTGCAGCACCGGCCCGCGCTCTTCGCATGTCGGTGCGCCCGGCGACGGCACCGCCGACGCGGGGACCACGAGGTCGGCCCGCGCCCGGGTCCCGGCCACGAGTTCCGCGTTGCGCTGGTCCGACCTCATCACCCAAGCGACCGCCTCCGCGTGGCTCTTGCCGAACTCCTCGTGCCGGGCGATCAGCCGGCGCAGCCGCTCGTCCTCGTCGAGTTCGCAGAACCACACCTCGTCCAGCTCCGGCCGCACCCGGCCCCAGGCGCCCGTCTCCAGGAGCAGGTAGTTGCCCTCGGTCACCACCAGGCGGATCCCGGACGGCACCGGGATCGCCCCCGCGAGCGGCTGCTCCAGGACCCGTTCGAAGCCCGGCGCGTACACCGTCACGGACGCGTCCGGCTCCGTGCGCAGGCGGTGGAGCAGGGCCGCGTACCCCGCCGGGTCGAAGGTGTCCGGGGCGCCCTTGCGGTCGAGGCGGCCCAGCCGGTCCAGTTCGACGTCGGCCAGGTGGAAGCCGTCCATCGGGACATGGGCGGCCCACGGCTCCGCCGTGCCGTTGAGCCGCCGTACGAGATGTTCGGCGAGAGTGGTCTTCCCGGCACCCGGGCTGCCCGCGATGCCCAGGACCGCGCGGTGCCCGCGGGCGGTGAGGGCGCGGGCGCGGTCGAGGAGGTCGTCGAAGGTCTGCGGCACGGGCCGAGTCTGCCATCCGGGCGCCACCCCGGCTCCGTCCGTCGATGAGCCCGCCGCGCGGGACGGCATACGGTCGCGGCGGCGGCCGTACGCCCGTCGTCAGGCGCTCGGGCGCACCGGCGCTGCACGCCCGCCGACCCCGGGTTAATTTGTCCGTGTTTCTTGCGTTTCCCTGACTCTGTGTCCCTCGGTTCTCCGTGTCCCCGCCCGCTGCCGGCGGCTCCACGGCGTGTAGCGGTAAGGGGTGGACGATGGCCCACGGCACCAACGCGATGCTCGTCGGGAGGGGACGGAGCGAGACCCTGGCCGTGTCCGGCCGGTCCTGGCGGACCCGCGACACCGCGCTGCTCGCGGGCCTGGCCGGCGCCTTCACCGCCGCCCAACTCCTCCTGATCCCCCTGGACCTGGGCCTCGGCTGGGACGAGGTGGTCTACGTCAGCCAGGTCGACGGCCCGGACCCCGCCGCCTTCTACAGCGCGCCCCGGGCCCGGGGCGTGTCCCTGCTGGTGGCGCCGGTCGTGTCCTGGTCCTCCTCGGTCGTCCTGCTGCGTGTCTGGCTCGCCGTGCTCTCCGGTCTCGCCCTCTTCCTGGCCCTGCGCGCCTGGCGCGGCCTCTTCCCGGCCCGCGTCCTGGCCCTCGGCGGCGCGCTGTTCGCCTCGCTCTGGGTGACGCTCTTCTACGCCCCGCAGGCCATGCCCAACCTCTGGGTGGCCCTCGGCGCGCTGCTCGCCGTCGGCAGCTTCCTGCGGGTCCTCACCGAGGCCCGCCCCGGCCGGCGGGCCCTGTGGGGCGTGGCCGCCGGCGCCGCCCTCATGGCGCTGATGCGCCCGACCGACGCCGTCTGGACCGCCCTGCCCCTGCTCGCCGGCGCCCTGCTGCTGCGGCGGGCGCGGCTCGGCCTGGTCACCGCGGCGGGGCTCGCGGCGGGCGCCCTCCCCTGGGTGGTGGAGGCGTACACCTCCTACGGCGGACTGCGCGAGCGGCTCTCCGAGGCGTCCCGGGTGCAGGGCGGTCTCGGCTGGCACCTCGCCGTCGACGACCAGATGCGCGGCCTGATCGGGCGCACCCTGTGCCGCCCGTGCACGGGCGCCCTGCCCAACCCCGTCGTCACCGCCTGGTGGGTGCTGCTGCCGCTGCTCGCCGTCCTCGCGCTCGTGGTCGCCGTACGGTCCGGCCGCACCACACGCACCCTGGTCCCGCTGGCCTGCGCCACCACCGCCGCGATCCCCTACCTGTTCCTGATCGGCTACGCGGCCCCCCGCTTCCTGCTGCCCGCGTACGCGCTGCTGGCGGTGCCCGTCGCCGACGGGCTGCTGCACCTCGTCACCACCCCGGGCGGCCGGTGGCGCCCGCTGCCCACCGGACTGCTGGCCCTCGGGCTGGCCGCGCACCTGGCCGTGCAGTACGCCGTCCTGGACCATGTCGTCGACCGCACCGCCGCCGACCGCCGCGCCTGGGAGCGCACCGCCGACGCGCTGCACGCCCTCGGTGTGACCGCCCCCTGCCTGCTCACCGGGCACCAGGCCATCCCGCTGGCCCACTACACCGGATGCTCCTCGGGCGCGGTGAGCGGCAACAACGCCAACACCACGGCGGCGGAGATCCTGCGGGCCGCCCGCCGGGTACCGGTGGCCAACCTCGCCGTCCCCGGCGCGCGGCCCCCCGCCCACGCCCGCGGCTGGGAACTGCACCGCCTGGAGAACCTGGACGTGCGTATCGCCCCCCTCGCCACGGGCAGCGCCCTGGCCCCGCCACGCACGGTGACGCCGCCCGCCGCGGGTGACGTGCGCGTGCCCGCGGGGGGAGTCGCCGGGGCCGCGCGGGCCGTGGGCGGAGCCGTATGACGCCCGGACAGGTCGCGGTGGCCGGCACACGCCGGCGGGCCGTCCACTGGCACTGCGCGGTCGGCCTCGCCGCGCTGGCCGTCGCCGGATGGCTGGCCCGGCGGCACTGGCCCGTACTGGAGACCGGCGCGGTACGACTGGTCGTGGCCGACCAGGGGTGGCTGCTGGTGGCCGCGACGGCGGCCGCCGTCACCTGGCTGTGCGCCGCGCTCGCGCAGCAGGGCGCGGTGCCCGTCCGGCTGCCCTGGGGGCGGCTCGTCGCCGCGCAGTTCGCCGGCTCGGCTGCCAACCAGGTCCTGCCCGCCGGACTCGGCGGCGGCGCCGTGAACCTGCGGTTCCTCATGCGCTGCGGAGTTCCCGCCGCCCGAGCGGCCACCGCCGTGGCGGTGCGGGGCACCGCGGGCGTCCTGGTCCGCGCGGTCCTCATCGCCTCGCTCGCCCTCGCCTGCCCGGGCGTGCTGCACGCGCCGGACACCTTCCCGGCCGGGCCGGTCGCGGCGGGCGCCGTCGTGGTGGCCGCCGCCCTGCTGGCCGGCCCGCTGCGCAGGCGCTGCCGGCGGTGGCTCGGTGCCGCCTGGGCGGACATCGGCGCGGTCCACGCCCGGCCGGGCCGGGCGGCGGCCCTGTGGGGCGGCTCGCTCGCCTTCGCCGTCCTGCACTGCGCCGTGCTGGTCGCCGTCGCCCAGGCCGTCGCACTGCCGCTGGCGCCGCAGCGGGTGGCGCTGCTCTACCTGGCCGCGAGCGGTGCGGCCGCCCTGCTGCCGACGCCCGGCGGCCTGGGCTCCCTCGACGCGGTCCTCGCCCTCGCCCTCACCGCCGCCGGGGCGCCGGCGGTGGCCGCCGCCTCAGCGGTGATCGGCTACCGGCTGCTCACGGCATGGCTGCCGCTGCTGCCGGGGCTCCTGGTCCTCGGAGCGCTGATCCGACACAAGGCGCTGTGACCCGCGGGGAGTTGTCCGCGCGCGGGGCGCTGTGACCCGCGGGGAGTTGTCCGCGCGCGGGGCGCTGTGACCCGCGGGGAGTTGTCCGCGCGCGGGGCGCTGTGACCCGCGGGGAGTTCCCGCCCGCAAGGTGCCGTGGCCCGCGGGGAGTTGCCGCCCGTGAGGCGGCGTGACGCGCGGGGAGTTGTCCGCCCGCGTGGCGCTGTGACCCGCGGGGAGTTCCCGCCCGCAAGGCGCTGTGACCCGCGGGGAGTTGTCCGCCCGCGAGGCGCTGTGACGCGCGGCGCGTTGTCCGCGCGCGTGGCGCTGTGACGCGTGGGGAGTTGTCGCCCGTGAGGCGGCGTGATCCGCGGCGGGGTGTCGGGGCGTGAGGCGCTGTGACGCGCGGCGCGTTTCCCGTGTGTGCCGTTCAGGTAGGACCTGGGGAGTCGGTCCGGACGCGAGGGGGAGTGCCATGACGCAGGCCGAGCACGGTGGGGGACTGGGCGAGGAGTTCTTCGTCCCGGGGTCCTCCTCCTTCACGGAGTTCCTCGCCGCCCACCGTCCCGAGCTGCTGGCCACCCGCCGTGTCCTGCCCGACGGCATGCGGGCCGACGCCGAGCGGGTCCCGCACGGCACCACCGTGCTCGCCCTCACCTACCGCGACGGCGTACTGATCGCCGGGGACCGCCGGGCCACCATGGGCAACCTCATCGCCCAGCGGGACCTGGAGAAGGTGCACCCCGCCGACGACCACACGGCCGTCGCCTTCGCCGGAACCGTCGGTCTCGCACTCGACATGGTCAAGCTCTACCAGGTGGAACTCACCCACTTCGAGAAGATCGAGGGCACGCCGATGACCCTCAGCGGCAAGGCGCGCCGACTGGCCGGAATGATCCGCGAGAACCTCGGCCAGGCCATGCAGGGACTCGCCGTGGTCCCTCTCCTCACCGGCTACGACCCGACGAGGCCCGAGGGCGAGCGGGGCCGCATCTTCGGCTTCGACGTGGCGGGCGGCCTCTACGAGAAGCGGGACTTCCACGCCGAGGGGTCCGGATCCCCGTTCGCCCGGGGCGCGTTGAAGAAGCTGTTCCACCGGGACATGTCCCGTCGCGAGGCGGCCCTCGCCGCTCTCCAGGCGCTGTACGACGCGGCCGACGACGACTCGGCCACCGGCGGCCCCGACCTCGGCCGCCGTATCTTCCCGATCGTCTCGGTGATCACCGAGACGGGCTTCGAGCGGCTGCCCGAGCCCGAGACCGCGGAACTGGCCCACGAGATGATCGCGCACCGCGCCGGCCGCCCGGACGGGCCGGCCGCCGCCCTGTGACTCAGGGCCGGTCGAGCAGCTCCCGGTGCCACTTGGTGAGCTGCCGGACCGGGTCCCCGGTGTACGACCAGGGCGTCCGGGTCGCCCGGCGGCCGCTCATCCGCAGCAGCTCGCCGGCGATGTCGGTGAGGCCCGCCAGACAGGCCGCGTGCGTCACGTAGTGCAGGTCGCGCAGTTCGGCGGGCGCGACCGAGTGCGCGGTGCGCCCCCGCACCCAGCGCTGCCAGGTGCGCCGTACGTCCCCCACCGCGACGGCGTGGTCCCAGTGCTGGCCGAGCCCCGTCAGGGCGGTCCGGTCGCGGGCCGCGTCCAGCACGTGGCGGTACTCCTCGACCCGCGCGTACTGGAGCAGCACCGGAAGCGGGCAGCCCGGCGGCGCCACACCGGCCGCGTCCCGGGCGAAGTCGTACATCAGGCCGTGGCTGCCGTGCCAGCGGGCCGAGTAGTAGTGCAGCACCTGGAGGTGCCCCTCCACGCTGTACGGGTCCCGCCGGTGCAGCTCGTCCCACCAGCGGGCCAGCTCCTGGCGGCGCACCCCGGACGGGTACAGCCGCGCCACCGAGATCAGCGAGATCCACGGCGTGGGATCCTCCGGGTACGCCTCGGCCGCCCGCAGACACGCCAGGACCGCGGTGTCGATCCGGTGCCCGTCGATCGGCACGCCCCGGCCGGCCGCGATGGCCAGGTTGAAGGCCCGGGCCGTCTCGGTGGCCGCCCGCAGCACCAGCGCGTCGGCGCCGGCCGGTTCGGCGGCCAGCCACGACTCCGTCGCGGAACGGTCGGCGCAGTACTGGGCCAGCGTGCGCACCCGGTGCCCGCGCGAGGTCCAGTCGGTTCCGGTGACGCGCAGCAGGTCGCGCAGCCCCTGCCAGCGCCCGATGACGACGTCCTGGCGCGCGGCGGTCAGGGCGGCGTCCCCGCAGTCGGGGTCGAAGTCGGGAGTGAAGCGGTCTCGCGCCATCGCGAACCCCCTCAGAAGTCGGTGGGGAGGCCCTCGTGGACGCGGGTGTGTGCGGGCGGGCGGCCCGTGGGCACGTACTCCGTCTCGACGGTGCGGGCCGCGTCCAGCCGGGCGGGCCGGTAGTAGTCGCTGCCGCGCCGCCAGTACCGGACCATCGGCACCAGGCCCGCGGCCAGCCCGCCGATCCCGATCGTGATCGCGGCCGGGCTCAGCTCCCCGAGCGACTCGAAGAACACCCAGAGCATGAACAGGGCGCCGAACAGCGGCCACACCCCGCCGAGGACGAAGTGGACCGGGGACCTCAGCAGCATCCGCCGGTAGGCGACCACGACGGCGAGGCCGGTCAGGCCGTAGTAGAAGGCGATCTGGAGGCCGATCGCGGAGATCGCGGCGGAGAGGATGTCGCCGACCGTTCCGAGGGCGTTGGAGGCGACGAACATCACCAGCGCCACCGCGCCCACCACGACCACGGCCACCCACGGCGTGTTCCAGGTGGGGTGCACCTTCCCCAGCGCGGACGGCATCGTGCGGTCGCGGCCCATCGCGAACAGCGAGCGGGTGACCTGGATGAGCGTGGTCTCCAGAGTGGCGACGGTGGACAGCATCACCGCCACCATCAGCAGCCTCCCGCCCCAGCCCGGCCAGATCTCCTCGCCGAGGACGGCCAGCACGTTCGTCTCGTCGGCACGGATCTGCTCGGCGGAGAGGACGACGTTCACCGTGACGGTGAACACCTCGAACAGCAGGAAGACCACACCGAGCCCGATCAGGCCCGCCAGTCCCGTGGCGCGGCGGCTGTTGCGGGTCTCCTCGCTGAGGTTGCCGGTGACGTCCCAGCCCCAGAAGTAGAACGCGGCGATCAGCGCGCCCGAGGCGAAGCCCGACACGCCGTCGAACTGGCCGAGGCCGAGCCAGGACCAGTCGAAGGCACGGGCGTGCTCGGAGTGCAGCACGGCGAGCACCGCGAACAGCGCGAGCAGCAGCAGTTCGACGCCGGACATGACGAACTGCGCGCGCACCGTGAGCCGGGCCCCGCCCAGCACCACCAGCAGCATCAGCAGGAACCAGCCGGCTCCCACCACTGTCGCCAACGCGGTGTTCCGCGCGAGCCGTTCGTCGAAGAGGGCCAGCGTCAGCGACCCGGCGGGCAGCGACCCGGCCACCATGAAGACGGTCGCCGACACCACCAGCGCCCAGCCGCTGAGGAAGCCCAGGAAGGGATGGAGGGTACGGCCCACCCACGAGTAACCGGCGCCCGCGTTCACGTCGATACGGCTGAGGTAGCTGTAGGCCAGCGCGATGCCGAGCATGGGTATCGCGCAGTAGAGCAGGGCGGCCGGCCCGGCCGTGCCCACCGCGCCGAACAGGACCGCGGTGGTCGCGGCGAGCGAGTACGCCGGGGCGCTGCCGGCGACCGCCATCACCACCGTGTCGAACGTACCGAGGGCGCCTGCCTGAAGCCCTCTGCCCCTGTGGTTGCGCATGGCCTGTGCTGCTTTCGTCGTGCACGCCACCCGGGGCGACGGACGGGCCCGGACGGCGTATGGGGGGCGTGCAACCGCAGAGTCGGCGTACGATCACACCGCGTGTGCACGTGATGAGTGATGATAGCCCCACCCGCGGACCGTGCAGGAGCGGGTGCGGGCGTGCTCCCCCGGAACCGCGAAACGCCGTCGCCAGCAGGGGCGTTGAGAAACGTCCGCCCCCTGGAACGGACGGTTCCAGGGGGCGGACGTGAGGGCCGGGCGCGAAGGCCGGGCGATGCGGTGGGCGGAGGGTCAGTCGTCCATCCGGTCGAGCTGCCGCAGCCGGTTGGTGGCGTCGAGTGCGGCGACCTTGTAGGACTCGGCGAGGGTCGGGTAGTTGAAGACCGCGTCGACCAGGTAGTCGACGGTGCCGCCGCAGCCCATCACCGTCTGGCCGATGTGGATGAGTTCGGTCGCCCCGGAGCCGAAGCAGTGCACTCCGAGCAGCTTGCGGTCCTCCGGCGAGACCAGCAGCTTCAGCATGCCGTGCGAGTCGCCGATGATCTGCCCGCGGGCCAGTTCCCGGTATCGGGATATGCCCACCTCGAACGGCACGCGCTCCTCGGTGAGTTGATCCTCGGTGCGGCCGACGAAACTGATCTCCGGGATGGTGTAGATGCCGATCGGCTGGAGGTGGTGCATCCGCCCCACCGGCTCACCGAAGGCGTGGTATGCGGCCGTTCGGCCCTGCTCCATGGCGGTCGCGGCGAGCGCGGGGAAGCCGATCACGTCGCCGACGGCGTAGATGTGCGGCACCTCGGTGCGGTAGTGCTCGTCGACCGAGATCCGGCCCCGCTTGTCCGCGGAGAGCCCGGCCCTGTCCAGATCGAGGTCCTCGGTGAGGCCCTGCCGGCCCGCCGAGTACATCACCGCGTCGGCCGGGATCTTCTTGCCGCTCTCCAGCACGGTGAGGGTGCCCCGCGGATGCCGCTCGACGGAGGCGACGGTCTCCCCGAAGCGGAAGGTCACCGCCAGGTCCCGCAGGTGGTACTTGAGCGACTCCACGATCTCCACGTCGCACATGTCGAGCATCGCGGCGCGCTTCTCCACCACGGTGATCCTGCTGCCGAGCGCGGCGAACATGGAGGCGTACTCCATGCCGATGACCCCCGCTCCGACGATGACCATGGAGCGCGGGACCCGTTCCAGGGTGAGCACGTTGTCCGAGTCCATGATCGTCCGCCCGTCGAAGGCGACGGTGTCGGGCCGCGCCGGCCGGGTGCCGGTCGCGATCACGATGTGCTCGGCGGTGAAAAGCTGTTCCTTGCCGTCGGCGTCGCGCAGGGCGACGGTGTGGTCGTCGACGAAACGGCCGGTTCCCGCGTACAGGACCACCTGGTTGCGGGAGAGCTGGCTGCGGATGACCTCCACCTCGCGTCCCACCACGTGCTGGGTGCGCGAGATCAGGTCGGCGACGGTGATGTCCTCCTTCACCCGGTAACTCTGGCCGTACAGGTCGCGCTGGGTGAGGCCGGTGAGATAGAGCACCGCCTCGCGCAGGGTCTTGGAGGGGATGGTGCCGGTGTGGATGGAGACCCCGCCGACCATGTCCGGGCGGTCGATGACGGCCACCTTGCGGCCCAGCTTGGCCGCGGCGATGGCGGCCTTCTGGCCACCCGGACCGGATCCGAGGACGAGCATGTCGAAGTCGAAGTCGGGCATCCTCCGGAGTCTGGCAGCCGCACGACCGTTTCCGGAAGGGCGGCCCGGGAAACGCCCGCTTGCGAACACCCTTCACCGACCCGGCGGTCGGGCGACGGAAGGCCGCCCCGACCACCGGGTCCGTGCGGGGTTCCCGGACTCCTACGGGCTTCGGTGAGCCTCAGGGGAGCATCTTGTCGAGGGCCGCGGGTCCCTCGGCCTCCAGCTTCCGCCGGGCCCATTCCATGTTGCGCGGGGTGATGTCCTTGCCCGAGGCGAGGACCAGGTCCTCCGGTGACACCTCGGTGCCGGTGCGGGCGTGGAGCAGGTCGTCGGGGGTGGCACGGTTCTCGGACGGCCCGGACGCGGGCTGTGACGTCGGCATGATCTCTGCTCCTCGGGTCCGGTCGCTGGGGGCGGCCCGGGCGCTGGCGCGCGAACGGGTCAGTTATCACCATTCAACGCCTCGGCGCGGCGTGCATCCGGAGGAGCCCGTGATTCTGAAATGCCCGGCTGATCGCGACGGCGTCTAATGGGGAAAAGGCATCTCTCGGGCTACGCAGAAACACGGAGCTCATGTCACCGACTCGCGACACGACGGGGGAGCAGGAGGGGGCACCGCGCGCACGCGGCCTGCGCAGGATCGGGGAGGCCTGCGCACGGCATTTCGTGATCGTCATCGTCGCCTGGCTGGTGGCGCTGGTCGCCCTCCAGACGCTGAACCACCTGCACGGCGGTGAGTACTCCGACAACTTCTCGCTCTCCTCGTCCCAGTCCCAGGCCCAGAAGGGCCTGGACGTGCTCCAGGCGCACGACCCCGAGGCCGGCGGCTACAGCAGCCAGGTGGTCGTGCACGACAAGGACAAGGCCCTGACCTCGCTGGACTCGCAGATGTCCACCACGGTCGACGACCTCGGCAAGCTCTCCCACGTCCTGTCCGTGCAGAACCCGCTCAGCGCGCCGCCCACGCCCAGCGGGCAGCCCAACGTCGGCCCGGTCTCCACGGACGGCAAGACGGCCTACCTCACGATCCGCTTCAATGTGCAGCCCTCCACCCTCGGCGACAGCTACCTCGACGGCGTCGACAAGGCGGTCCAGCCCCTGCGCTCGGCCGGGGCCGAGGTCGAGTACGGCGGACCGCTCGGCGAGCTGGCCCGGCCGGAGCCCGACGACCGGGTGAGCGAGCTGATCGGCTTCGCGGTGGCGATCGTCGTGCTGCTCATCGGCTTCGGCAGTGTGATCGCCGCGGGGATCCCCCTGGTCACCGCCCTGATCAGCGTCGTCGGCGGGCTGGCCCTCCTCGGACTGCTCGCCGCCGCGTTCACCTTCGCCACCGTCTCCCCGACCCTGGCCACGATGATCGGCATCGGCGTCGGCATCGACTACGCGCTGTTCCTGATCACACGTCACCGGCAGAACCTCATGGACGGCGCCGATCCGGTCCGCGCCGCGGGCCGGGCGACCGCCACCAGCGGCCGGGCCGTCCTGGTCTCCGGCTGCACGGTGATCGTCGCCCTCGCGGGGCTGTCCGCGTCCGGAGTGACGTTCATCAGCAAACTCGGGGTCGCGGCCGCCGTGACAGTGGTCTCCGCGGTCGTGGGCGCCCTGACCCTCGTGCCCGCCCTGCTGGGCCTCATCGGCAGCCGCATCGACCGCTACCGGGTGCGCAAGCCGGTCGCCGAGACCGACGCCGAACCGGGCGCCGCGCCGCAGGGCACCTGGCACCGCTACGCGCAGCGGGTGGCCCGCCACCCGCTGCGCTACCTGACCGCGGGCGTGGTGACCGTCGCGGTCCTCGCCATCCCCCTCTTCTCCATCCAGCTCGGGCACATCGGTGACGGCGCCGACCCCACCTCCTTCACCGACCGGCGCGCCTACGACCTGATGACGGACTCCTTCGGCCCCGGCTCCAACGGCCCGCTGACCGTCGTGGTCGACCAGACGAAGGTGCCCGACTCCCAGCGCTCGGACCTGTCCTCGACGGTGCAGAAGAGCCTCGACGGAGTGTCCGGGGCGGCCGTGGCCACCCCGCTCACCGCGACCTCGGACGGCGACGTCCTGATCTCCACCGTCTACTCCAAGACCTCCCCGCAGGACGCCGGCACCACCGACCTGACCAACCGCCTGGTCGACGACACGCTCCCGGACGCGCTGTCCGGCACCGACGCCAAGGGCTACGTCACCGGCACGACGGCGGCCCAGGTCGACTTCCGCGACATCGTGGCCGAACGCCTGCCCCTGATCATCGCGGTGGTGGTCGCGCTCGCCTTCCTGATCATCCTGGCCGTCTTCCGCGGCATCCTGGTGGCCCTGAAGGCGGCCGTCCTCAACGTCCTGTCGATCGCCGCCTCCTACGGCGTGGTCGTCGCCGTCTTCCAGTGGGGCTGGGGCGGACCCGCGCTGGGCGTCAACGGCACGGTGCCCATCGAGAGCTATGTGCCGATGATGATGTTCGCGATCATCTTCGGGCTGAGCATGGACTACGAGATCTTCCTGCTCTCCCGCGTGCACGAGGCCTGGCTGCGCACCGGCGACGCGAAGGCGTCGGTCGCCCACGCGCTGGAGATCACCGCACGCGTCATCACCTGCGCCGCGCTGATCATGGTGAGCGTCTTCGCGGCGTTCATCGTCAGCGACAACATCGTGGTCAAGATGCTCGGCCTCGGCCTCGCCGTGAGCGTGCTGATCGACGCGACCGTCGTACGGCTGCTGATGGTGCCCGCGGTGATGACCCTGCTGGGAGCGCACGCCTGGTGGACCCCCCGCTGGCTGGACCGGATCCTCCCGCACATCAACGTGGAGGGCGAGGAGGAGCACGGGCGGACCGACGCGGCCCGCCCGTGAACAGACGCGGCCCGCCCGTGGACAAAGGGGGTGCCGCACGGCCGTCCAGAGGGTAAGGTCGCGATCTTCGGCCGGCGGTAGCCGCCCGGAGTCCCCCGAGGACCGCACGTATGAACCCCGACGACACGCCCGCCCGTCTCCGGCTGCGCGGCGCGCTGGACGGCCTGGCCGTCACCTTCCGCGGTATGACCGCCGCCGCCGACGAGACCCAGTGCTGGTGCCACTGGGGCAGCGACGAGGAACTGCGCCTGCTCAAGACGCCGGACGTGGAACTCGACGCCGACCTGCTCCGCCGTACCTGGGACGCCCCCGACTGGCACGACCACGGCGCGGTGCTGCGCCGCGTCCTGCCCCAGTTCGGCAGGGAACTGGTCGCCGGCCGGGTCGAGCCGATGTCCGGCATGTACGAGGTCGGCCGGTCCTTCGCCCGCGGCCACTGGCGCGCGTGGCCGGTGCGGCAGAGCGACGCCGTGTGGGAGTTCCTGTACGCCTGGTGGGCCGCCTGCCTCCTGGACCCCGAGCCCGCCGTCCCCGCGCACGAGCTGTTCGCCCTGTGCGCGGAGGCGTCCGGCACGCTCACCCCGTGGCTGGACGTGTGGGCCGCCCTCGACCACCCCGTCGCCTCCCGTCACCTGGCGACGGCGGCGGCCGCGTGGGAGTACGAGCTGCTCGGGGACGAACTGCCCTGGGACCCGCACTGGCACGACGACCCGGAGCCCCTGCGGGCCGAACTCGCGGACTGGCTCGTCCGGCACGCCCCCGACCGGCTGCGCGCCCTCGACGTACCCGAGGAACTCCTGCACCGCGTACGGCTGATCGGTCTCTCCGGACCCGACCGCTGGTCCGACCCGCACTACCCGGTCCGCTCGTACTGAGACCGAGGTGCGGGGCACCGTCAGGTGAGAACCGCCTCCCAGGTGTCCACCGCGTAGCGGACCGTCATCCCGTGCCGGGCGTACAGGCCCGGCGCGCCCGTGGTGTTGCCGGTGTCCACCCCGAGGCCCACCGTGTCCCTTCCACGGGCGGCGAACGCGGCGAACGCGTGCCGCAGGAGCAGTCCGCCGAGTCCCAGGGCGCGCGCCTCGCTCCGCACCCCGACCGAACGGATCCAGCCCATGGCCTCGCGGTCGTCGCGGGCGAGGAGGAATCCGGCGTCCCCGTGCTCCTCGGTGCTGGCGATCCACACCAGGGACCAGTCGAGCGCCTCGGCGTCGATGTCGTGCAGCCACTGCTCGTAGCCGCGGGGCTGGAAGTCGAAGTGCTCGGCGAAGGTGGTCTGGTACAGCTCGTGCACGCGCCGGCGGTCGGCCTCGTCGGAGCAGGCCCGCAGCCGCACGCCGGCCGGCGGAACCGGAGCCGGGTTCGCCGCCGGGTCCACCGGCCGGTGCAGCACGTGGTAGCGCCGGACGACGGACCAGCCGCGCTTCTCTATCAGCGAAGTGTCCAGCGTGGGCGCGATGTTGAGATGGAGATGGACCACGGCACGCTCCGCGCCGTTCCCCCGGGCCCTGGCGAGCGCCCGGGTCTCCAGCGCGGTGAACAGCCGCTGTCCCGCCTCCTGGTGGTCGGGCAGGACGTAGTGGTCGGCGTCGATCCGCTCCCCGCCCGACTCGTCCCACAGCAGCGCGTACGCCACCAGCCGGCCCTCGTGGAAGGCCAGCCAGGAGTCCTGGGACAGATCGGTCTCGGGGTGCTTGAGATCGGCCTCGACGGTGCCGAGGTCGGTCTCCGGGCGGCCGATCTCGAAGACGTCGACCTGGTTGAGCAGTTCGGTGACGGCGGGCGCGTCGGCGAGGCCGGCGGGGCGGACGAGGTAGGGCATGCGGACAGGGTCGGGTGCCGGGCGGGGCGGCCGCAACGGGTTATCGGCGCGGCTCGCGCGTCCTAGACGTCCTCGACGACCGTACGGACGGCGGTGCCCGACTCGACCGTGCGGCTGACCGTGCAGAGGCGGTCGTGGGAGGACTTCACGGCGCGGGGCAGGATCGCGCGGGCACGGTCGCCGCCCTCGCCCTCCGGGAAGGCGACCGAGAAGGTGACCTCCAGGTCCGTCATCCGGTTGCCCTGCTCGTCGCTCACCTTGTGGCCCTTGACGGTGACGGTGAAGCGGTCCGGCTCGGAGTGCCGGGCGGTGGCGACGTCCACGTCCGCCATGGAGCAGCCGCCGATCGCGGCGAGCAGCAGCTCCACCGGCGTGAACTCGGTGCCCTCGGTGCCGAACGCGAGGGTGCCGCCACGGGCGTTGACGGCGGTGAAGTGGCCGGTGGAGGTCCGCTCGACGGAGACGGAGCGCAGGGAGGTGTCGGTCATGGGGCCGACCCTAACCGGGGCCCGCCGGGGAAAAGCCGTGGACGCACCCGGGGATGATCGCCTACGGTGTGATCATCACGCCTTGAGACGACGGAAGGAGGCGAGTGCCGTGCAGTTCACCCTTTCCAGCGCTCCCTTCACCGCTGTCCCGGCGTGCTTCGGCTGATCCGACCGGGAGCGCTTCTCGCAGCTCGTACCGGAGGATTCACCCATGACCGATCTGGTCATCCGTACGCTCGACACCCACGACGCGCACCTGTTCGACGCCCTGCCCGATCCGCTGGGCGCGGCCGAGGGGCACCGCGCCACCGTTCACCGCCCCGAGTGGAAGCGGGTGGCCCTGCGCGACGGCAAGGTCGTCGCCCGCGGTGCCTGGTGGGGCGGCCCCGACGACACCGAACCCCTCAACATCAACTGGTTCGACGTGGCCGAGGGGGAGGAGGAGGCCGGAGCCGAACTCCTGCGCTCCGCCCCGTGGCAGGTCGAGCTGGAGATCAACCTGCCCGCCCGCGGCCGGGAGAACCCGGCCGTGCGCGCGGCGGCCGACACCGTCTTCGCGGCCGCCCGCGCGGCCGGCTACGAACTCCTCGTCGAGCGCTATCTGTACCGCTGGACCCCGGAGTGCGGGCTCCCCGAGCGGCCCGGCCGGCTCGTCTTCGAACCCGAGGCCGACGACGCCGTGTTCCACGACGCCCTGCGCCGCATCCACTCCGTCACGCTGGACGCGCACGCCCTGAAGGCGATCAAGGAGGGCGGCGTCGACCAGGCCGCCCGCGAGGAGATGGAGTTCTTCCACTGGTGCCCCTCCCCGCGCGAGTGGTGGCAGGTCGCCCGGACCGAACGGGGCGAGCTGGCCGGTATCCACATCCCGGCCCGCAACCTGACCTCCCCCGTCATCGGGTTCATCGGCGTCCTGCCGGAGCACCGGGGACACGGCTACGCCTACGACCTGCTCGTGGAGTGCACGCGCTTCCTGGTCGAGCAGGGCGCCGAGTTCATCAGCGGAGCCACCGACCAGGGGAACTTCCCGATGGCCGCGAACTTCGCCAAGGCCGGCCACCCGGTGGTCAAGGAACGGATCAACTTCCACATCCCCGGCGTCACCCGGTGACCCGCGCGCTGTCGGTGCCCGGTGACATGCTGATCCGGCACTGACGGCACGGGACGGCGTACGGAGGCACGGTGGGATTCGACGGCACGGTGTGGCAGGTCCGCAGCGGGGACGAGTCGGTCGGAAGGATCACGATCGACGAGGCCGACTTCCCCTGGCTGTCCGGCCACTTCGCCCCGGGCCCCGGCTACGCCTCCGTACGCGACCTCTTCGCACGTGAACTCGCCCTGCTGGAACGGGTCGACGAACACGTGGAGGAGTGGGAGGCGGCCTACGGCGAGATCGAGCGACGCGTCACCCTGTGCTCACCGGACGGCCCGGTCGCCGAGTTCCTCCTGCACATCGAGGGCGACCGGGCCTGGTTCCGCTGGAACGAGGAGTGAGCTTTTTTGCTCTCAGGGGCGCGGGGAACTGCGCGACAAGCCACGACGCCGCCGCACCCGCCCCACTACCCCGCACCCCACTCGACGGGCTCCGCCCGCCTCAGCCCCGCTCCCCGAGCAGTCCCTCCGCCTCCGCGAGGATCTCCGTGACGCGCAGCGCGAAGCCCGCATCGCAGGGATGCGGCCGCCCGCTGCGAACCGCGGCGAGCAGCGCATCCGTGGCCCGCGCGAAGGCCGGCAGCGCCCCCTGCCCGTTCACCGGCAGACGCGTCACGCCCGCCGCACCCCGCAGCTCCACCGCCGTCCCCGCGGCGGCGGCCGGCGCGGTCAGACTCAGCGCCAGGGTGCTGGACGCCCCACCGGTGTGCTCCAGGACCAGATGCGCGGTGTCCCCGGGACCGTGCGCGGCCGCCGCCACCCGCCGGACCTCGCCGAGGACCGGCAGCAGCACCGACAGGGCATGCGGCCCCACGTCCCACAGCGCGCCCTTCTCCCGGCGCCACGGCGAGTTCGCGAAGGGGCTGTCGCCGCCGCTGAACACCGAGCCCAGCCACTGCGCGTGCGCGGTGAACCAGCCCGCCGCGGCAGCCTGTTCGGTGATCCACGCGTGCGTCTCCGGCTGGAACCGGCTGGTGAAGAACACCACCGACGCCACCTGCGCCTCCGTCGCCGCCGCGACCACCGCGCGCCCCTGCTCGGCGGTCGTCGCCAGCGGCTTGTCCAGCAGCAGATGGCGGCCCGCCCGCGCGGCCCGCACCGCCAGCTCGGCCTGCACGGCCGGGGGGAGGGCCACGGCCACCGCGTCCACGTCGGCGAGGAGCGCGTCCACGTCGTCGTAGGCAGGGACGGCGTACCGGCCGGCGAGGTCCTTCGCCGCGTCCGGGCGGCGGCCCCACACCCCGGCGAAGTCCACCTCCGCGTGCCCGTCCAGGGCCGGGGCGTGGACCATCGTGGCCCACGGGCCGGTGCCGAGCAGTCCGATGCGCATACCGCCGCCTCTCCATGTCGCCGTCGCGGGACTACGAGCGTTTCACACCGGTGCGGACCGAGGGCAGGGCGGGCCGCCCGGGTCCGTCCGAAAGAGGTCGCGCGGAGACCGGTGACATTGCCGGTCCCCGCGGCCGGGCCGCGCGCCCACAGTGGCACCGCCCGTTCAACGGCGGTGCCCGCCGGCGCGGTGCTCCCGTGCCGCACCTCCGCCACGACAGAGAGGACGACTCGTCGTGCAGTCCCACCACCCCCACACCCGGCCCCGCGGGGCCGGCCGCCTCGCGACGGCCGCGGCCGCGCTCGCCGTGGTCCTCGGCCTCGGCACCCTCGCCGGACCCGGCGCCCAGGCCGCCGACAACCCCTACGAGCGCGGCCCCGCGCCGACCAACGCCAGCATCGAGGCGTCGCGCGGCTCGTACTCCGTCTCCCAGACGTCCGTCTCCTCCCTGCTCGTCAGCGGGTTCGGCGGCGGCACGATCTACTACCCGACCAGCACCAGTGACGGCACCTTCGGCGCCGTGGTGATCTCGCCCGGGTACACCGCCTACGAGTCCTCGATCGCCTGGCTGGGCCCGCGCCTCGCCTCCCAGGGCTTCGTGGTCTTCACCATCGACACCCTCACCACCCTCGACCAGCCCGACTCCCGCGGCCGCCAGCTGCTGGCCGCGCTGGACTACCTGACGGAGCGCAGCTCGGTGCGGACCCGGGTCGACAGCAGCAGGCTCGGCGTGATGGGCCACTCCATGGGCGGCGGCGGCACCCTGGAGGCGGCCAAGTCCCGGCCGTCGCTCCAGGCGGCGATCCCGCTCACCCCGTGGAACCTCGACAAGACCTGGCCCGAGGTCACCACTCCCACGCTGATCTTCGGCGCCGACGGCGACACGATCGCCTCCGTCGGCAGCCACGCCGAACCCTTCTACTCCAGCCTGCCGTCCAGCACGGACCGCGCCTATCTGGAGCTGAACGGGGCCACCCACTTCACGCCCAACTCGTCGAACACGACGATCGCGAAGTACAGCATCTCCTGGCTCAAGCGGTTCATCGACAATGACACCCGCTACGAGCAGTTCCTGTGCCCGCTGCCCCGCCCGAGCCTGACCATCGAGGAGTACCGGGGCAACTGCCCGCACTCCTGACCCCGTTGTGCCCCCGCACGGCCGCCGCCCGGTTCCACTGGGCGGCGGCACATTTCGTTGAGCCGTCACATGATGGAGAACCGCAGGTCACAGGCCGGATGCCGGACCGGAACCGCTTCGTCGACATCCTTCCGCCTTGCGTTACGCCCAAGTAACGTCCCGGGAATGAGCGGTGACCGGAGCGTGTCGACCGCCGAGCGCGGGCGATCCGAACTCGCGCGCGGCAGAGCACAGTTGGCGGACGGACCAGTGGACGACGCCCGTGAGACGCTGCTGCTGGCGGCGTCCCTGCTGGCGGCCGAGGACCCGGAACAGGCCCAGGCCGCGCGGCTGTCGGCGGCGGACGCCGCCTGGGCCGCGGGCGACCCGGAGGCATGTCTGAAGGCCCTGGCCCCGGTGGTGGGGGACTACGGCGTCGGCATGCGGGCCCTGATGGAGCTGCGCCCCGAGAGCGCGGCGGGCCCGCTCCGCCGGGTGACGGACCAGACCGGGGAGGGCCCCGAGGACGTACTGCGGGCGGTGTCCGCCGCCCTGCTCCTAGGGGACGTCGTCGCCGCCCGCCGGGCCGGCGCCCGCGCCCTCGCCGTGGCCCGGGACCAGGACTCCGCCGCGCTGCGGTCCCGGGCCCTCGAATACCTCGCCTACGCCGAACTGCGGGCCGGACGGCACGCCCAGGCCCGCGCGCACGCCGAGGAGGGCGTACGGGCCGCGGAGCGCGCCGGGCGGCGCAACACGGCCGCGCACCACCGGGCCATGCTCGCGCTGGCCGCCTCGATCGGCGGGGAGACCGCCACCGTCGCGGTCCACGCCACGGCCGCCCTCGCCACCGCCCGCCGGCACGGCCTGGCGCAGGCGGCGACGCTGGCGGAATGGGCGCTGGCCCGGACCGACCTGGGCTGCGGACGGCCCCTGGACGCCGCCGACCGGCTCGGCCCGCTCGTGCTCCCCGGGGTCAGGCGCGGTCACTTCGCGGTCTGGATGCTCGCCGTGCCCTGTTTCGTGGAGGCCGCGGTCCTCGGCGGACGGGGGGACGACGCGCGGTCCGTCGTGGCCGACTTCGCGCTGTGGGCGGAGTTCGGCGCCGATCCGCACGCGCACGCCCAACTCGCCCGCTGCCGGGCCCTGCTGGCCCCCGGGGACCGCGCCGACGCCCTGTACACGCGGGCGCTGGCCCGGCACGACGCGACCGGCGGCGACTTCGAACGGGCCCGCACCGAGCTGCTCTACGGCAGATGGCTGCGGCGCCGGCGGCGGCTGCGGGAGGCCCGGACCCGCCTCGGGGCCGCCCTGGTCGGGTTCGAGCGGTGCGGCGCGCGGGCCTGGGCGGAACAGGCGCGCGGCGAACTGCGGGCCAACGGGGCCGCCGGACCGGAGTGCGCGGGCGGCGAGCTGGGGCGGCTCACCCCGCAGCAGCTGAGGATCGCCCGGCATGTCGCCGAGGGCGCCACCAACCGGGAGGTCGCGCAGCGCCTCGCCGTCAGCACCCGCACGGTCGACTACCACCTGCGCAATGTCTTCGCCACGCTCGGGGTGCGGTCCCGGATGGAGCTGGCGCGCATGGTCGATCAGCAGGGCCGGTGACGGCCGGCATGCGGAACCGGGAGTGGGGGCGGGAAAAAAGACCGGTGCACGACCCTAGGGACCGACCGGACGGTATGTCATCCTTCGGGGCAGGACGAGTCGGGCGGCCGCCGCCGCCGTACGGGCGACGCGGGCGACCGGACACCGTTGAGCCTCCCGGTACGGGCGCACCGCCGGGAGTCCGAGGTTGGGGGAGGACCGCGATGCATCCTGCCGTACGGACACGCGCGATGATCCGCACCGGGCCCACGCCCGTTGCGCAGCCGCGTGGGGGGCGGCGCGGCCGGTCGCTCATCGACGCCGACGCACTGGTCGTCCTGCACCGGGCCGCGCGCGTGCTTCTCGACTGTCTGCCGGACCTCACCGAACGGCTGGTGGCGCTGCTGCGCGAGCAGGAGGCCGCCTACCGCACGGCCATGGAGGGCGACTACGCGGCCACCTGGCAGGAGGTGAACCGTTCGCTGCGGCACAGTGTGCTCTCGCTGCTCGACCCGCGCGGCAACCGGGACGCGGCCCACCGCTGCTCCTGGCAGATCGGCATCCGCCGCGCGGAGCAGGGCCTGCCGCTCGACGCCGTACTGCACGCCTACCGGCTGGGCGGCTCGCTGGTCTGGCAGCGGCTGGTGGAGGAGACCTCCCGCTCCGCGCCCGAGGACGTCCGGCTGCTGGTCCATGTGGCGACCGACGTGTGGGACTTCGTCGACGAGCACTGCACCCTCGTGGCGGACGCCTACCGGCAGGCCGAACGGCAACTGGCCTGGCGGCGCGAGAACCGGGTACGGCTCCTCGCCGCGGCCCTGCTCGACGGGACCAGCCGCATCGCCGACCTGCCCGAGGCCGCCGACGCCCTGGACCTGCCCGAACACGGCCGGTACGTGGTCGTCGCGGTCACCGGCGGACGGCCCACGGGCCCCGCGGGCGCCCGCGCCGTCGCCGTACCGCCCGGCACCCGCGTGCACTGGCACCCAGGAGGGGAAGTGGACTACGGCATCGTCCTGGTCGGCGACGAGGACCCGGAGGGCGACGACGACCCCGTTCAGGCCCTGGACCTGTCCGCCCCGGGCGGCAGGATCGGCATCGGCAACGTGGTCTCGGGCCTGGCCACCGTGGGCGACGCCCGCCGGCTGGCGGACCTCGCCCTGACCATGTGCCCGCCGGAGGGCGGCACGATCCGGCTGGCCGAGCACCTCCCGGCGGCCCTCGTCGTGTCCTGCCCCGAGCTGGGCGCGACCCTCGCCGACCGGGTCCTGGGCCCCCTGCTCCGCCTGGAGCCGGCCGACCGCGACGTCCTCCTGGACACGCTCTCCGCCTGGCTGGTCTGCGACGGTTCGGCCCAGCGTGCGGGCGAGCGCCTGTACTGCCACCGCAACACGGTGCTCAACCGGCTGCGCCGCTGCGAGCAGCTCACCGGGCGCTCGCTGGCCCGCCCCCTGGACGTGGTGGAGATCAGCCTGGCCCTGACGGCCCGCAGACTCCTGCGCTGACCCCTCCCTCCTCACCGCACGCCCCTACGGCGCCCGGCCCCCACCCGGGCGCCGTACTCATGTCCCGGGGCCCTTCCGCGTAACGGCACCACTCCCAGCGCCCTGTCCGCCGCGGGCGCGGGCGCCGGGCCGGGCGCGCGGACCGGGCGCGCGGACCGCGGGCGGGAGGCGTCCCGCCGAGCCGCTACGCCCCGCGTCCCCAGCCGGTACGCCCCGCCTCCCTGACTTCCCGCGCGCCCGGTGCGGAACCTTCGCGCCGGTGAGACCTGGGCAGCCGCACAAACCCCGCCCGCACCTGTTGGGACCGCGCAGCGACCCCGCCCGCAGACCTGTTCCGCCCGCCCGCGCACGTGCTGTCGTGGGCTCCCCTTCCCCAAACGCGCCGTGCCCGAGCGGCACGGACCCGAGGAGCCGTGATGCCCGAAGCACCACCGGACGAGGATCCGGCCCTGCACGTCGAGGGACTCGACGTCACCTACGGCCGTGCCCTGTCCGCCCTGCGTTCCGTGTCGCTGAGCGTCCCGCACGGTGGCGTGGTCGCCCTGCTCGGCGCCAACGGCGCGGGCAAGACGACGCTGTTGCGCGCGGTGTCGGGCACCCTGCGCCTGCACCGCGGCGCGATCACCGCCGGGCACATCCGCTACGGAACCACGGCACTCGACGGCCGCGACCCGGTCGCCGCGGTGCGCGCCGGTGTGGTGCAGGTGCCGGAGGGCAGGCGGGTGTTCGCCGGACTCTCCGTCGACGAGAACCTGCGCACCGGCGGCCTCGGGCTCAGCCGGCGCAGCCCCGCCCTGGTGCGCGAGTCCCGGGACCGGGTGTTCTCCCTCTTCCCGCGGCTGGCCGAACGGACCGGACAGGCCGCCGGCCTGCTCTCCGGCGGCGAGCAGCAGATGCTCGCCATCGGCCGGGCCCTGATGGCCGCCCCGCGGCTGCTCCTGCTGGACGAGCCGTCCCTCGGCCTCGCCCCGCAGATGGTGGCCCGGATCGCCGAGGTCGTGAAGGAGATCAACGGCCAGGGCACGGCGGTGCTGCTGGTCGAACAGAACGCCGGCATGGCGCTGTCCCTCGCCGACAGCGCCTACGTCCTGGAGGTCGGCGAGGTCCGGCTCTCCGGTGACGCCGACGAACTCGCCCGGACCGACGCGGTACGCCGTCTGTACCTGGGCGAGACCGCCGACGGTCAGGGGGCCGCGTGAACGACCGCACCACCACTCCGCCGGTGCTCGCCGTACGGGACGTCACCGTCCGGTTCGCCGGGCTGACCGCCCTGGACTCCGTGTCCTTCACGGTCGCCCCGGGCACCGCGCACGCCATCATCGGACCCAACGGGGCGGGCAAGTCCACCTGCTTCAACGTGCTGTCGGGCCTGTACCGCCCCGCCTCCGGCACCGTCAGCCTCGGGGAGACCGAGCTGACCCGCCTGGCCCCGCACCGCATCGCCGCCCTGGGGATGGCGCGCACCTTCCAGAACATCGTCACCACCCAGGGCACGGTCGCCGACAACCTGATGCTCGGCCGCCACCTCCTCTCCCGCGCGGGCTTCGCCGCCAGCGCCCTGCGCCTGCCGCACGCCGTGCGCGAACAGCGCGAGCACCTCGCGAAGGCCCGGGAGATCGCCGAACTGACCGGCCTGGGAGCCCACTTCGACTCCCCGGTCGGCCTGCTGTCCTACGGCGACCGCAAGCGCGTGGAGTTCGCCCGCGCCCTCTGTCTGGAGCCCTCCGTGCTACTGCTCGACGAACCCGTGGCCGGCATGAACGCCGCCGAACGGGCCCGCACCGCCGAGACGATCCGCGCCGTGCGCGCCGAACTCGGCCTGTCCGTGGTGCTGGTGGAGCACGACATGGGACTGGTGATGCGACTCGCCGACGAGGTCACCGTCCTCGACTTCGGCCGGGTCATCGCCCACGGCACCCCCGACGAGGTCCGCAGCGACCCCGAGGTGCTGCGCGCCTACCTCGGCACCGAGACGTCCGAGACGTCCGAGACGTCAAAGACGACCGCGACGAACGGGGCGAACGGGGAGGACGCGGCATGACCGGCTTCCTCGACAACGTCCTCAACGGCCTCGCCCTGGGCTCCGTCTACGCCCTGGTCGCCCTCGGGTTCGTCATCATCTTCAAGGCCTCGGGCGTCATCAACTTCGCCCACGGCTCCCTGCTCTTGCTCGGCGGATACCTCACCGCCGTGCTCCACGAGGACCTCGGCTTCGCGGGCGCCCTCGCGGTGGCCGTCCTCGTCACGGCCGCCGTGGCCGGTCTCATGGACCGGTTCCTGCTCCAGGCCGGGGGGCAGGACGCGCACTCCTCCCATGTGCAGACCATCGTCACCATCGGGGTCGACATCGTCCTGCTCACCGACCTGTCCCGGCGCATCGGCGGAGACCTGCTCTCCCTCGGCGACCCCTGGGGCGACTCGGTCAGCGGCCTCGGACCCATCACCGTCGCAGACAGCCGGCTGGCCGCGATCGTGGTCTCCGCCGTCGTCATCGGCGGTGTCTTCGCCCTCTTCCGGTACACCAACTGGGGCCTGGCGCTGCGGGCTTCGGCCGAGGACATGGAGGCGGCCGCGCTGATGGGCGTACGCCTGGTGCGGATCCGTACCCTCGCCTGGTGCCTGGCCGGCGCGCTGGCCGCGCTGGCCGCGGTCTTCCTCGCCGCGTTCCCGGCGCCGGGCCTGGAGCGCACGACCGGACAGATCGCCCTGAAGGCGTTCCCGGCCGCCATCCTCGGCGGCATGGCCTCGCCGCCCGGCGCCCTCGCGGGCAGCATGCTGATCGGCCTGACCGAGGCCCTGGTCGCCGGCTACCAGTCCGACCTGCACGTCCTCGGCGAGGGCTTCGGCGACGTCGCCCCCTACGCCGTGATGATCCTGGTCCTTCTCGTGCGGCCCAACGGGCTGTTCGGCGCGAAGGGAGCGGCCCGTGTCTGAGCTGCTGCGACGCTACCGCGTCTGGTCGGTCCTGCTCGTCGTCGTGCTGTGCGTCCTGCCCTTCTACCTGGACGCCTTCTGGCTGCGCATCGGCCTGTTCTCGATGGCCGCGGCCGTCGGAGCCGTCGGCCTCGGCCTGCTCTCCGGCACGGCGGGCCAACTCTCCCTCGGCCACGCCTTCTTCCTCGCGGTCGGCGCCTACGGCTACGTCTGGCTGGCCGGTGAGCCGGGTCCGGGCCTGCCGCCCGCCGTCGCCATGGTCCTCGCGGTCCTGCTGGCCGGAGCCGCGGGCGGACTCTTCAGCCCCGTCGCGGGCCGGGTGCGCGGGATCTACCTGGGCGTCGCCACCCTCGCCCTGGTCTTCCTCGGCCACCACGTCCTGCTCACCGCGGACTCCGTCACCGGCGGCTTCAACGGCAGTTCGGTGCCACCGCTGGAACTGGGCGGCTTCACCTTCACCGAGACCGACCCCGAACTGACCCTGCTCGGCATCCCGTTCGGTGCCGAGGAACGCCTCTGGTACCTGAGCCTGGCCCTGTTCGCCTTCACCTGGTTCTCCGCCCGCGGCCTGCTGCGCGGACGGCCCGGCCGGGCCCTGGTCGCCCTGCGCGACAGCGAGACCGCGGCCGCGGTGATGGGCGTGCACGTCGCCCGCTACCGCTCGGCGGCCTTCGTGGTGTCCTCGATGTACGCGGGCCTCGCCGGGGTGATGCTCGCGCTCGCCTTCCGCCGGGTGGTCCCGGACTACTTCGGGCTCGCCCTCTCGGTGGACTACCTCGCCATGATCGTCATCGGCGGCCTCGGCTCGGTGGCCGGAGCCACCGCGGGAGCCGTGTTCGTCACCGCGCTGCCGCTGCTGATGACCCGGTACGCCGACCAGCTGCCGCTGGTGGCGACCCCCGGCACCAATGACGGCGCGGTCGGCCCCACCGAGGCCGCCCGCTACCTCTACGGAGCGGCGATCGTCCTGATCCTGCTCTTCGCCCCCGACGGACTGCACGGCCTGGTCCGGCGCACCCGCGCCCGCCTCCAGGGCCGGCGCAAGACCCCCACGGGCGCGGACCCCGCGACCCAGCCCCTCACATCCGCCTCAGCCGTACGAGCCAAGGAGCCGACACCGTGAACCACCCCACGCACCGCACCAGGACGGTCCTGGCCGCCGCCCTGACCGCCCTGCTCCTCGCAGGCACCGGATGCAGCTCCAAGGCGGACAGCGACAGCGCCGCGGACGGCGCCGACGGCGTCAAGGCCGGGCCCGGCGTCACCGACAAGGCCATCAAGCTCGGCGCGCTGACCGACCTGACGGGCCCGTACGCGACCCTCGGCAAGTCCATCGTGCAGGCCCAGCAGATGTGGGCCGACGAGACCAACGCCAAGGGCGGCATCTGCGGCCGCAAGGTCGAGATCGTCGTCAAGGACCACGGCTACGACGTGCAGAAGGCCGTCACCGCCTACGCCGACATCGCCCCCGACGTGGTCGCGCTGCCCCAGGTCATCGGCTCGCCGGTGGTGGCCGCGCTGCTCGACGACATCGAGCGGGACAAGGTGCTCACCTTCCCGCAGGCCTGGGCCGCCTCGCTGCTCGGCAAGGACTCCGTGCAGGTCCTCGGCACCACCTACGACCTGGACATGATCGCGGCCGTCGACTTCCTCACCCGCACCAAGGGTGTGGCCAAGGGCGACAAGATCGGCCACGTCTACTTCGAGGGCGACTACGGGGCGAACGCCCTGGAGGGCTCCGAATGGGCCGCGAAGAAGGCCGGGTTGACGGTCGTCGACCAGAAGATCAAGGCCACCGACACCGACCTGTCCGCGCAGGTCTCGGCGCTGCGCAAGGAGGGCGTCAAGGCGATCCTGATCAGCGCCGGCCCCGCCCAGACGGCCTCGCTGGTCGGCGTCGCCGCCTCGCGCGGACTCCAGGTGCCCGTCGTCAGCAGCGCCCCCGGCTACGCCCCGCAGCTGATGGAGACGCCCGCCGCCAAGGCCCTGGAGGCCATGCTGAGCGTGGTGAGCGCGGCCCCGGCGGTCTCCTCGGACATACCCGGGGTGAAGAAGATGGTGGCGGCCTACCAGAAGAAGTTCCCGGGGGCCCTGGTCGACTCCGGTGTGCTCTCCGGCTACAACGCGGCCCAGCTGATCGGCGCCGACCTGAAGAAGGCCTGCGAGGACGGCAGCCTCGCCCGGGAGGACGTGGTCGCCGCGCACCGCTCGCAGAGCGACGCCGACGCCGGTCTCGGCACCCCGCAGAACTTCTCCGACAAGGCCAAGCCCGCCAGCTCCTCCACCTACGTGCTCAAGCCCGACGCCAAGGCGGTCGGCGCCATGGTGATCGTCGAGGACGCGCACGAGGCGCCCGGAGTGGAGGAGTACCTGGCCTCGAAGTGACCCGGACGGTCCGACGGCCCGCCTGACGGCGGGTCACCCGACCCGCGGCGCCGCACCGGCGCCGCGGGTCTCCGTCGATTCAGCGCCGCTGTCGATTCAGCGCCGCCGCCGATGAATGCGTTCTCGTTCCTCTATTGGACCCGCGGCGCCGGGGACCGTCAGGCTGGAGTGCGTCCCGGCCGCGTCCCCCCGGCGGGCCGGGACCACCCAGCCGTACCGCGGACGAGCCGGAACCGGAAGAGGACACGACCCCATGCAGACCCGCCGTATTGGTGACATCGATGTCAGCGCCATCGGACTGGGCGGAATGCCCATGTCCATCGAGGGGCGCCCGGACGAGGCCCGCTCGATCGCCACCCTGCACGCCGCCCTCGACGCCGGTGTCACCCTGATCGACACCGCGGACGCCTACCACCGGGACGCCGACGAGGTCGGCCACAACGAGTCCCTGATCGCCAAGGCGCTCGCCTCCCACCCCCGGGGCGCCGACGTGCTGGTCGCCACCAAGGGCGGCCATCTGCGCCCCGGCGACGGCAGTTGGACCCTGGACGGCACTCCCGCCCACCTCAGGCGGGCCTGCGAGGCGTCCCTGCGCCGGCTCGGCGTGGAGGCCATCGGGCTCTACCAGTTCCACCGCCCCGACCCGCGGGTGCCCTACGAGGAGTCCCTCGGAGCTATCCGGGACCTGCTGGACGAGGGCAAGATCCGCATGGCGGGCGTCTCCAACGCCGACCCCGGTCGGATCCGGCGGGCGGACGAGATCCTCGGCGGTCGGCTGGTCTCCGTGCAGAACCAGTTCTCCCCGGCCTTCCGCTCCAGTGAGCCGGAGCTGCGCCTGTGCGACGAACTCGGCATCGCCTTCCTGCCGTGGAGCCCGCTGGGCGGTATCTCCCGGGCCCGCGAACTCGGTTCCGGTTACGCCCCCTTCGCCGCCGTCGCCCGGGCGCACGGGGTGAGTCCGCAGCGGGTCTGCCTGGCCTGGATGCTCGCCAAGTCGCCGGTCGTCGTGCCGATTCCCGGCGCGAGCCGCCCGGAGACGATCCGGGACTCCGTCGCCGCAGCCGAACTCGTACTGGACGCCGAGGAGATCGCCGCCCTGGACGCGGCGGGGGCCGGCGGGGTATGAGGGGAGAACGCGCCTAGAAAGCGCTTGCCACCGGGGCCGGCTCCCAGCCGGTCCCGGCCGCTCCGTGTTCGCCGCAGACCCTGGGAAGGACCACCACCCGTGGCCTCGCCGTTGGAAAGACCGCTCGACCACCGCTACCGGGGCGAACACCCGGTCCGCACCCTCGCCTACCTGTTCCACCCCGACCGCGGCCGACTGGCCGCCGCGGTCGGGGTGTTCACCGTCAAGCACAGCCCGATCTGGCTGCTGCCGCTGGTGACCGCGGAGATCATCGACACCGTCGTGCAGCACGGCCCGATCGGCAGGCTGTGGCTCAGCACCGGCGTGATCATGTTCATCCTGCTGGTCAACTACCCCCTGCACGTGCTCTATGTGCGCCTGCTCTACGGCAGCGTCCGCCGGATGGGCACCACCCTGCGCTCGGCACTGTGCACCCGCATGCAGCAGCTGTCCATCGGCTACCACTCCCGGGTCAGCGCCGGCGTGCTCCAGGCGAAGGTGGTGCGCGATGTGGAGACGGTCGAGCAAATGGTGCAGCAGACCGCCGAGATGGGTCTCGGCGCCACCACCGTGCTCATCGGCGGACTCGTCATCATCGGCATCCGCACCCCGGAGTTCCTGCCGGTCTTCCTGGTCGTCGTGCCCGCCGCCGTGCTCGTCGTCGCCCGTCTCAGGTCCCGGCTGCGCACCCACAACGAGCACTTCCGCCACGAGGTGGAGACGCTCTCCTCCCAGGTCACCGAGATGACCCGGCTCATCCCCGTCACCCGCGCCCACGGCCTGGAGGGCAAGGCGCTGCGCCGGATGAACGGCACCCTGCACCGGCTGCTCACCTCCGGCATGCGCCTGGACCTGGTCAACGGCAAGTTCGGCTCGCTGTCCTGGGTGGTGCTCAACGTGCTGGGGGTGCTGGTCCTGGCCGGCGCTGCCCTCGTGTCGTACTACCGCGTGTGGGGCGTCACCCCCGGCGACGTCGTGATGCTCAGCGCCTTCCTGACCACCCTCACCAACTCCACCGCCACCCTCGCCGGCCTCGCCCCCGTCATCACCAAGGGCCTGGAGTCGGTCCGCTCGGTCGGCGAGGTGCTCCAGGCGCCCGAACTGGAGGACAACGAGGGCAAGCGGGAACTGGCCGCGCTGCGCGGGGCCGTCACCTTCCGGAACGTGGGCCTCGCCTACGACGACGGAGGCCGGGCCGCGGTCCGGGACTTCGACCTGTCGGTCGCGCCGGGCGAGACCATAGCCCTGGTCGGCGCCTCCGGGGCGGGCAAGTCCACCGTGCTCAACCTGGTCATCGGCTTCATCCGGCCGACCTCCGGGCGGATCCTGCTCGACGGCACCGACATGAACACGCTCGACCTGCGCACCTACCGGCGTTTCGTCTCGGTCGTCCCCCAGGAGTCCGTCCTCTTCGACGGCACCGTCCGGGAGAACGTCGCCTACGGCATGGACGACGCCGACGAGGAGTCGGTGCGCACCGCCCTGCGGGACGCCAACGCGCTGGAGTTCGTCGACCGTCTGCCGCAGGGCCTGGACACCCTGGTGGGGGAGCGCGGGGCCCGGCTGTCCGGCGGGCAGCGGCAGCGCCTGGCCATCGCCCGCGCCCTGATCCGGGACCCCCGGGTCCTGGTCCTCGACGAGGCGACCTCGGCACTGGACACCCGCTCCGAGGCGCTGGTGCAGCAGGCGCTCGCCCGGCTGATGCGCGGACGCACCACGTTCGTGGTCGCCCACCGGCTCTCCACGGTGCGCGGCGCCGACCGGATCGTGGTGATGGCCGACGGCCGTGCCGAGGAGATCGGCACCCACGACGAGCTGCTCGGGCTCGGCGGCGCCTACAGCGCGCTGCACAGCGGCCAGGTCGCCTGACGGGCCGAAACGGTCCGTCAGGCCGCGCTGCCGCGCGGGACGCGGTGCGCGCAGGTCCGGTCGTGGTCGCAGCCGAGGCTGGTCCACCACCGGTCGCAGCAGGCGACACCGAGTTCCGCGCGCACGATGTGCTCGGTGGCGTCCTGGTCCGGGCCGCCGCCGAGCGGACCGGGTGTCACGGCCCGCCGCGCCCACTCGTGCAGGGCGCGGCGCTGGTCGCCGATCACGCTCTCCCGCACCACGCCGATCACCGGCACGATGCTGGCGGCGCAGAACATGCACGCGGCCCACAGGGGCCCGTAGCGGTATTCGAGGACCGCGGTCCAGGCCAGCCCGGTACTGGTGGCCAGGTAGAGGGCGGCGAGGAGGCGGCTGGAGCAGTTCATGGGCGTACACCGTCCGTGCTGAGGGGGATGCCCCGTGCACAACGCCGGGAGCGGCCGGGAGACGCGGGTGATTTTCACAGCCACCCCTTCGAACTCCTGTCAGGCACCCGCCCCCGCGCCGGCCCGGCCGCCCCGGAAGGCGGCGCGATAGGCGTACGGAGTGGTGCCCACGGTCCGGCGGAAGCGCTCCCGGAAGGCGGTGGGCGAGCCGAAGCCGGCCTGCTGCGCGATGCGTTCGACCGGATGGTCGCTGTTCTCCAGCAGGTACTGGGCCCGCCGTACCCGCGCCCTGAGCAGCCACTGGAGGGGCGTGGTGCCGGTCTGTTCGCGGAAGCGGCGGCCGAAGGTGCGCTCGCTCATCCCGGAGCGGGCCGCCATCGCCGCCAGGGTGACCTCCTCCGCCAGATGGTCCTCGATCCACTCCAGCACGGGCTCCAGCGTCGAGCCGCGCGGTACCGGGGGATGCCGGTGCACGATGAACTGGGCCTGTCCGCCCTCCCGTTCGAGCGGCATCACGGACATCCGGGCGGCGTTCGCGGCGACCGCCGAGCCGTGGTCCCGGCGGATCATGTGCAGGCACATGTCCAGCGCGGCCGCCGCCCCGGCGGAGGTGAGGATGCGGCCGTTGTCGACGTAGAGCACGTCCGGTTCCACCCGCACCCTCGGATGGGCGCGGGCGAGGGCCTCGGCGGCCACCCAGTGCGTGGTCGCGCGCAGCCCGTCCAGCAGGCCCGCCTCCGCGAGGACGAACGCGCCCACGCACACCGACGCGATCCGGGTGCCGGACTCCGCCGCCCGCCGCAGCGCGGCCAGCACCTCGGCGGACGGCGCGGGGGCGCCCTCCGCACGGCCCGGCACGATGATCGTGTCCGCGTCCGCCAGTGCGTCGAGGCCCCGCTCGACGCGCAGCGTGAAGCCGCCGTCGGCACGGACCTCGGGCCGCTCGGCGCACAGGCGGACCCGGTAGGCCCGGCGGCCGTCCGGCAGCAGCGTCCAGTCGAACACCTGCATGGGCGCCGCCATGTCGAACGGCACCACGTCGTCCAGGACCAGGATCGCCACGGTGTGCATGACGGCCACGATAGGCGGGTTCCCGCCGAGGCCGAAAGCCCAGGTCCGGCCCCTGCGGGCCACGAAGCCCCAGCCCGGTGCCGGTGGCGGGAATCCGTCGGAAGCTGTCACTTCCGCCCCTGTGCGATCACCCGGGCGGCTCCTAGCGTGGCCGGGTACCCCAGCACCCCCGCACGGAGGCGGACGCCCACCGATGACGAAGTTCCTGCTCACCCTGCACGTCCTGGCCGCGATCGTGGCCGTCGGCCCGGTCACCGTCGCCGCCAGCATGTTCCCGCCGGCGGCGCGCGCCGCCGGGGACGCCGGCGAACGCGGGCTGACCACCGTCCGGCTGCTGCACCGCATCTGCCGGGTCTACTCCGGTATCGGAGTCGCGGTGCCGGTCCTCGGTCTGGCCACCGCCGCCGCGATGGGCGTCCTCGGCGACGGCTGGCTCGTCGCGTCCATCACGCTGACGGCGGTGGCCGCGGGCGTCCTGGCCGCCTTCGTGCTGCCCCGCCAGGACGAGCTCCTGGAGGCGCTCACCGCGGACGGGACGGTCGAGCGCTCCGGCACGGTGCAACTCGCCATGTTCACCGGCGTCTTCAACCTGCTCTGGGCGACCGTCACGGTCCTCATGATCGTCCGGCCGGGTTCCACGACCGGGGCGTGACCGGGGGCGCGCGGGGTTGCCCGTGGCGCCCTGCCATCGCGCCGCCCGCCGTCAAGTCCGATCCCGGAATTAGCACCCCCGTGTACCCGGGCGCCTACACTCGGCGGTCGTGCCCATGTGGATGGGCCACGATACGAAAGGCGCGTTGACGGGTGTTCCAGGATTCCCCCATTTACGACCGACTGATCTCGGAGCGCGGCGACGTTCCCACACAGGTGCGCCGGGAGGCCGAACGCGTCAGCAGGGAACTGGAGTTCGTCATGCAGCCGCTGAACGCCTTCGGTGCCGCCCCCGCCGAGCGCCCCGCGCACCCCGGCAACGGCTGGCAGCGCTCCGCCCTGCCGCCCGGCCGGCTCTGACTCAACAGGCGGTCGACCCGGCGCCGTTCAGCCGTGTCGACCGGTGCGCGGGCGGCCCGGCCAGCCACTCGGCTATCGTCCGCGCGATCGGCTGGCCCGTGTCCACCTCGACGAAGCCGAACTGCCCCGACTGGTTGCACTCCAGGAACCACCAGGTGCCGTCGGCGTCCTCGACGAAGTCGAAGGCCCCGTAGGCGAGTCCGGCGCCCCGCAGATAGGCGCGCACCCCCTCGGCGACGCGCGCCGGCACCTCGGCGGGCTCCCAGGGCACGCCGGTCGAGGCGAACCGGACGTCCACCTCGTCGGGGCGCGCGTCGGCCGTCACCGGCTGTCGGGCGGCCAGCAGCCGCTCGCCCACGGCGGTGAGCCGGATGTCCGCCCGCTTGGCGACCCGCCGCTGGAACAGCGTGGGACCGAGGGCCACCGCGGAGAAGTCGGCGTCGGGCGCGACCCGGCTGGTCGGCACCGCCCGCGGCGGATCCTGCGGATGGGCCCCGGACACCGGCTTGACGACCAGGTCCGGGTAGCGGCCGGCGAACTCCCGGGCCGCCTGCGGGAACGTCGTGATGAGCGTGGCCGGCACCGGCAGACCGCAGCTCTGGGCCAGCCGCAGCTGCCACGGCTTGTGCCGGGCGCGGTGCGCCGCGTCGGGGTCGTTCATCCAGCGGGCGCCGCTGGAGCGCAGCATGCCGTAGAGGGCCTGCGTGGACTCCTCGGTCAGCCAGGGGGACGGGCGTAGCGCGCGGGACGCCGGGGGCCCCGGGCGGCGGACCCAGATCGAGCGCAGCCCGTCCAGGCTCACCAGCCGTCCCGAGGACGACAGATGGCCCCGGAAGGAGCCGTGAACGTACTCCCCCGACAGCGCGGCCCCGTCGGTCAGATCGGCGGGATCGAGCCGGACCACCGGCACCGCGCGTGCGTTGAGGTGCACCACCACCATGTCGGCGGTGACGTCCTCTTCGGTGGTCAGAATCAGTACGGTCATGGTGGACGGTTCCGCGTTCAGTCGTCGAAGTGCGTCTTCGAGCCCGCCGTTGACGTCGTTGTCCCCAGTTCTCTGAGCAGTGCGTGGTCGCTGGCGGCGATCCGCCCGTCCCCGAGCACGTTCAACTGCAGTCCGGAATCGTAGGCATAGACAGCGGTGACCTCGATGTCCGCTGCCGGACGTGCGTAGTTGAGTGCGAACGGCTGCATCGTCTCTCCCTCGCCGGTGCTGCTCCGTTCAAGCGAGGCACCCACCTTGGGACGTCGCTTGGTCCGCCGACTTCCTTCGGCTTCCACCCACTTATACGATTCGAACGAGTGATTGGTTTCCTTACTCTCCGTCACCATCGGCGGTTCGGGTGGACGGACTACCCTTCCCGGCCCGTCCGTTGACCGACACGGGGCCGGAACTCCCTCGCCGACTCGGCGGACCCGCGCATGCTGCGCAGGGCGAGCAGAAGTACGCCGATGTCGTCCAGGTACACCGGATCGGGCAGCAGGTCGGCCGGCAGTACGAAGTACGCCAGCGCGCCCCAGAAGACCCAGCGCGGTCCGGTCGGCAGGCCCGCGTGCCGGAGCCGGCGCCGGGTCCGTACCAGCCTGACCAGCACCGTGACCGCCAGGGCCAGCAGGGCGGCCGCGAGGACAGCGGCGACGACGATCAGTCGTGTGGTCGAGTCCACCGGTCCCTCCTCACTCGTGGAGCGCGTACGCGTCTCCTGACGGATTCCCTGCCGCGGCGCGCATATGACCCGCCACGCCGACGGTAGCCGCCGAACATCTGTCGGAGCTGTGACGCGCGGCTCATCCGCCCGGACCACTCGGGTGGCGGGGCGGGACGAACACCCCTAGTAATGGTCTGCGTACAGTCGCGTGTCGCTTCGGGGGCGCATCAGCGGCAACGCACCCTTCCCTGGAGCCGAGCATGATCACCCGCTCTTCATCACCCAGTTCGAACGACTCCGACATATCCGCCGCCGTACCCTCGGCTCTGCCCGACGCGTCCGGGCCCGCGCACCACGATCCGGTCGGCGGCCTCGTGCACGCCGCCGTGGCCGACCGGCCCGTGGAGGAAGTCGCCCACCTCATCACCCTGCTGGAGCACTCTCCCGACCACGCCAGGGCCACCCTGGAGGCGCTCCGGGCGGTCGGCGTCGACCGCTCGGTCGAGGACGTGACCCAGCTCGTCGACCTGCTGACCCGGCCGCCGCGCACCGCACAGAGCGCGGACGAGACGATCCGTGCCGCGGCCGAGCGCCGCCCGCTGGACGACGTCACCCGGCTGGTGGCGCTGCTGCACCAGGCGGACCTGGAACCCCACTGCGGACGGGAGGCGGTCCGCGCGGCCGCCACCGGACGCCCGGTCGAGGAACTCGTCGAACTGATCCGCCGGCTCTCCGAGCCCGACGAGCCCGACAAGCCCGACGGGCCCGACGAGGACAGCGGCGCCCCGGCGGACTCCGCCGACCGCGAAGAACCCGCGGGCACCGGAACGTCCCGGAGCGGCGCGGAGAACGGGCGGCCGGAGCCCTCCGAGCCCGCCGCCGAGGGGCGTGCGGCCAGGACGCTCACGGCCCGGCGGACGGCACCCCCGTCCTCCTGGCCGGGCCGGCTCGCCGTCGCGGCCCTGGTGCTGTGCGCGGTGGCCCACTTCCCGCTCTACCGCGACGGCGCGTCGCTGCGGGTCTACGCCCTGACGCTCGGCATGTCCGTGGCGTGCCTGGCCTGGGCGCTGCTCCTGACCCTGCGGGTCGACGCGGTCGTCCTCGCGGGCGCCGCGCTCCTGCCCGGCGCGCTGGCCGCGGTCCGGCTGTTCGACGGCAGGCTGCCCTCGGCGGGTCTGTCCCGGGCGCTGGACCTCACCCTCGCCCCGGCGTGGGCGGCCGGACCGGTCGCCGTCGGCGCGTGCCTGGTGGCACTGGCGGCCCTGCTGACACACCTGGCCTCGCAGTCGCGCTCCGGCGGGTCGGCACCGGATCCGGAACCGGCCGTGGCGGGCCGCAGGACGGAGTGAGCGTCAGCTGACGTCGCTGTGGCGCTCCGCGGGCTCCCCGTCCCGCGGGGCGCCCACCCTCGTGCCGGGGCGCAGCGCCAGAGCCGATTCCTTCAGCCGCCCGAAGCCCCGGGTCAGCTGCTGGAGCGGCGAGTCGGGCTGCGGCCGGGGCGGCGGCGGGGTGTCGCCGGACTCCCGGTAGGCGGCGAGCGCCTCGTGGGCCTGCTCGGCGGCCTCCCGGTACAGGTCGCGGGACTCGGTCATCGCCTTCAGGGCCTCGGCGTACATGGCCACCAGGGCCCGTTCGCGGGCGAGTTCCTCTTCGAGGGTGAGCAGTCCCCACTGCTCGCGCAGCGCTGTCACGGCCTCCTCGGCGCCGTCCGGCAGGGGCCTGGCCAGCGCCGCGTACCGGGTGACGGCGGCGATCAGCTCGGCGGGTTCCGAGCCGTCGAGGAAGACGCTGCGCACGGCGAACGCGGCCGTGTCGTGGTCGGCCGGGGCCACGGGGCCGGGCAGCACCACGGCGCCGCCGCGCGGGACCTCCACGCCGGTGTCGCGCAACGCCCAGTTCACGACCCGGAGTTGGTGCGGGGCGGCGCGGTGCTCCAGTACGCGGTGCCGCAGGCCCGGGGGCAGCGTTCCGGCCAGCGGGGTCCTCCCGCGCCCGTCGGTGGTCATCGCCTCGTGGACCACGACATGGATCGTCCAGCCGTCGCGGGCCGCGTCCTTGAGCAGGCGGCGGACCTCCTTGTCGTCCTCGGGGAGGGGGTTGAGGCCGCGCAGGCGTCCGCCGGTGACCGGCTCGTGGTCCCACTCGGTGTCCGGATCGGCCGGCCAGAACATCGCGGCCGGCGAGGGCCACCGCGGGTCCCAGGGGCGCTCGGCCTCCGCGGCCAGCTCCCAGTCCCCGGTCCCGGAGAGAGCCAGCCGCGCCCGCACGGTCACCGAGTCCTCGACCCGCCGCCGTGCCTCGAAGACCCGGGTGCCCTCGGAGCCGTCCTCCGAGGCCTCGCGGAAGTCCTCGACGGCGCCTTCGTCCTTGTGCCGCCGCAGCGTCCGCCGGACCACCTCCTCGGCGGGTTCGCCCGTGTGGCGGCCGCGGGCCAGCCAGATCGTGGGGGGTGCGGTGGGGCGGGCGGTCGTCGTGCTGGGCATGGGTCCTCGGGGGACGGGGGCAGATCGTGGTCCCAGTATCGACTCCGCCGACTGCCACGTGTCACCGGGGTCCGCGCACGGGGTGTGCGCGGTCCACTCCGGCCGCCCACCGCACACGCGTTCCCCGGTCCGCCACGGGCCGGGAAGAATGCCCGGTGCACGGGGCCCGCCCACCATCCGCAACGGGGCGGGCCCTGTGCGCGGTCAGCCGTGGTACTTGATGTATCCGTTGCCGTCGGGGTCGGAGCCCCTCTTGGTGTACGCGTGCGAGTCGGCGCCCGCGCCCGTGGGCTTGTAGAAGTAGATCGTGTCCTTGTCGTTGTTCCAGATGAAGTTGCAGTTGTCGCGGTAGACGACGTTCTTGGCGTCCGAGTCGTTGCCGTGGCCTCCGCGCAGCTTCACCTGGTCGCCGGGCTGGAGGTAGTGGTTGGCCTTGAAGGTGAACCGGTTCCCGACCGCGTCCTCGACGACGTAACCCTTGAGGTTGACGGTCTTGCTCGGCGAGTAGTTCTTGATCTCCAGGTACTCGGCCTTGGAGTTGCCCGTGGCGCAGTTGTTGGAGTCGCTGCCCGGGGCGTCGTACTGGACACCCTTGATCTTCAGCGCCGACGTGTACTCGGCGGCCTGGGCCGGAGTGGCGGCCAGAGCGGCCAGGGTGCCCGCGGCGGCGGCCGTGGCGACGAACAGGCGTGCGCGCATGACGAAGTTCCCCCCATGTGAAAGTTCAGTGAAGAAACAGGATCATATGCAAAGACGCGACACCTGTTGTTCACTTCTCCCGGAACTCCGTCTCCCCGGCCCCCGGTTCAGTAGCGCTGGGCCTTGGCCACCTCGGCGGTCAGCCGGGGCTCGGCCGGCTTCCTGCTGATGGCGAGGGGCTGGGCGCGCTCTCCCGGCTCCAGGTCCTCGGCGCCCACATAGCGCGTCTCGACGACCTGGCCGTCGGGGTCGCTGAAGTCGACCTGGACGGCGTAGGAGGCGGTCTCGTCGGTGCTGTTGGTGATGTTGACGACCACGGCGAGCAGGCCGCCCGTCTGGGACCTGGGCTTGCCGGTCAGGGAGACGTCGGCGGTGGCGTTGCCGCGGCCGTCCACCTTCTCCAGCTGCTCCTGGGCGGCGGCGTTGGCGCGCGCCACCTCGGCGGAGACCGACGCCTCGAACTCGGAGGCGCGGGCCGAGGCGGACGAGGCCGCGGCGGACAGGGACGCCTTGACGGACTCGGCGGCCGAGGCCAGCGCGGAGGGCGCGCTGCCGGAGAAGCTGGCGGTGACGGGTGGCGTGGGGGTGCTGTCGGCGGAGCCGTCGCCGCCGTCGTCCGAGCAGGACACGAGCGAGACCGCGCCCAGCGCGGCCACCAGGACTCCGGTCAGCGCCCTCGCCGCCGAGTGCTTCCGGGACGGGCTGGTGGGTCGCCGCGTGGGGCCTGTGCGCATGGCTGGTGATCCTTCCGGTCGGACTCTGGCGCCCCCCGGCGCCATCGTGCACGACACGTGGTCGCCCGGCCACTCGGGGTTCCCGGCCGAAGACGGGTACGCGAAAGGGCCCGGGGCGGTGCGCCCCGGGCCCTTTCCGCAGCCGTCGTCCTCAGGCGCCGCTCTCGCGGAGCATGTCCTCGCGCTCGACGATCTTCACGCGCTCACGGCCCTGCTGCTCACCCAGCGCCTTCTCGGCGGCGTCCAGCCTGTACCAGCCCTCCCAGGTGGTGAAGCGGATCCCGCGCTCGGCGAGGAACGCCTCCACCGCCTCCGGGGCGGGGGTGTCCGGCGTCTGGAGACGCCCGCCCGCGAAGTCCTCCAGAAGGTTGGCGACCGTCTCGTTGGCGTCGCCCTTGGTGTGGCCGATGAGGCCCACCGGGCCACGCCGGATCCAGCCGGTGACGTACGTCGACGTCAGGTGCTCGCCGGACTCCTGCATCACCCGGCCGCCCTCGTCCGGGACGGTGCCCGACGCGACGTCCCAGGGCAGCTTGGGCAGCTTGTCGGAGAGGTAGCCGACGGCGCGGTAGACCGCGGTGACGTCCCAGTCCTTGAACTCGCCGGTGCCCTTGACGTTGCCGGTGCCGTCCAGCTCGGTGCGCTCGGTGCGCAGGCCCACGACCCGGCCGTCCTCGCCGAGGATCTCGGCCGGCGACTCGAAGAAGTGCAGGAAGAGCTTGTGCGGCCGGTCGCCGATGTCGCGGATCGCCCAGTTCTCCAGGGTCTTGGCGACCATGTCGACCTGCTTGTTGGAGCGGCGCTGCTCGATGGAGCCCTCGTCGTAGTCGATGTCCTCGGGGTTGACGATGACCTCGATGTTGGGGGAGTGGTCCAGCTCGCGCAGCTCCATCGGGCTGAACTTCGCCTGCGCGGGACCGCGGCGCCCGAAGACGTGGATCTCGACGGCCTTGTTGGCCTTGAGGCCGTCGTACACGTTGGCCGGGATCTCGGTCGGGAGCAGCTCGTCCGCGGTCTTGGCGAGGATCCGGGAGATGTCCAGGGCGACGTTGCCGACGCCGAGGACCGCGACCTTCTCGGCCTCCAGCGGCCAGGTGCGCGGGACGTCCGGGTGGCCGTCGTACCAGGAGGCGAAGTCCGCGGCGCCGTAGGAGCCGTCCAGCTCGACGCCGGGGATCCGCAGCTCGCGGTCGAACATGGCGCCGGTGGAGAAGACCACCGCGTCGTAGAAGGAGCGCAGGTCGTCCAGGTGGACGTCGGCGCCGTAGTTGACGTTGCCGAAGAGGCGGACCTGCGGCTTGTCGAGCACCTGGTGCAGGGCGTTGACGATGCCCTTGATACGGGGGTGGTCGGGGGCGACGCCGTAACGGATCAGGCCGAAGGGGGCCGGCATGCGCTCGAAGATGTCGATGGAGACACCGGGCTCGGCGGCCACATCGGACTTGAGCAGCGCGTCGGCGGCGTAGATCCCGGCGGGGCCGGCTCCGACAATGGCTACCCGCAGGGGGCGGGGCATGATCAGGTTCCCTTCGAGCGGTGACAAGCAACTCGACGGGAAGCCTAAGCTAAGGCAAGCCTAAGTCGGTACGCGGGTCCAGTCTATGAGCTCATAAGCCCGACTTATGAGTGGATCCGGACCGCACGGGGCCGGTCGTGGCGCCCCGTGCGGCGGGCCCGGCGGGGCGCTCAGTCGATGTGGTAACTGTCCCCGTACACCTGCCAGTCCAGCGGCGGCCTCAGGTCGAGGTTGCCCGCCCGCAGGAAGACGCGCTGGGCGGTGTCGACCCGGCTGGTGTCGCTGTGCGCCTCCTCCTGCCGCATCGCCCACACCCGGGCGTCGAGGAACGCGTCAAGGTACCGCACCTCGTCCCCGCCCTGCGCCGGGGGGCGGGTGCCGCGCAGGGCCCGTGCCCGGATGCTGCCGAAGCTCAGGGGATCGGTTCCGCCCCCGTGCATCACGAGGGCGTCGTAGTAGGCGAACTGGCCGAGCGCGCGCAGTCCGTCCGCCTTGCCCTGCCGGACCGCCGGGTCGAAGTACACCCGGTCCCGTTCGTCGTTCTGCGCCTGCTGGAAGGCGCCGTCCCGGGCCGCCCGGCCCCAGTCGCGGGGGTAGTGGGGATCGAGCCCGGCGTGCGAGTCGGTGCCGTCCACCCGGCGCAGCGCGGGCAGGTACCCGGCGAGGACGTTGCCGGGCCGGCGGGCGGCGTACAGCTCCACCAGGTCGAGCATGTCGCCGGTGCCGGAGCAGAAGCCGATGATCCCGGCGGTGTAGCCGCGGCCGTCGCCGATGTCCTCGATGTAGCCGTACTGGGCCTTCCAGTCGAGCGAGGAGTTCTCCGCGCTCGACACGAGCTTCATGGCGATCTCCTTCTTCGCCGGGTCGTCCAGTCCGGGCGCCCGGACGGCGCCGGCGCTCGGCGAGGTGAGCAGGGGGATCGCGACGACCGATGCGCCGAGGGCGCTGAGCAGGGTACGGCGGTCGGGGTGCCTCACGGTTGCTCCCAGTGGGGGTGGGGGGGTGGATGACTGGAGGTGCGTGGCACTGATAGGAAAGTTTCCTATCAGATGGGGAGCGGCTTGCCCAGCCGTCGCGTGTGAAGTTCCCGGCCGGGCCGGCCCCCTCAGGGCAGCGGCTGCTCCGCCCAGATCACCTTGCCCTCGGTGGTGTACCGGGTTCCCCAGCGGTCGGAGAGCTGCGCCACCAGGAACAGTCCGCGCCCGCCCTCGTCGGTCGTCGCCGCGTACCGCAGATGCGGAGAGGTGTTGCTGGTGTCGTAGACCTCGCAGATCAGCGTCCGGTCGTACAGCATCCGCACCCGGATGGGGTCGGCGCCGTACCGGATGGCGTTCGTCACCAGCTCGCTGAGGATCAGCTCCGTGGTGAACGACAGCTCCTCAAGGTCCCACCGGGCGAGCCGCCGGCTCACGGAGGCGCGCACCTTGCCGACGGCCGCCGGATCGGCGGGTACGTCCCACTCGGCGATCCGGTCGGCGGACAGGGCCCGGGTCCGCGCGACCAGCAGGGCGATGTCGTCGCCGGGCCGGTCCGGCAGCCGCGCGTCCAGCACCGTCCGGCAGGTCTCCTCCGGGGTGCTCCCGGCCCGGGCCAGCGCCTCGCGCAGCAGGTCGAGACCCTCGTCGATGTCCCGCTCCCGGTCCTCCACCAGACCGTCGGTGTACAGCACCAGCCGGCTGCCCTCCGCGAGGTCCAGCTCGGCCGCCTCGTACGGCAGCCCGCCGAGCCCGAGCGGCGGACCGACCGGCACCTCGGGGTACTCCACCGAGCCGTCCGGGGCGATCACCGCGGGCGGCGGATGACCGGCGCGGGCGACGGCGCAGCGCCGGGAGACGGGATCGTAGACCGCGTAGAGGCAGGTCGCCCCGGTCACCGGCCCGCTGTCGCCGTCGGCCGTCTCGTCCTGGTCGATCCGGGCCACCAGCTCGTCCAGCAGCCCCAGCAGCTCCTCCGGCGGCAGATCCAGCGCGGAGAAGTTGTGCACCGCGGTCCGCAGCCGCCCCATCGTCGCCGCCGCGTGCAGCCCGTGGCCGACGACGTCGCCGACCACCAGCGCGACCCGTGCCCCCGACAGCGGCAGCACGTCGAACCAGTCCCCGCCGACCCCGGCCTGCGCGGGCAGATACCGGTAGGCGATCTCCAGCGCGTTCTGCTCGGGCAGGCTGCGCGGCAGCAGACTGCGCTGGAGCGTGACCGCCATGCTGTGCTCGCGGGTGTAGCGGCGGGCGTTGTCGATGGAGACCGCCGCCCGCGCCACCAGCTCCTCCGCCAGCTCCAGCTCCTCGGCGTCGAACGCATCGGACTTCCGCGACCGCCAGAAGCTCACCACGCCCAGCACCAGCGAGCCGGCCCGCAACGGCACCGTGATCAGCGAGTGGATGCCGTACTCCAGCACCTGCGCCGACCGCTCCAGGTCCTGCGCCTGCCAGCCGGGCGCCTCCCCGAGCCGCGGTTCCAGGACCGCCCGGCCGTCCCGCAGCGCGCGTCCCTGCGGCGAGGACTCCACGAACGTGATCCGCCGGCCCGCCGGGTACAGCGGCGCGTCCTCGCGGACGCCACTGGAGACCGTACGGCGCAGCGGGGTCACCGTCTCCGGCCGGCCGCCGTCGAGCACGGCACCGAACAGGTCGACGGTGACGAAGTCCGCGAACCTCGGCACGGCCAGCTCGCCCAGCTCCTCCGCGGTGCGGGTCACGTCCAGGCTGGTGCCGATGCCCACACCGGCGTCGTAGAGCATGCTCAGCCGTTCCCGCGCCGTCTCCGCCCGGCCGGACAGGGCGCGCAGTTCGGTCGAGTCGCGCAGGGTGGCCACGCTGCCGTGCGGGCCGCCGCGCAGGTTGGTGGGCCGCTGGTTCACGGCCAGCAGCCGGTCCTTGACCAGGTGCACCTCGTCGGTGGCGACCCGGCCCGAGTCCAGCAGCTCGGCGGTGTCGGGGGCGAGCCCGAGGTCGGTCACCCGGCGGCCCTCGGCGTCGGCGGGCAGGTCCAGCAGCCGGTGCGCCTCGTCGTTGGCGAGCAGCAGCCGGCCCTCGGTGCCGACGATCAGCACGCCCTCGCGGACCGCGTGCAGCACCGCGTCGTGGTGCTCGTACATGCGGGTCATCTCGTGCGGGCCGAGGCCGTGCGTCTGCCGCAGCAGCCGACGGCTGACCAGCGCCGTGCCGCCGGTCGCCAGGGCCAGCGCGGCCGCCGCCGCGCTCAGCACCAGCGGTAGCTGCTGGTCGGCCGTGCCGCCGACGGTCGCCGTCGTGATCCCGGCCGACACCAGGCCCACCACCTTGCCGTCGTCGTCCTGGACCGGGACGACGGCCTGCACCAGCGGTCCGATGGTGCCGGTGATCTCCTCGGTGACGACCTCGCCCCGGAGCGCGGGTTCGATGGTGCCGACGAACTTCTTGCCGATGCGGTCCGGCTTGGGGTGGCTGTAGCGGATGCCGTCGGTGTTCATCACGACGATGAAGTCGACCTTCGTGTCCTCGCGCGCGGCCTCGGCGCGCGGCTGGAGCACCGAGGACGGATCCGGCAGCTCCAGGGCCTCGCGAGTGCCGGGGGCGTTGGCGAAGGACTCGGCGACCGCCACCGAGCGGTTGCGGGCCTCGCGGGTGCTGTCGTGCCGTACCTGGAGCACCAGCGCCACCACCGCCGCCACGACCAGCAGCACCACGATGACGACCTGGAACAGGAACACCTGGCCCGCGACGCTGAGCCGGCTCAGCGGGGACCGCCGTCGCCGGCCGTGCTGATGTCCGGAGCGTTCACCGTCCGGCGCCCGCTTCGCGCGGGGGCCCCGGGCAGGGCCGGGCGCTCGGTGGGGGCGCGGAACGCCGGGGCGGCGGAGCGACCGGGCCCCGGATCGCCCCGGGAGTCGGACCATGAGCCATGTCTACACTGCCGGGCCGCGAGAGGCGAGGGGCGTCACCCGTCGTGACGACTCGACCTCCTGTTCCCGCCTCACCCGCCGGGGGCACCGCTCAGGTGCCGGGCCGGGCGTCCGAGCGACGGGTGGCGAGCAGCAGCGCGATGTCGTCCGGGCGGTCCGCGGTGTGCCGGGCGGTCGCGGTGAGCCGCTCGGCGATCCTCGGCAGGGACTGTCCGCCGGGCAGCCCGGCCGGGGTGCCGGCCCTGGCCAGCGCCACCCGCAGCCGGCCGATGCCGTCGTCGATGTCGCCGCCCGGCCGCTCCACCAGCCCGTCGGTGTACAGGGCCAGTACGGCACCGGGCTCGACGGTGAACTCGGTGACCGGATACTGCTCCTGCGCGTCCACGCCGAGCACCACACCGCCGGGCAGGTCGACGGCGTGGGTGCGCCCGTCGGGCCGCCGGAGCAGCGGCGGCAGATGTCCGGCCCGCGCCGCCCGCGCCGCCCCGGTGACCGGGTCGAGACGGACGTAGCAGCAGCTGGCGAAGAGCCCGGAGTCGATGTCGATGAGCAGCCGGTTGGTACCGCTCATCACCTCGTCGGGCGGCCGGTCGCCCAGCGCGAAGGCGCGGACCGCCGAGCGCAGCTGGCCCATCGCGGCCGCCGCCTGCACCCCGTGCCCCTGGACGTCGCCGATGACCAGGGCCAGGCCGTCCCCGGCGGAGACGACGTCGTACCAGTCGCCGCCGACCTCCATGCCCTCCGTCGCGGGCAGGTACCGGCCCGCGGTCTCCATCAGCGGGTGCGCCGACAGCCGCCGGGGGAGCAGGGCCTGCTGGAGCCCGCGGGCGAGGGCGGCCTCGCTCTCGTAGCGCTGCGCCTTCTCCATGGCGTGCGCGATCAGCCCGGCGAGGGCGGTGAGCGCGGCGCGCTCCTCGGTGCTGAAGCTGCGCGGCCGGTCGAAGCCGAGGATGCAGGAACCGACCGGCCGACCGGAGGCGATCAGCGGGAGGAACGCCCGCGCGCCCTCCGTGGCGTCCAGGGCGAGACCGGGGTAGGCGTCCTTGAGCTGCTGCATCGAGTCGAAGAACAGCGGGCGGCCGTTGGTCAGGGTCTCCACGCCGGGCAGCCGCGCGTCGAGCCCGATGCCCTCGAAGGGCGCCAGGAAGCCCGGGGGGAAGCCGCTCTCCCAGGCCAGGAACAGATGACGCTCCTGGAGGAGGTAGATCGCCAGCCGGCGTCCGCCGAAGGCGGGCAGCAGCTCCCGCATGACGACCGCGGACACCTGGCGGGCGGTGACCGCCTCGGTGAGCGCGATCGCCAGCACGATCGGCCGGTACAGCGGGGCCAGGGAGGGGTCGGCCGCCGCCTCGGACGGGAGTGCCGCCCCGGCGGTGCCCTCGGCCGGCTCGGCGGCGGGCGCTCCGACGACCCGGTGGGCCGGGCGGATCGTGCAGGTCAGCAGGTCGGGGCCGGGCAGCAGGGACACCGCGAGCCAGTCGCCGTCGTACGGCCCGCCGCCCTCCGCCCCCGGCCGGGCGAGGTGGAAGTGCAGCGGCTGGGGCAACAGCAGCGCGCCGCGCATGTGGTCCTCGCAGCCGGGCTGGTTCAGCCACGGCACGGCGTCCCACAGGGGCACGCCGAGCAGCTCCGGCAGGGGCCGTTCCAGCAGCTCCTCGGCGCGCGGATTGGCGTAGACGATGGTGCCGAGCCGGTCCAGCGCGAAGACGCCCTCGGGCAGCAGGTCGGCGGCGGTGTCGGCGGCCGTCCCGGCGCCGGGGTCGAGTACGGAGCCGTGGACGAGTACGGAGCCGTGCACGACGGCGGGCGGCGCGGTGCCCGGCGCTCGGGCCGGCCTCGATGGCCAGGTCCGACGTGGTGGCCCGGCCGGCGCCGGCGTCCCGGCGGGGCCGGGGGCTCCGGGTGGTGCGTGGCGTCCGGGGGAGCCAGGGGGGCCGGGGGCTCGCCACAGTTCGACGAGGCGCAGCGCGCCGTCCGCCGAGTGCGCGTACAGGGGCAGCGGGTGCGGGCGCCCCGCCGCCGTGTCGCGGAGCGCCGCCAGCAGGGGCTCGATGTCGGCGGGGGCCACCAGGGCACGGGCGAACGCCCGCTCGTCGGCCGTGCTCGCCTCGGCGGCCGGGCCCAGCAGCGCCCGCAGCCGCTCGTCCAGGGTGACGGCGCCCGTCCCGGGATCCCAGCCGAAGGAGCCCGCCCGCCCCGCCGGGCGCACCGCGGGCGGCCGTACGCACAGGGGCTCGCCGTCCCACAGCAGCTCGTCCTCCGGCACCTCCCGCAGCCGGCCGGCCAGCTCCGCGGCGACCCGGGCCAGCCGTTCCCGCTCGGGGATCAGCTCCACGGCGTCGGAGGCGGAGGGACGCAGCACCGTCAGCACCCCGTACGTCCTGGGGCCCGCCGCGACCGGTACGTACACCGAGCCGAACTGGAACGGCAGGCCCGCGGCGAACTGGGGGTAGCGCCGCATCGTCTCCGTCGCGTTGGCCAGCACCACCTCCACGCCCATCCGCAGGGCGTCCGCGACCGGGAAGGGCCGGTCGATGTGGAGCCGCCACCAGGGCCGGAACAGCGGGCCCGGCAGACCGGCGAGCACGGACAGCCGCAGGGTTCCGGACGTGCGCGAGCGCAGATAGACCCCGGCCGCGTGCCCGCCGCCGACCCTCAGTGCCTCCAGCGAGGCGTCGATCAGCAGCTCCGTCGGCCGTCCGGGCCTCCGCTGCGCGTCCTCGGCGCTCCCAGTCATCGGCCCCTACCTAGTCCGCGCGCTGACGCACGCGGTGACACAGCAAGAATGCGCCACATCGACCTCCCGGGCACCCGGACGGACCGGAGAATCCGGTGCCGCGGGTCGGGGCGGGTGCGCCGTTCGGGTGGACGACTTCCGGCCGACCAGTGGGACCGGTACATGCCACCTGCGTTTGCCCGGACCCCTCGGGGGTAGGTCGGGCTTCGCAACTCTCTGCAATTCACTGTGTGTTGCAATTCTCAGGGTGTGAGTGTCCACAATTATTGACACTTTGGTCGTGGGTACTGGACGCTTGAACTATCCGAGCGAAGGCGCGCCCGTGCGTCCGCCCTGTCCGCGGGGCGGCGCGGTGAGGAGGAGCAGGATGACTCTGCCGTTAAGAACCACCGCCTCCGAGTCGGACGCCGGGGGCGGATACACCGAGAAGGACCTCGCCGAGACCTGCGCCCACATCAACGCACTGCTCAGCGAGTGCGCGAGTCTGACGCATCGGCTCGCCCCCGGGGGCCTGTGGGAGCCGTCGAGCCCCGACGCCGGCACGACCCGCGCCGAGGCCGCCCAACTCCTCGCCACGATGTCCCGGCTGCTCGCCCGCACCCGGCACAGCCTGCGCAAGGTCGACGCCCGGGCCCGGCAGCAGGCCTACGAACTCGAGCACTACCCGCCGTACGACCTGTGAGCGCGTCGGCGTCCTCGCCTCCTCAGCGGCGCCGGGCGTCGATGACGGCGCTGAGGATCTCGTCCATCAGGTCCGCGCCCATCCCCGGCTGCTCGCCGCAGCGCGTGGACGAGGCGTCCACGCCGTGCTCGTAGGCGTCGGTGACCGTCCGCAGGACCCGCAGATGTTCCACGACCGGCCTGAGCTGCGAGGCCAGGGCCTCGCTCTCGGTGTAGAAGCAGAATCCGGGCAGTGCCCCGAAGAACCGCTCCATCCCGGCGACGTTCTCGGGGCTCGTCTGGCGGCCCTCCGTGAACACGTAGTGCACGGTCTGCCGGCTCAGCCCCGCGCCGCGGGCGATCTCGCCGTAGGTGTACGGCCGCGGGGTCCGGCCGCACGGCCGCCGGGTCGTCGGATGCTTCAGGCGGGTGGCCCGCAGGAAGAGCAGCCGGGCCAGATAGCGGGCCTGCGCCGCCTCCTTGGAGTCGTCGGTGTCCGGATCGGCGCCCGTCAGCAGTTCGGCGACGCGGCCGGGCTCGATGCCGGTGTCGTGGCTGAGCCGGTCCGGGGCGAGCAGCCGCGCCAGGTGCTCCCGCGCGGTCTGCGGCAACGCCCTGCGCAGGTCGCGGAGTTCGGCGAGCAGCAGCGCGAGGGATTCCGGTGCGGGGCACTCTTCCGGCGCCCCGTCGGGTGGTCCGTTCACGTGGGTCTCCGTGGCTGGACGGCGGGACGGTCCGTGCGAGGGGGGCGCATCGGGTTGCGTCGATGGTACGGGGGGTTGCTGTGCGGGAGCGGGGGCGGCGCCAAGCCTGAACAAGGCTTGACCATGTGGACACCGGGACGGCGTCAGGTGAGGGACGGGACCGGGTGGACGTCCGCCGCCTGCCGGCCGTGCTCGGTCTGGACGATGCGGAACCGGACGTGCTGGCCCTCGTCCAGCGCGCGGTAGCCGGTCATCTGGATGGCGGAGTAGTGGACGAAGACATCGGGGCCGTCGTCCAGGGCGATGAAGCCGTACCCCTTCCCTTTGTTGAACCATTTGACGGTGCCCAGGACGGGGGCGGACCTGGGGTCGATGTAGCCGGGATTGCGCAGGAGGAGACGGTTGCCGCGACCGGGGCGCTCGTGGATACGGACACTCCTGGCGACCCTGCGCTCGCGGATCCGGACCGCGATGTCGGCGAGGCTGAGGAACTCCGGTCCGCCGGGTACACCGTCGGTGAGCAGGTTGACGAGTTCGTTCGTGAACGCGAACGGACCTTGCCACGACTCGTTGACGGATGTGACGAGCAACCAGTACGTCCCCGTCTCGCGGGGGCCCAGCAGGAAGCGGAGTCTGTCCGCGTCTTCGATGTCGGTGTCGAGGATGAGGACCTTGTACCGGGCAGGGCTGTTTTCCAGCAGCGAACCCAGGTACTGAACGGAAAGGGCGGTGCGCGCCGGGTCGTCGCGCACGGTGTCGGGCAGGGTGAGAAACGTGCCGTCCGGTGTTTCGAGCGCATGGCCGGTGTAGTGGATGAGGAGGGTGTGCTCGGCCTGCTCGGCGCCGTTGAGCAGGGGCGGCAGCACATCCTGGTGACGGTAGTTCCGCAGGAGTGTCACGTTCCCGGGGTCGAACGGACTGTCCTGCGCCCCGCTGCCCAGCGCCTCCGCGAGCAGGATCGTCGACCTCGTCGCGGGTCGGACGCGGTGTTCGTAGCCCGTGAGCAGAACGGCACGCGAGCGCGCCGGGTCGAGGACGTCCGGATCCAGGGGTTCCCTCGGGCCCCGGGCGGTCGGTTCCACGGAGGGTGGGATGCGCGTGGCGTGCAGTGGACCGCTGTCCGTGATGTCGAAGACCAGGCCGATCGCCCTGCCGTGCAGGTCGACGACGGCCGCCCCGGTCACGGGGGCGGCACGATCGGGGGCCATCGGCGTGAGAGCGAAGTCGTGGCCGTCCACTGACATGACCAGGCAGCGGCTCAGGATCGGAGTTCCGCCGGCGGAACCGATGACGAGGACCCAGTCCCCGGCAGTCGGTGCGGGGCCGAGAGGCAGCGGCGGCTCCGGTGGAGCGAGCCCGCGCCGGTCCGGCAGCAGGATCAGACGCCCTCGCGTCGTTCGCACGGGGGGCCAGTCCGCCCGCCAGGTGCGCCGGGCCGGGTGCGAACGTGTCACTACGAGCGCGGCGGGGGTGTCCGGCGGGTACTGCACCGTGGGCATGGCCACGCGTCCGCCTTCCAGGAGTATCCCCAGGCCCAGCTCGGTGTCGTCGGCGCGGACCGTGACCAGCCGCTCCAGAGCGACCTCGGCGAGCCGCAGGAGCGTGGAGTGGCCCTGCCGGGAATCGGAGTGGAACGCGGCGGCGTTGCCGAGCAGCCGGGACGCCTCGTCCAGTCCCCTCTCCCGGGCTGACCGCGCCAGCGGCTCCAACGAGTCCACGTCGGCACAGCGCGCCAGCACCGGCCAGAGTCCCTCCGGCGGGCTGACGTTCGGCACGTCCCGTTGGTCGGCCCACACCGCGAAGGCGCTGATCTCGTAGAGGTTCTTGCTCCCGGGAATCCGCCGCAGCACGGGCGGACCGTCCTGCGGACCGCCGCTCGCGTAGTCCAGGGCGGTCGACAGCCAGTCGTGAGGCGGGGACTCCCGGTCCAGGGCGGGCAGGTAGGCCGGAGTGGCGGCCTCCAGCAGCCGGAGTGACAGTTCGGCCCGGTGCCCCAGGCGCCGGACGTCCAGTGCGGCCCGCAGCAGCTCCCTGGCGATCGGGGGCGCGTGGTGGAGGTGTTCGAGGGCCGCCGCCTCCGCCGCCGGGGAGTACGTCCTCACCAGGTCGACGCGGCCGAGCAGGTAAGGGATCCCGAAGTCCTCGGCTTCGCGGGAGTCGCCCGATACCAGCCGGTCGAGCTCCTCACGGGTGACCTCGCCCAGCACCAGCAGGGGACTGAGGGAGGACATCAGATCGAACAACCTGTGCGTCGTGCCGGCCGGTTCACCGTCGGACGCGCGCAGGAAGGAGAGGAGATCGGGCAGAACCAGCACCGTCCGGGGGCGCGGCGCGACGGCGGGATCGGTCAGTTCCGCCGGAGCGCGGGGAGTCCACCAGGTCCACTCGGCCGGCAGGGACGCCATCGCCCGCGCGGCGGCGGTCGTCCTGCCGGAGCCCGGCTCGCCGACCAGCAGCACGAACGAGCTGCTTTCCCGTTCCACCGCCCGTGTCAGCACTCCGCGCAGTTGCTCGTCCACATAGCGGTCGGCATGGCGGTCGGCATGGCGGTCGGTCGGGCGGTCGGCCGGGCCGGGCGCGGACTGAGGTGCCGGAACCGGCTCGGCGACCGGTCCCGCGGCCCCGACGGTCGCCGCACCCTCCACCCCCTCCCGGGCCGCGAACGGAACCGCCTCCTCCACCAGCCCTCGCTCACCCCTCCCCGGACCGCCCCCGAGCGCGGCGAGGAAGTCGCCCCCGCTCGTCGCGCCGAACTCGCTGACCACAGCGCCCATCTCGCGCCGCACCAACTGCTGCACCGAGGTGATGGCGTCCCGGCGCTGACCGCCCAGCAGCGCCTCACGCACGCCAGGCCGGAAGTCGAAGGCGATACGGTCCGGATCGGATGCCGCCCCTGCCTCCTGGCCCCAGGGCCTGAAGAGACCGCCGAGGGCGACCTCCGCCAGATGACCGTGCTCCGCTTCGGGGAGCATGGTCCGGCGGACGAGGTTCATGACCGGCAGGCTCAGGGGAACCGCCGACAGGTATCCGGCCAGCCGCTGGGCGAGCGGGGAGGCGCCCGCCCTGAACCGGCTCAGGACGTCGGCGACTTCGCCCGGGTCGGGTGGCGGCTCGACCCGCGACGGGACGGGCGGCGGCGTCCGCGGGACGGTGAGGCACGGCACCCGCGTCCACCGGCCACTGCCCGCCACCAGATGCGCCAGGAGCAGGACGGACGAGGGCTCGGCCTCCACCACCGGTACCGCGAGCACCTGCCGGGTGGGCGTCCCCGCGCGGAGCCGTACGTTCCGGCGACGGCTCCGCGCGGGGACGTCCACCCGCCACGACGTGTTCGGCGAGGCGGGCCCGACCGCGCGCACCGGCAGCGAGCGGGGCCGCACCGCGCCCCGGTCCCACAGCCGCCGAGGCAGCACGTTCAGCAGCGCCACCGGCCCGTGGGCCGACCACTGCCGCAGCATGCGCGCGACGTCCTCCTCGGCCCAGCCGCTCGCCACCGTGTCGGTGACGACGAGGACCAGGCGGTGACCGGACGGGTCCGACACCTCCTGCACGCTGCGCCGCTCGCCGTCGGGAGTGCGGGCCACGGACAGTGAGCGCCCGGCGTCCGGGCCGGTGCCGTGCAGGTGCCAGGTGCGCACGTCGCGGAAGATGCCGGTCTGGACGAACAGCCGCCGCAACTCGCCCACCAGGTCGTGCCAGAGCAGCATCGAGTGGTGGGCGTCGATCACGAGGGCCAGGTCCAGCCAGCGGCCACGACGGGGCCGCAGCACCGGAGTGGGAAGGCGTTGCTCGATGGTCCGCAGGACCGTCAGTTCCTCGTCGAGTTCGTAGTCGGACGGAGCCACCCCCGAGGTGTTCTTCGACCGGCCCAAGGGGCGCAGTGCCCGCATCACCGCCAGCGGGTCCCGGACGGACGAGGCACGGCGGACGCGGACGAGTTCGACGCCCTGCCGCGCCGGCCCCGGTGTGTCCGTCACGTCTCCCGCGCGGTAGAACTCCTCCTCCGGCGCCCGCACCGCCTCCTCGGTATCCTCCGCCGGATACTCGGGAGGCGGGTCCGCCGGCTCCTCCGGGACGTCCGGCGCGGGCGCCGCGTCCGGTGTCCCGGTGCCGCCGACCCGCGCGGCCAGCCAGAGGATGTCCGCCAGTTCCTCCGGTCCGGCGTGCGCGCCGGACTCCTCCAGCGCCCGCAGCAGACGCTCGATCACGTCGACGGGCCCGTCAGCCGCTGCAGCACCGCGTCCAGGAAGTCCTGGCGCTCTCCCGCGCCCGACCAGGCGCCGCTCAGCCGCAGCTGGACGGCGTTGAGGAGCTGGTCCGTCGCCAGATCGCCCTCCTTGCGCCGCTCGACGAAGTCGGTGACGAGATCCTGGAAGACGTCGTCCCGGGTCGAGTCGTCGAGCTTCAGCCGCTGGCGGACGATCTGCTTCAGCTTGGTTCCGCACGGCGGCTCGACGTGCAGCCGGATGCATCGGCGCAGGAAGGGCGGCGGGAAGTCGCGCTCACCGTTGCTGGTCAGCACGACGACGGGGAACGCGCTGCACCGGACGCGCCCGCGGTCGATCCCGGCCCGCAGCTCGGGGTCGTCCTGGGTGCCCACCTTCACCCGAGGCCGGCGCGCCGCGATCCGGGCCAGCTCCGGGATCTCGAAGGCACCCTCCTCGAACACGGTGAGGAGGTCGCCGGGCAGGTCGATGTCGCTCTTGTCGATCTCGTCGACGAGGAGCACTCGGGGGCGTTCCTGCGGCAGCAGTGCCGTGCCGAGCGGCCCGAGACGCAGATACGGCGCGATGGCGCTGCCCGACGAGGGGCGCCCGCTCTGTTCCCCTCGCGGTGGCGCGCCCCGTCCGGCCTTGAGATGGCGCAGGTTCGCGTCGTGCAGACGCCCGATCGCGTCGTACTGATAGAGCCCGTCGCGCAGGGAACTCCTGCTGGTCACCGGCCAGTGCAGGACCGGGCCGAGTTCCAGGTCGGCCGCGATGCTGTGGGCCAGGGTCGACTTGCCGACCCCGGGCTTGCCGGTGACCAGCAGCGGGCGGCGGAGATAGAGGGCCGTGTTGACGGCGTCGATCTCCGAGTCGTCCGGCACGTAACCGGAGCCGCGTTCGTGGGTGTCGGCCCAGGCCGGTCCGCCGGTGCCGGGCGGGGCGTACTCGGGATCGGGCGTGCCCTTGAACTCCCGCCACGGCGGCCGGTTCCCGTCGAGCCGGCCGCGCTTGTCGGCAGCCGTCCCCGTACCCCGGTAGATCCACCAGTCCTTGGCGGTGTCCATCAGACTTCCTCTCGTCGGCGTGGGTTCACGAGGACAGCGACCGCCTCACGGGTACCCGCCCGGGGTTGTCCCAGAGCAGGGCGAGCGGGTGACGTCGGACCTGGGCACGCCGCAGCCTGGAGGGCAGTGACTCCACGTCGAGCGGGTGCGGTGGATCGGCGTCCAGTGCCGTACGGATGGGTGTGCCCGGAGTGGTGGACGGACGGCGCCAGACGGCGATCGGTATGCCGCCGTCGAGCACGGCCCCCAGCGTCTCCATGAGACGTTCCCCCGTCACCTCGGCCAGGACGCAGACCGGGGGCTCCTCCAGTTGGAGTTCGTCGGCCAGACTGTCCGACACATCGGTGTCCGCCACCTCGTGCACGGCGTCCGGGTGCAGCCCGCCGTTGGCCTCGTACCACTGCCACTTGGTCAGCCACGGTTCCTCGGCGAGGCCTCCGCGTTCCTCCGGGCAGCGCAGCACGACCTCGTAGCGGCAGCCGAGCTTCGCCGTCCGGTCGCCCCGCCCGAGGGGCACCTCCCACGTCTCGAACGGCTCCTCCAACAGCTCGTAGGGGATGTGGATCTCGATGCGCCCCGGGCTCGACGCGGAGTGCGCCAGGAGGTGTTCGCCGAGGGCCGTGCGCACCTCGTCGAGTGCCATCGGTTCGGGGTGGTCGCCCACACTCTCGAAAGCACCCTGGTACGACCACAGGTGCAGCCAGTAGGAGTCGTGGTCCTCGGCTGTGAGCCGGACGTGCAGGGACGGCGGTTCGGCGGCCCGGGACGGCGGGTGGGGGACGGGATCCGCGCCGAGCCGCTCGCGGGTGCGCTCCACCCAGTTGTGCGCCGCCACCACCCAGGGCGAGGGAGCGGACCGGGATGCGAGGAACTTGACGAACGGCAGCGCGAGCGGGACGGCGCGGCGGCCGCCCTGACGGTCTTCGAGATCCTGGATGATGCCCGTCAAGTGCGCCGCGGGCAGCGTGCGTTCGACCGGTGGGACACACCCGGTCACCTCGAAGGCCCAGCGGTACGCCGCGTAGGTGTCACGGGGGAGTTCCGCGTTCTCGGAGATCAACTGCCCGAGTTCGGTCCACGCGACCTGGTCGAGGGCGAGCCCGCCGACCGGTTCGGCCGTGGTGCCGTCCGTCGCCCAGGAGTCTCCGTAGAGGGAGGAGCCGTCCCAGCCGGTGGCGATCTCGAACTGGGGCTGCTGCCAGGCCGTGCCGTTTCTCTTCATGACGGTGAAGTCGGTCTGCACATTCAGCGCGATCTCGTGCAGGCCGAGCGTCGCCTGTTCCAGCGTCCGGCCCTCCAGACGCTTGAGCAGGGTGTCCGTGAACTGGCCCTTCTCCGTCGTGTTCTTCGCCGCCTCACCGGGCCGCGCCGCGTGCAGTGTGAACTGCAGGCGCCGGGTCGGTGCGCCTGCCGGGTAGTTCACCTGGGGGAATCTCCGCTTGAGTCGCTGGACGTCGATCCGGCAGGTGTCGACCACGGTGACGACACGACGGAAGCGGCCGCCACCGATCTCGTCCGACTTCCACAGCCGCAGCGCCGAGGTGAGATTGAGGTGGGCGACGAGACCGGCCCCCGCGTCGGCGTAGGGCAGCAGCAGGTCGTGGCGGCGGTCCAGGAAACCGTGTCCGGCCCAGTAGATCCACAGCAGATCCCCGTCGCACCGCGGAAGATCGGTGAAGAGCGCGTCCTCGACGTTGCGCTGGGAGGCGGGCTCGGCGTCCACCTCGACCCGGTTCCGTGCCAGCGGCGACACCAGCAGACGTACGTTGCTCTTCGGGACGCCCGCGGTTCCGGTCAGCCAGTCGGCGAAGCGGACGGCGTCGCGAGCCGGGCCGGAGAGGTCCATGGGGGAACCGATGGCGTAGGACTCGACGCCCACCACGAGCGCGAAGGTCCGTTCCGGAGTGATCGGCGGCTCGGCGGCGAAGCCGCCCGTCACCGCAGCGCCTCCGCGATCCGGGTGAAGACCGGCTCCAGTTTCCAGTAGGCGCTGTGCGACACGGGGAACGGCATTCCGCTGCGCACCTCGTGGTCGGTGACCCGGTCGTCGCCCGGGAAGACCGGCTCCGCGAGGTACGAGAGGATGTCGCGGCGGTCATAGATGTTGAGCCACTTCGGGAAGGCGGCGGGCAGCCGGTCGCCCGGCTCCAGGCCGGCCAGGGCGCCGAGTTCGTGCAGGAACGGGGCCTGGGAGCCGACCGTCACCAACAGGCGTACGGCCAGGCCCGGTTGGTGTCGGGCGGCGAGGGCGAGGGTGTCCACCAGGGCGATGCCGCCGAGGCTGTGCCCGATGACGACCGGGGGCTGCGGGCCGGCGCCGATCACCCGCTCCAGGTGGGCGCGCAGATGCTCGCCGCGTGCCTGGTAGCGCAGGATGTCGCCGATCTCCGAGGCCTTCTCGGAGGTGACCTCGCCGCGCTTGCGGTCCAGGAAGGACTGGGTGGCCACCCGTTGCGCCAAGTGGGAGAGGACACCCGCGGTGCGCATGAGCACGCCCCGGGCGGTGCCGCCCAGCCGCTCGCTCAGCAGGTCGACGAGTCGGTCCCGTTCCTCACCGGTGCACAGGGCGGTGTCCGGGGACGCGGTGAGCATCATGGCCACGAGGGCCCGAGCGGTGTGGACCCTGAGTTCGGCGGCGGTCGCGTCGTCCCCGGTCGCGAGGCAGGCATCGTGGAACTCTTCGGCGTCCGCAGTGTTCCGCAGGGCCTGCCGGTATCCTTCGGTCAGCCCGGTCTCCCCAAGCAGCAGGGCGAGTCCGTCGTCCGGTGCCGGGTTCCCGAGCAGGGCGCGCAGGGCGTCCGCCACGTCCTCGCCGGGCAACCGCCCCATGAGCGGCCCGAATCCGTCGTCCTCCGCCTCGGTGCCCAGTTCCGCCAGGACCCGCAGCTCGCACAGCGGATCGGCGAGGAGGAGCACCCACTCGGCGGTCTCGGGGTCCTCCGTCACATCCGGTCCCGGGGGTGGCCGCATGCCCGGGACGGAGGCGCCGCCGGCGGTGAGTTCCGCGCCGAACTCCTCGCCCCAGTAACAGGGTTCGACCTCCGCCTGAGGGAACTCCTTCAGCAGTCCAGCCTGTACCAGCGCGAACAACTCCTGGAACCGTTCCCGGCGGACACCGGTCCCATGGACAAAGACGAACCTCATGCGTCCCCCGCCGCCAACGTGCCTGTGCCACAGGGAGCGTAGTCCTTCGGACGAGGTGGGGGAGGCGGTGCGGCAAACCCGTCCGACCCGGTGTCCCTTCGGATGCCTGACCCGGCGTCACTTCGGATGTCCGACCCGGTGTCACTTCGGACGACGACGTCCAGGGCCGAACCGAGGGGCAGCCAGCGGAAGGCGGCGTGGAGATCGGCCGGCGCGCGCACGAGTTCCGCCTCGATCCGCCGCCGCCCTTCCCGGAAGCGGGACCGGCCCTCGTAGTGGACCGGCAGCACGGTACGGGGGCGCAGCTCCCGGCACAGGTCGACGGCGTGCCGGGCGGTCAGCGTGTAGCGGAGCGGGCCGGTCACCGGGAAGCGCACCCCGCCCAGGTGCAGCAGCGCCGTGCCCACGTCCAGGCGGCGGGCCACCTCGCGTACACCGTCGTACAGGACCGTGTCGCCGGAGATCCACAGCGTCCCGTGGCGGGCGGAGGGGAGCAGGGCCCGTCCGGCGGTGTCGAGGTTGTCGGCATGGTGGTCGTGGGTGAGCAGAACGGCGTCCAGGTGCTGCAGAGCGGTGGGGTCCACGGCCGGTCCCACGGTCTTGCGCGAGGATGTGCCCCGGCCGAACGCGTAGCGGCGGCCCGGCGGGTCGAAGGTGGGATCGGTCAGCAGCCGCCGGCCGGCCACCTCGATCAGCGTGGTCGGGCCGCCGATGTGGGCGATGCGGGCCTCGGTCATACGGGGCCTCCTTCCCGGTGCCCGGGGCGGACCGCGCCGCCCCGGTACAGGTGTTTACCGTGCCTGGGCCAGGACCCAGTCGAGGGCGTGGTCGGCGACCTCTTCCCAGCCCGGTGCCGCGGGCAGCAGGTGCGGCATCCCCGCGAACTCCCGGACCTCGGTGACCGTGGCCGACTTGTAGGGCCGGGCGTTGGACTGCTGCACCTTCGGCGGCATCAGGTGGTCCTTCTCGCCGGAGACGAACAGCAGGGGTGCCCGCGCGTCGTTGTGGTAGTCGACGTACGTGCTCTGGTGGCCGGGGCGCAGGGTGGCCAGGGCACTGTCCCAGAAGACGGCGCCGGACGCGGGGACCGCGTACCGCTCGTACAGGGCCCTGGACTCCCATCGGCCACTCCGCGGGCGGCGTGTTCGTGCAGTTGCTGCTCGACGGGCGGCTTGTCCAGACCGCCTATCAGGGTCTCCAGGCTCTCGACGATCTGCGGGACGGTGACCTTCTCGATCGGTGTCGTGTCGGCGTCGAGGGACTCGACCTCGACCTCGAACCCGGGGTAGGCGGGAGCGAGGACGCGGAAGCCGCGCTTCTCGTAGTGGGCGATCCAGTGCTCCCAGCTGCGTGCGGTCACCCCGGAAGCCGTGGATCAGGACGATGGATCATCCGGCGTCGGCTGGAGGGCGCCCGCGGTGAACTCGCCGTAACCGAACGGGCCCCGCGCACCATCGAGGCCGTGGCCCGCTCCTGGGGGTTCCCCAACCCCGCCCACTTCACCCGCCGTTTCCGCATGGCGTACGGGGTCACCCCCGGCGAGTGGACGCGGCTCGCCCGGCAGGGAGGACTTCCGCCGAACGGTTAGCGGTTCCAACTCGGATGCCCCGCGGTGTGCGTATGTGTGTGGCGGGGCGAGGTCAGGTGAGACGGTGCACGAGCTGGTTCGTCAGCTCGTAACGGGCGCCGACGACGGCGAGTTCACCGGCCGAGACCTTCGCCGCGAGGTCCGGTTCCGCGCGGAGGCGGTCGCGGACCAGCCGTATCTGGGCGTCGATGGTCGAGTCGACGCGGGCGTCGCCCTCCTGGGTGCGGTCGATGGCCGGGCCGATCTGGTCGGCGAGGTACCGGATGTGCGCGGGCAGCCGTTCACCGCTCTCGTCCGCCTCGACCGTGGCCCGTACCGCGCCGCACGACTGGTGCCCGAGCACCAGCACCAGCGGGATGCCGAGTTCGAGCACCCCGTACGCGATGCTGCCGAGCACCGCCTCGTCCAGCACCTCACCGGCACTGCGCACGGTCATCAGGTCCCCGAGCCCCTGGTCGAACACCAGCTCCGGAGGGACGCGGGAGTCGATGCAGCCCAGCACGACCGCGAACGGGTGCTGGCCGGAGACCAGTTCCTGGCGGACCGTACGCGACTCGTGGGGGTGCTCCTCGCGGAAGGCGCGCCAACGCGCGTTGCCCGCGGCCAGTTCCCGCAGGGCGGCCGCCGGAGTGGTCGGCCGCGGACGGGAGTTCGGCACCGCGGACGCGGGAACGACGCCGACGGCGAGGCCCGTGCCGAGGGCGGCGGCGCCGGTGAGCGCGCCGCGCAGGACCAGGCGGCGGGCGGGACGGGACTCGGCGGGTCGCACGGCGCCCGCGGAAGAATCAGAGGTCACGGACAGAACGTATGTCCGCGGATGGGAACATCGGAGCGCTCGACCCAATCGTGGACCGCCCATGGTGAAGTATTGATCTGCCCTTGGTGCGGGTTGCCCCAACTCACCTTGAGCACAGTGAAGTTAGGGGTTCACGCCAGCCGGTGGCGGCCACCGGGTGGGCGGGTGCGGACGGGGCCCGGGAGCGTGTATAGTCGATCTTGAGCAGGTCGCCCGCAACACCGGGCGCCCGGCGCTGCGTTGGTGGTCCAAGGAAAGACGCCCCGCTTCCTGCGGGGAAATGCAGGTGCAAGGCCTGCCCGGCGCTCGGATCTGTGGCCCGCCTCCCGACTGGGAGGCGGGCCACAGGCGTTGAGGGGCCGGGCCGGCCGGACCCTCGTGGCGGCCTGGCGGCCGGGGGCCTCACACCGGCAGGGTGAACGGCGGGTGCGCCCCGTTGAGGTAGTAGTCACCGACGTCCCGGAGTCGGTGCGACACGGGCTCGTACAGGCTGTGGGTACGGGCGTTGCGCCAGAAGCGGTCCAGCCCCAGGCGGGCGGAGGCGGCGCGGACGCCGATGATGTCCAGGGCGCGGGACGTCGACTCGTGGGCGGCCTTCGCCGCGGCCGCTTCGGCGACGGCCGCCAGGATCGAGATCTCGGCGCACTCGTCGTAACTCAGACCGGCGCCGCGGGCCAGGCCGCGCTCCAGCGCGGTGAGCGCCTCGGCCGCGAGGGCCGACGCGGAGCGGGTGAGAACGGTCAGCTCTCCGTAGGCCGCCAGGGTCTGGGGGTCCTGGGGCGAACCGGCCGGCCACTCCGGATGCCAGGGCGCGTGACCGGTCCTGCTGTACTCGCGGGCCTCGGCCAGCACGCCCTCCGCCGTGCCCAGGCGGAGCTGGACCGAGATCAGCCGTCCGAGCGGTGCGGCCAGGGAGGACGAGGGGGACAGGACGTCGTCGTCGACGGAGAGGGAGCCGAGTACGTCCTCCGCGTCGATAAGGGCGCCGTCGAACTCGACGCTCCCGCCCGCGGCGAGCCGTCCGCCGAAGGGGTCCGCGTCGGCGTCGATCCGCACCCCCGGGCGGGCCGGGTCGGCCACGACGGCCAGGTGTTCCCCGGTGTCGGCGCGTACCGCCCGCAGGGCGAGCCGGTCCGCGACCAGTACCCCGGTGGCGTAGCTCTGGCGGCCGTTGAGGAGGAATCCGTCCCCCGAATCGATCAGCGTCAGCCGTGGTTCCTGGCGGGCGACACCACCGCCCCAGCACCACTGTTCGGCCGCGGACCGGCGCTCGGTCCGCGCGGCGGACTCCGGGTCGGAGAAGAGGCGGGCGGTCAGGCCCAGGACGTAGTGGGAGCCGAGGAGTTGACCGACGGCCGCGTCGGCGGCGGCGATCTCACGGACTACCGCGCAGGCCGTGGAGCAGTCGGCGCCACCGCCTCCGAGCCCGGCGGGGACGAGCAGCGTCAGCAGCCCGGCCTCGCGCAGCCGGGACACCTCGTCGAAGGGCGCCTTGCCCGCCAATTCCCTGGCCACCGCGTCCGTGGCCAGGTCCTCCGCCGTCTCATGGGCGACGCGCAGCCAGTGCGTGCGGTCGGTGCGGTCGGTGCGGTCGGTTCCGGACGGGGCAGGGGCGACGCCCATGGAAGGCTCTCCTCAAGGTCGGCCGCACCGCGCGGTGTCGGAGGCGGCGCTGCCGGGCACGAACTTGTAGCCCACGCTGCGCACGGTCACGATCCGGTCCCGGTGTTCCTCGCCGAGCTTGCGGCGCAGTCGGGCGATGTGGACGTCCACCGTGCGGCCGTCGCCGACGTGGTCGTAGCCCCAGATCTCCGTCATCAGCCGGTCCCGGGAATGCACGTGGTACGGGCGCTGGGCCAGATGCGCGAGCAGCGCGAACTCCAGGTAGGTCAGGTTGAGTTCGACGCCGTCGACGGAGGCGACATGACGGTCCGGGTCGATGCGCACGGCGGCCGGCTCCGGTCGGTGGACGACCGGCGTCGCGACGGGACGCACCTCGGCCCCGGCGAACAGTTCGGCGGGGTCGGTGCCCTCGGGCACGAGCACGAGATAGCCGACGAGCGGCAGGGAGCCGGGGCCGGTGTCGGCGTCCCGCGGGAGGTCGTCCACCAGGCGCAGATGGCGTACGTCGGGCAGCGGTGCGGGAAGTGGGGTGGTCATGGCGTTCGCCCTTCGGACAGCGTGGCGGGGGTGACCCCCGGGGAAGGAGCGGAGTGGCGACGCGCGGGGCGTGCCTTACGCGCGACAGCAGGCGGCACTGACGACGTGACCGAAGTCGACGTGCCGACGACGTACGAGTCGTTGCTGTGTGTGGGGCATGCTCCCCATCCTGTGCGGCGGTGACCAGCCACGTCAATACTTTCCTAGTAACTCGATAGGAAAAGTAGGGAACACGTTTTCAAGGGCGCCACGTGGCTGGCCTCCCTGTGTCGGTCCGTCATCCGGGCGCCGCTTGACGGAAAGTGAAAAGCCCTGCTCAATTGGTCGCATGAACCCTCAGCCGCGCCTGGTCTCACGCGACCACATCGACTTCGGTCGGGTGTGGTCCGCCGCGTGTTGCGCCTGACGCGGCAGCGGGCCGTCTGACCCGCCCGCCCCTCCCTCGGTGACCCATTCGCGGGCCGAGATCCCCGTCCACGCGCTTCTCCGCAGCGCCCGGTTCAACGGATGACCTCTGCGCCGGAACTGACGGTCATTCAGGCATCGGTCTCCGACCCGAAGGCGGAGCCGCTGATCCGTGCACCGGGTGGGGAGTGCTCCAGCCGCTACGGCAGGGACGCCCACGCCGAACGCGTGGCTATCGGCGGATCTTCCTCGGCCATCACGAAGGCGGAGATCAAGCCGCTCGGTCTGCCCAGGACCGCCTCCTGACCCCGCTCCCCGAAAGGTCCCCCCTCATGGCCACCGTCCTCTCCGTCTCCGGAAGCCCCTCCGCCACCTCCCGCACCGCACGCCTGCTGCGCCACCTCGACGCCCGCCTCAGGGCCCAGGGCCACGAGGTGATCCCGCTCGACGTACGCACCCTGCCCGCGGAGGCGCTGCTCGGCGCCGACTTCCGGCACCCCGCGATCGTCGAGGCCGGCGCCCTCTTCGACCGCGCCGACGGTGTCGTCATCGGCACCCCGGTCTACAAGGCCGCCTACTCCGGGCTGCTGAAGGCGCTGCTCGACCTGCTCCCGCAGTACGCGCTGGCCGGAAAGACCGTCCTGCCGCTCGCCACCGGCGGCACCACCGCCCATGTCCTCGCCATCGACTACGCCCTGCGGCCCGTCCTGAACTCCATGGGCCCCGCCCACATCACCCCGGGCTGGTTCACGCTCGACAAGGACATCACCGTGGCCGACGACGGGACGCTGACCGTCGCCCCGGGCTCCGCCGAAGCCCTCGCCCAGGTCACCGACCAGTTCTCGCTCGCCCTCGGAGGCCGCCCCACCCTGCTCGCCGCCGCCGGCTGACCCCTGGTCCCACCCTGCTCGCCGCCGGCTGACTCCTGGTCCTGCCCTGCTCGCCGCCGGCTGTCCCTCGCCCCGCCCACCGGCCGCCGGCTGAGCCCCCGCCCCACCGCACCACCACGATCGGAGACCCCGTGAGCCCCACGTTCCACTGGTTCCTGCCCACCAACGGCGACAGCCGTGACGTCGTCGGCGGCGGTCACGGCAGCCCCGCCACCACCACCGGCCGGGACCGGCCCCCGACCGTCGCCTACCTCGGCCAGATCGCCCGTGCCGCCGAGGACCTCGGTTTCACCGGCGCGCTCACCCCCACCGGCGCCTGGTGCGAGGACGCGTGGCTGACCACGGCGATGGTGAGCCAGCGCACCGAACGCCTGAAGTTCCTGGTCGCCTTCCGCCCCGGCCTGCTCTCGCCCACCCTCGCGGCACAGATGGCGTCGACCTTCCAGCGCCAGACCGGCGGACGGCTCCTGCTGAACGTCGTCACCGGTGGCGAGAGCCAGGAGCAGCGGGCCTTCGGCGACTTCCTGGACAAGGACGACCGGTACCGCCGCACCGGCGAATTCCTGGAAGTCGTACGGCAGTTGTGGGACGGGAAGAGCGTCGACCTGCGCGGGGCGCATCTGCACGTGGAGGGCGCGAAGCTGGCCCGCGTCCCCGATCCCGTCCCCGAGGTGTACTTCGGCGGGTCCTCCCCGGTCGCGGGGGAGATCGCCGCACGGCACGCCGACGTGTACCTGACCTGGGGCGAGCCGCCCGCACAGGTCGCCGCGAAGGTCGCCTGGATCCGCGAACTGGCCGCGCGCGAGGGCCGTACGCCGCGCTTCGGTATCCGGCTGCACGTCATCACCCGGGACACCGCCGAGGACGCCTGGGCCGAGGCGCGGCGACTGGTGGACGGCTTCGACCCGGAGACGGTCAGGTCCGTCCAGGCGGGACTGGCGCGCAGCGAGTCCGAGGGGCAGCGGCGCATGCTGGAACTGCACGGCGGCAGCCGCGACGACCTGGAGATCGCGCCCAATCTGTGGGCCGGCATCGGCCTGGTGCGCGGCGGCGCCGGCACCGCGCTGGTCGGCAGCCACGACGACGTCGCCGAGCGGATCGCCGAGTACCACCGGCTCGGCATCGACGAGTTCGTGCTCTCCGGCTACCCCCACCTGGAGGAGGCGTACTGGTTCGGCGAGGGCGTGCTGCCGCGGCTCGCGGCACGCGGACTGTGGCGCCACCCCTTCCGGGCGGGCGCCGAAGGACCGGCCCGGGTGCCCTTCGCCGGTGCGGGGGTGTGAGGACGCCCTGCCGGGGTGTGGGGACGTCCTGCGGTGCTAGGACGTCCTCTTGGCGCCGGACCGCGCCGGACGGACACTCGGTGAGTTCAAGTGGTCGTTGCAACACCGGGCTGTTGTAGGAAGCGTAGTTGTTCCTCGAATACCTCGGCCGGTGTCCGCCAACCGAGTACTTTGCGGGGCCGGTTGTTGATCGCCAGTGCGACGGCTTCGAGGCCCACGGACGACCACCGGGAGAGGTCGGTGCCCTTCGGGACGTACTGACGCAGTAGCCCGTTCGTGTTCTCGTTCGTCGGTCGTTGCCAGGGCGGGTGCGGATCGGCGAAGAACACCTTCGTCCCGGTATCGAGAGCGAACTGGGCATGGCCGGGGAGTGGGCACGGCGCTGACCCGCGCGACAACTCCCCGGCCCGCCCGTCAGCCCGCCGAGCCGGTCACCGGGTAGTGGTCGGACAGGTTGGTGTAGGTGTAGTCGGTGCCCCAACTCGACACCGTCCAGGGCGCGCTCTCCTCCTTCACGACCTCGTTCCGCCACACGGCGGGCCGGGCGTGCCCGGCGCGGTGCAGGACGTAGTCCAGGTCCTCGCGCGGGTCGTCCGGGTACCGGTCGCGCGCTATGGAGTTGTCCCGCGTGTCGAAGGAGTACGGGTGCCCGGTACGGGAGTCCGCGCCGACCAGGCCGCCGTCGGCGAGCATGGAGCCGTACTCCGCAGTGTGCGAGTCGACGTTGAAGTCGCCCGCCACCAGCACCTGTTCACCGGCCGGGATGTTCTTGGCGTCCAGGAACGCGTCGATGGCCTTGAACTGCTTGCCGCGCACGCTCGCCGCCTCCCCGGCCGAGCACCCGGGGTCCGTGGACTGCGCGTGGGTACCGACGACGTGCACCCTGGTGCCGCCGACGTTCAGCACGACGTACGCGAAGCCCTTGTTGGACCACCAGTCGGCGCCGCAGGCGTCCTTGAAGACGTACTGCTCCTTGCGCACGATCGGCCACTTGCTCAGGATCGTGACGCCGCCGTCCTCCGGGGTCGTCGCGGAGTACGCCCCACTCGTCGCGTCCCAGCCGGACTTGGAGCGGCCGACCACGGGCGTCTGGTGCGGGTACTCGGCCGCGACGGCGCTCTTCAGCGCGTCCGAGGAGGAGTTGTCGAACATCTCCTGGAGGACCACGACGTCGTTGCCCCGTACGAACGGGGCCTTCGCGATCTCCGCGGCCCGGTGGTCCTGGCCCCAGTTGGGGTACAGGGTCTTGCTGAAGAGGAAGACGTTGTACGACAACACCTTCAGCCCGGGCGTCGGTTCGGCCGCCGACGCGGCGGGTGCCGCGCCGGCCAGCCCGGTGACCGCGAGAGCGAGGGCGAGCACGGCCGAGCCCTGTGCACGGCGCTGTGCGGAAAGCGTCACTGGATCTCCCTGTGGGGTAAGGGCGTTGGAGTGGCGCCGCACATGAAACCATCAGGAGTTACCCTGAGGTAACACCCTGGGGGGAATTCCATGGCCCGGGGAGGGCGAAGCCCCGAACTTGTCCGGACAAGCGGGCGCTACTGTCCCAGCCAGACCCCGTCCCGCATGAGGTGCCGCTGCGGCAGTTCCCGGGCCTCGTGCCACGCCTGCACCGCCTCGGGCCGCACCCGGAAGAACGCGTACGGCGCCCGCTCCCCGCGCGGATCCCATCCCGTCTTCGCCGTGAACGCCTCCGCCGCCGGGGCCGGCACCTCCTCGGCGGTGAACGTCTCCACCGTCCCGTCGATGAGCACGACGTCCCGGGTGTGGCCGAAGGCGAGCCGTGCGCGGCCGCCGGTCCGCAGATTGCGGCCGGTGGGGTTGGCCGGCCGCGTCGCCAGCCACAGAGCCTCGCCGTCCCAGACGAACCAGAGCGCCACCAGGCACGGCACGCCGTCGGAGTCGGCGGTGGCGACCCAGATGTCGATCTCCGTCTCCAGCCGGTCCAGGACATCGAGCCGGCGCTGTGCGGGGGTGCGGACCGCGGGTGAGGTCGTCATGCCGCCGACGCTAGCGATCACGTCGCCCCGGCGCCTCGGGCCGTGGTCCTAGGGCTGGAGAGTGAGTCTCGCGCGACGTGGTGCGGAGGGGACTGGCGCGGGAGAGGTTTTACGTATAACCTCTCCCGCTAATCGCACGTCCCGAAAGGTTCCGATGAGCAGCATCGCCCTGGTCACCCTCGTCGTCGACGACTACGACGAGGCGATCCGCTTCTACACCGAGGCCCTCGGGTTCCGGCTCGTCGAGGACGCCCCGCGTCCGGACGGCTCCCGCTGGGTCGTGGTGGCGCCCGGCGGGCGGGGCACCGGGCTGCTGCTCGCCCGCGCCAAGGGCGAGGCCCAGGGTGCCCGGGTCGGCGACCAGACCGGCGGGCGGGTCGGCTTCTTCCTGCACACCGACGACTTCGCCCGCGACCACGCCCGGATGCTCGCCGCGGGGGTGACCTTCCTGGAGGAGCCGCGCCACGAGCCCTACGGCTCGGTGGCCGTCTTCCAGGACCTGTACGGCAACCGCTGGGACCTGCTCCAGCCGGCCGGCTGAGCCCCCTCTCCCGGCAACGGGCCGAGCCGCCCGCGAGGGCGGCCGCCCGGCCCCTCCGTTCCGCCGCTTCGAACCGCTCGCCCGAGGAAAGACGCACCATGACTGCTACGCGCGTAGACGCCGATGTGATCCGCCGCCTCCCCAAGGCCGTCCTCCATGACCACCTCGACGGCGGCCTGCGCCCCGCCACCGTCGTGGAGCTGGCCGAGACGGTCGGCCACACCCTGCCCACCACCGACCCGGACGAGCTGGCCGCCTGGTACTTCGAGGCCGCCAACTCCGGCGACCTGGTGCGCTACATCGCGACCTTCGAGCACACCCTCGCCGTGATGCAGACCCGCGAGGGCCTGCTGCGCACCGCCGAGGAGTACGTGCTGGACCTCGCGGCGGACGGCGTGGTCTACGCCGAGGTGCGGTACGCGCCCGAGCTGAACACCGCCGGCGGCCTCGCGCTCGCCGAGGTCGTCGAGACCGTCCAGGAGGGCCTGGCGGCCGGTATGGCCAAGGCGGCCGAGGCGGGCACCCCGGTCCGGGTCGGCACCCTGCTGTGCGGCATGCGGATGTTCGACCGGGTGCGCGAGGCCGCCGACCTGGCCGTCGCCTTCCGGGACGCCGGTGTCGTGGGCTTCGACATCGCCGGCGCCGAGGCGGGCTTCCCCGCCGCCGACCACCTCGCAGCCTTCGAGCACCTGCGCCGCGAGAACGTGCCCTTCACCATCCACGCGGGCGAGGCCGACGGGCTGTCCAGCATCCACCAGGCGCTCCAGATCTGCGGCGCCCAGCGCATCGGCCACGGCGTGCGCATCACCGACGACATCCCCGACCTGGCCTCCGGCAAGCTCGGCCGCCTCGCGGGCTGGGTCCGCGACCGCCGGATCGCCCTGGAGATGTGCCCGACCTCGAACCTCCAGACGGGCGCGGCGACCTCGATAGCCGAGCACCCCATCACCGCCCTGAAGGACCTCGGCTTCCGCGTCACCCTCAACACCGACAACCGGCTGGTCTCCGGTACGACGATGACCCGCGAGATGTCCCTCCTGGTGGACGAGGCGGGCTGGACCCTCGACGATCTGCGCACGGTCACGGTGAACGCCCTGAAGAGCGCCTTCATCCCCTTCGACGAGCGCAAGGCCCTCATCGAGGACGTCGTCCTGCCGGGCTACGCGGTCTGAAGCAGCCCGCGGACGTAGGCGGCCTGTCCGACGTGCTGAAGATCGTCGGACAGGACGCTGACCAGCCGGACGCCCAGGGTGACCGGCGGGTCCCAGCGCTCGTCGACGACGCGCTCCAGGTCCTCGGCCACCAGTCCGCGCAGCGCGCCGAGGGTCTGCTCGTGGACGGCGTCGTAGTACCCGGTCAGCAGGTCGGCGGTGTCGACCCGTACCTCGGCGACCTGCGCCGAGGTGTGCCCGTAGCCGATGTCGTGGCGGGGCAGGCCGAGGCCGAAGGTCTTCTCGAAGCCCTGGGCGAGCCACACCTGGTCCAGCCCGAAGGCGTCGGCGACATGGTCGTCCTGGACCCGGGTGAGATGCCAGACCAGCCAGGCGATGGAGTTGGCGGCCGGGCCCGGCCGGGCGTGCAGCGCGTCAGGGCCGAGGCCCTCGACGGTGGCGTGGACCTCTTCCCTGATGCGGCTGAGGCCGTCGATGAGGATGTCCTTGGCATGCATGCCACCACCATGGCGCAAAGCCGCCCGTCACGCGCCCTCTCGCTCCAGCAGTTCCATCAGCGCCCGTGCCGCCGGGCTGGTGGCCTGCGGGGAGGGCAGCAGGGCGACCGTCTCGTAGACCCGCTCCCCGGTGCCCTTGACCGGTAGCGCGGTCAGGGAGGGGCGCTTGTGCCGGAAGTGGCGCGGTACGACGGCGACGCCGAGGTTCTCGTCGACCAGGTCCAGCAGGCTGTGCACGTCGTTCACCTCCAGCGGGACCGTGCGCCGCACGCCCGCGGCGGCGAACGCCGCGTCCGTGGTCCGGCGCGGCCCCCAGTCCGGGTGGAAGTCGACGAAGACCTCGCCGCCCAGTTCCTCCGGGGTGACGGCCGCGCCGGCCCGGGCGAGCGGGTGGCTGGGGTGGCACAGCACGGTCATCGGTTCACTGGTCAGCGGTACCGCCCGCAGCTGCTCCAGGTCCTCCTCGGCCGTGCGCACCGCGAAGGCGAGGTCCAGGCGCCCCGCCGCGACCTCCTCGGCGAGCGCCCCCGAGCCGGCCTGGCGCAGACAGATCTCCACTTCCGGATGCCGGCGCCGGAAGGTGGCCAGCAGCGCCGCCACATGGACGCCCGCGATGCACTGCTCGGATCCCACGGCCAGCATCCCGCGCAGCACGCCCTGGACCGCGGCGACGGCCTCGTGGGCCGAGCGCACCTGGGCGAGGATCCGCTCCGCCTCGCCGAGCAGGGCCCGCCCGGCCGGGGTGAGCGTCACGCTGCGTGTCGTACGGACGAACAGCGGGGTCTGCAGCTCGCGCTCCAGCGAGCGGATCGACGCCGACAGGCCCGACTGGGAGACCATGAGCCGTTCGGCGGCCCGGGTGAAATGCTGGTCCTCGGCGACCGCGACGAAGTGCTGGAGATGGCGCAGTTCCATGACTGAGAAGCGTATCCGCTGAATTCCATCGGATTCTCCTGTTGGACCGATGCCCACAGGTCACGAAAGAGTGGACACCGGGTTCTCAGGGAATCCCGTTCTGCCGTGCCCACCCCTCTGGAGTCGCGTTGTACACCCCGCACCCCGACCGCTACGCGGACATGCCCTACCGGCGCACCGGACGCAGCGGCCTGAAGCTCCCGGCGCTGTCGCTCGGCCTGTGGCACAACTTCGGCCCGGACCGCCCCGTGGAGACGCAGCGCGCGATCCTGCGCCGCGCCTTCGACCTGGGCGTCACCCACTTCGACCTGGCCAACAACTACGGCCCGCCGCCCGGATCCGCCGAGTCCGCGCTGGGCGACGCCCTCCGGGCGGACTTCGCCGCGCACCGCGACGAACTCGTCATCTCCACCAAGGCCGGATACCTGATGTGGCCCGGCCCGTACGGCGAGTGGGGCTCCCGCAAGTACCTGCTGTCCTCCCTCGACCAGAGCCTGTCGCGGATGGGCCTGGAGTACGTCGACGTCTTCTACTCGCACCGCCCGGACCCGGAGACTCCGCTGGAGGAGACGATGGGCGCGCTGCACTCGGCCGTCCAGCAGGGCAAGGCGCTCTACGTCGGCGTCTCGAACTACTCCGCCGAGCAGACCCGGGAAGCGGCCCGCATCCTCGGTGAGCTGGGCACCCCGCTGCTGATCCACCAGCCGCGCTACTCCCTCCTCGACCGGCGCCCGGAGGACGAGGGCCTGCTGGACGCGCTGGACGAGCTCCGGGTCGGGTCCATCGCCTACTCGCCGCTGGAGCAGGGCCTGCTGACGGGCCGCTATCTGAACGGCATCCCCGAGGGCTCCCGGGCCGCGAGCGACAGCCCCTTCCTGAACTCCGACGCGGTCACCGAGGACCTGGTGGACCGCCTGCGCACGCTCAACGGCATCGCCGAGTCGCGCGGCCAGACCCTCGCCCAGATGGCGCTGGCCTGGGTGCTGCGCGGCGGCCGGGTGACCTCGGCCCTGGTCGGCGCGAGCAGCCCGGGGCAGCTGGAGGACAGCGTGGCGGCGGTCGGCAACCTCGACTTCGACGCCGAGGAACTGGCCCGGATCGACGCGGCCGCCAAGGGCTGAGCGGAACTCGGACCCTGGGTGCCCGGGACGGCGCGGCCGTCCCGGGCACCTTCGCGTGCAGGGTCACGCGCGCGGACACATGCGCGGACACAAGCGCGGACACATGCGCTTTCGGCCAACGATCTCGGTGAATATGCCAGGAGACTGGCCGGAAAGTCATGGTGACAGTGATTCAGCAGTGAACATACTCAACAGCAGTGGGTACTTCACGCGGAGCGAGGTTCCCCTCACGCACAGCACTGAGTCAACAGCACTGAGCCGCACGGAAAGCGAGGCCCTGCCGAGAGGCGAAAGCACCACGGGGGAGTGAGACGTGCACGACGAATTCCTGTGCCATGTCACGGCGTACGGCACCTGCGGCGGCCGGCGCATCGGAGTCCCGCTCGGTACCTACCGGGCGCCCACGCTGGCGCTCGCCCTGTGGTGGCTGCGGGACCGGGCCTCCTGGATCGCCGAACGACTGGATCCGCACCCGGAGGCCGAGCACTTCCCGCCCAGCGCCCTCGTCCCCGTCGCCGAGACCGTGCCCGACGTGCCCGCAGCGCTGCGCACCTGGTGCGGTGACGGCGGTCAACAGGAGCTGGCGGCCGAACAGTTGGCCGCCGGCCGGCTGATCCGGATCGCCATCAGCGACGAGACCACCGAGTACGAACTGATGGCGGAGTCCATCGACGCCCTGCGTATGCAGCGCACCAGCGCCGCCCTCTTCGTCCCCGTCGGCTGAGCGGGCGCGTCGGGCGCGCAATCGGGTGAATCGGTAGAATTCAGGCATGACGGAGCGGCCTCTGGCACCGACAGCGCCCGTACTCGTGCTGGAGACCGAGTCGGGCTCCACGGTGATGACCCCCGGCCGGGACTACCACGTGGGCCGCGACCCCCTCAGCGACGTCGTCATCGACGACGCCCGGGTCTCCTGGCACCACGCCGTCCTGCACCCCGCGAGCGACCACTGGACGCTCCAGGACGAGGGCAGCACCAACGGCACCTACGCCGACGGCCGGCGCGTCCACGCCCGGGACGTCGGACCCGGCACCGTGATCCGCTTCGGCAACCCGGCCGACGGCCCCCGTGCCGTCCTCCTCGACCGGGCCCCGCCCCGGCCCGGCCCCGAACGCCCCTCGGCCGTCTCGATGCCGGCGCTCACCGGCACCTTCCGCCGGCCGACCAGCGTGCGCCCGGTGCCCGCCCGGACCGTGCGGATCGGCCGCGCGCCCGACAACGACCTCGTCCTCGACGACCTCGTGGTCTCCCGCCACCACGCCGAGCTGCGCGCCCTGCCCGACGGCGGCCACGAGATCGCCGACCTCGGCAGCCACAACGGCACCTTCCTCAACGGCGGCCCGGTCACCTCCGCCCCGGTGCGCGCCGGCGACGTCATCGGCATCGGCCACTCGGCGTTCTGCCTGGTCGGCGACGAGCTCCAGGAGTACGTCGACACCGGCGAGGTCTCCCTGGAGGTGCAGGACCTCACCGTCGCCGTCGACCACGGCCGCAAGACCCTTCTCGACGACGTCTCCTTCCCGGTGGGGGAGAAGTGCCTGCTCGCGGTCGTCGGACCCAGCGGCGCCGGAAAGTCCACCCTCCTCAACGCGCTCACCGGCCAGCGTCCCGCCGACCACGGCACCGTCGTCTACGACGGCCGCGACCTCTACCGCGACTACGCCGAACTGCGCCAGCGCATCGGCCTGGTCCCGCAGGACGACATCCTGCACGCCCAGCTCACCGTCCGCGCCGCCCTGTCCTACGCCGCCGAACTGCGCTTCCCGCAGGACACCGCGAAGGCCGAACGGCAGGCCAGGGTCGACGAGGTCATCCGCGAACTCGGTCTCGAACAGCGCGCCGGACAACCCGTGCACAGCCTCTCCGGCGGCCAGCGCAAGCGCGTCAGCGTCGCCCTGGAACTGCTCACCAAGCCCTCCCTGCTCTTCCTCGACGAACCCACCTCGGGACTGGACCCCGGCATGGACCGCTCGGTCATGCACATGCTCCGAGGGCTCGCGGACGACGGCCGCACCGTCATCGTCGTCACCCACAGCGTCCTCAGCCTCGACGTCTGCGACCGCCTCCTGGTCCTCGCGCCCGGCGGCCGGATCGCCTACTACGGGCCGCCCGAGGACGCCCTCGCCTACTTCGGCTTCACCGAGTGGCCGGAGGCGTTCGAGGCCTTCGAGCGCGACCGGGACCGCGACTGGGCCGGCGACTACACCACCTCTCCGGCGCACCGCCGCTACGTCGTCGACGCCACCGCGCAGCCGACGCTCGACCGCACCGGACCGGTGGTCATCACCCCACCGCGCCGGCCGCGCAGCCGCGCCGCCCAGCTCGGCACCCTGATCCGCCGCTACACCGCCGCCCTCAGTGCCGACCGCACCTTCCTCATCATCATGATCGCCCTGCCGTTCGTGATGGGCGCCATGGCCCGCGCCCTGGCCGGCGGCGAGCTGACCCGGGACACCGCGATGAACGCGCTGCTGATCCTGTGCGTCGGCGCGGTCCTCACCGGCGCGGCCAACGCCGTGCGCGAACTGGTCAAGGAACGCGTGATCTACCGGCGCGAGCGGGCCGTCGGCCTGTCCAGATCGGCGTACCTGATGTCGAAGGTGGTCGTCCTCGGCACCGTCACCGTCTTCCAGGCCGTCGTGCTGACCCTCGTCGGGCTGCTCGGCGTCGACCTCAACGCCCCCGGCGGCGAGGGCGTGCTGATGCCACCCCTGGTGGAGATCACCGTCGCCGTCGCCCTGCTGGCGTTCACCGCGATGATGCTCGGCCTGCTGGTCTCCGCGCTGGTGCGCAAGGAGGAGGTGACGATGCCGCTGCTGGTGCTGCTCGCCATCGTCCAGGTGGTGTTCTGCGGCGCCCTGCTCAAACTCGACGGCGTGCCCGGCCTGGAGCAGCTCGCCTGGTTCGTGCCCTCGCGGTGGGCGCTCGGCGCGATGGCGGGCACCGTCGACCTGGCGCGGACCGTGCCGGGCGAGCTGACCGGCGACCCGTTGTTCCAGCACTCGGCGGGCGTGTGGCTGCTCAACATCGGCATGCTGATCGTGCTGTCCGTACTGTTCGGCTGGCTGGTGTCCCGGCTGCTGCGCCGCCAGGAACCCGTCGTGATGCGGAAGTAGGCGCCACATGACGATGACGACTCCCGGCTTCCGTCCCACCCATGTCGTCCCCGCCCACGGGATGCCCGCCTGGGTGGCGCCCGACCCCGCCCGGCCCACCCTGCCCCTGGACCCGCTGCTGCCGGTCCAGCTCCTCGAACGTCGCGGCGACTGGGGCCACGTCCTGTGCGCCAACGGCTGGTCGGCCTGGGTCGACGGCCGCCACCTGGTCGCCGTCCCCCAGGACCCGCCCACCCCCGACGCCGCCCTGGCCCGCACCGCCGACCCGCGCCCCCACCTCACCCGCACCGAGCAGGCACTGGCCCGCTACCGGGCGGCCGTGGAGGACCTCGCCTCGGGCGGCCTCGACGGCGAGTCCTTCCGGGACCGCACCCGCGGCCTGCGCATCGGTGTGGTCGTCGAGGGCGAGCACGTCTGGCTGTACGACACCGACCACGGGCGCTGGGTCTACGCCGACGGCATGAGCCTGAGCACCTTCGCCACGGACGAGGCGCCCCGCTCGGCCCCGCCCGACCGCGACCACACCGCCACCCAGGTGGTGAGCCCGGATGGCCCGTGAGGCGAGCCTGTTCTCGGGCCGGCCCTCCGAGCTGATCGGCCGGCAGGTGGCCGGCTACCGCATCGAGGCGGAGATCGGACGTGGCGGCATGGCCGTCGTCTACCGCGCCCGCGACCTGCGACTGGACCGCACGGTCGCGCTCAAGCTGCTCGCCCCCGAACTCGCCCGCAACGACACCTTCCGCCGCCGCTTCACCCACGAATCCCGGGCCGCGGCCTCGATCGACCACCCGCACATCGTGCCGGTCTTCGAGGCGGGCGAGACGGACGGCGTCCTGTACATCGCCATGCGGTTCGTCGCCGGCAGCGACCTGCGCCACCTCCTGGACCGGCAGGGTCCGCTGACTGCGGCCACCGCCGTCCGGATCGCCGCCCAGGTGGCCTCCGCGCTGGACGCGGCCCACGAGCACGGCCTCGTCCACCGCGATGTGAAGCCCGGCAACATCCTCGTCGCCCGGGGCACGGACAGCGACCACCCCGAGCACGCCTATCTGACCGACTTCGGGCTGACGAAGAAGTCACTGTCCCTGACGGGGTTCACCACGGTCGGCCAGTTCGTCGGCACCCTCGACTACGTGTCGCCGGAACAGATCTCCGGCAAGCCCGTCGACGCCCGCTGCGACGTGTACGGGTTCGCCTGCGTCGTGCACGAGTGCCTGACCGGGCAGCCGCCCTTCCGTCGGGACGACGACATGGCGCTGCTCTGGGCCCACCAGTACGACGAACCACCGCAGCTGACCTCACTGCGTCCCGATCTGCCGGCCCCGGTCGACGCGGTGTTCGGCACGGCCCTGGCCAAGAGCCCCGACGACCGCTACGACTCCTGCCTCGCCTTCGTGGCCGCCATGCGCGCCGCCCTCCGGGGCGACCCGGCCCGGACCCACCCACCGACGCAGGTGGACCTGAACGCCATGAACGCCCCGTCCCAGCCCGCGAAACCCCCACCCCACTGGGCCCAGCCGTTCTTCGGCCCGAACTGACACCTGCGCCCCGTCCCTGGGCTCAGGGGCGTCGTACCGGCCGGGCCGGCAGGCCGCCGAGGAAGCCGCCGACCAGGCCCCACAGCAGGGCGAAGCCCAGCGCGCCCCAGAGCTGCGGCTCCAGCAGCAGCTCCCCGCCCAGGTCGCCCCCGAGGTCGCCGATGCCCAGCACCGACAGTCCGGCGTGCGCGGAGAGCCGGCCCACCAGGCAGATCATCAGCACCGTGAGCGCCAGCGCCACCGCCACGTGCACCGCGTGCTGCCAGGCGCGCATCCGGCGCGGTGAGCGGGCCGCCGTCACGAACCCCGCGGCCAGGACCAGTACCGCGTCCACGGCCACCAGCCACCACACCCGCCCGTCGTACTCGGCGAGCGAGTTCAGATTGAGGGTCGCGGTGTCCGAACCGCGCAGCACCTGGTCCAGGACGTGCGGCATCGGCAGGTCGAAGGGGCCGTCCACCCGGCCCTCCCAGCTCGCCCCGAGTCCGACGGTGAACGCGAGCCACACCAGGTTCGGCAGGCCGAGCAGCATCACCGCCAGGGTCTCCCGGGCATGCCCCCGGGTGGCGGCCACGACGACGCCGATGACCAGGCCGACGGCGACACAGGCCAGCAGCAGCCCGACCATCGCGTACGCCGCGGGACGCACCGACTCCTGGAAGCGCAGCAGCCGGGCCGGCAGGGGAGCGCCCCGGGACACCAGCAGCGCCAGCACCAGCACACCCGCGAGCCACAGCAGCCCGAAGAACAGGGTCAGCGGCACATCGGTGCGGAACCCCACCTTGGGCGAGATACCGAACAGGTCGCCCAGGTCGCTCAGGGTGTCGTCGCCGAGGGAGACCGTGAAATCCTGCCGGGCGGCGAACGCTACCCCCAGGAGTGCCGCCAGCCACAGCACCGCGATCCGCGCGGCCCAGCCCAGCAGCTCGCGCGCCCCGGCCACGGCCCGGTGCCGCAGCGGCCGCAGAAAGCCCGCCGCGACCACCAGCGCACCGACGAGCGTGACGGACAGCGGCATCACGGTGAGGCCGGCCGCGGACTCGGCCAGGCCGCCCGCGTCCCCCGACATCTCGACGGTGCCGCCGACAGCGGTGACCACGGTCGCGGCCACGACCCGGGGGAAGGCGTTGTCGGGCAGACCGGTGGCGCCCGCCGCCCACAGACCCAGGGCGGCGACCACCCCCATGGCCAGCAGTCCGGCCAGCACCACGAGCACGGCCTGCGGCCAGCCGTGTCGGGCCACCGCCCGGTCGGAGGGGGTGCGTGCGCTCACCCTGCCCACGCTAAGCAGGAGCCGCGGGGCGCGCCTGCCGGGAGGGGCCGTCCGGCGTCGGCTTGCGGACCCCGCCGACCCGGCGCACACAATGGTGATGATGTGGAGAATGCGGCACATGGTGTGATCTGCCGTCCTGGTACCGCATCGGGAAGAAGGGCTCGTGAGCGTCGAACCTCCGTCCTCGGGCCGACCGACAGGACCCCCCTCGGGTCCGCTGTCCGGACCCTCGCAGCCGCCTTCCGGGCCGCCCTCGCAACCCCCTTCGCAGCCACCCCCGCCACCGACGGGGAGCAGCGGCGGGGGAGCGGAGCCGGAGCCTGAACCGCACCGCTCCTGGTGGCGTTCGGCACCCCGGATCGCGGTGCTGACCACGGTGGTCGTCGCCGCCGTGGTGCTGGCCGTGGTCTTCAGCCGGGGCGACGGCGGCGGGAGCGGCTCGGGCGGCGAGGTCTTCCTCCAGGCGGCCGGCGAGAGCGGCCCCGACCCCTTCACCGAGTCCACCGCGACCGACAGCTCCGCCCCGCCGGTCACCCCCTCCCCGGCCACGCCCTCGGCCACCGGCAACACCGTCCGCGGCGTCGACGGCGGCGCCCCCGGCCTGTACGGCGGCACCCGCGACGTGGCCAGCTGCGACGTGGAGAAGCAGATCAAGGCGCTCGGCGCGGAACCGGAGGAGAACGAGGCGTTCGCGTCCGTCGCCGACGTGGAACCCGCGGGCGTCCCCGCGTACCTGCGCGACCTGACCCCGGTGCAGCTCCGCCTGGACACCCGGGTCACCAACCACGGGTACGAGGACGGCAGGGCCAAGCCCTACCAGGCCGTCCTCCAGACCGGCACCGCCGTCCTGGTCGACGACCGCGGGGTGCCCCGGGTGCGCTGCGCCTGCGGCAACCCGCTGACGCCGCCGGTCGCCCAGCAGTCCACCCCCCGGACCACGGGCGACGCCTGGCCCTCGTACAACCCCTCGGACGTCGTGGTCGTCGCGCCCGCCACGACCGTGATCGACGTCTTCGTGATCTACGACGACGAGCACGACGGATGGTTCCGCCGGGAGTCCGGCGACACCGGTGACAAGGACAAGAAGACCGCCCCGCCCAGCCACCGGCCCTCCACCTCGCCGAGCACCCCGTCCGAGTCCCCGTCCACCGGCACCACGACCGCCTGCCCGGGCACCCCCACCGCGGGCGCGACCGACTGCCCGCCGACCTCCACGGAGCCTTCCGGGCCGACCACGCCCCCGACCTCGGAATCCCCCTCCGAACCGCCCTCCGACCCCGCGTCGGAGCCGGAGAGCCCCGACACCTCCAGTGCCGACGCGCCCCCCGACTCCGGGACGACCGTCACCGAGTCGCTGCCCTCCAGCGGCAGCCCGCCGTCTCCCGCCGACTCGCCCGGGGTGTGACGCACCCGGCGCCCGGCACGGGGACTGCCGGGCGCGTGACGGGGTACGAGCCTTGATGCAGCAGCGTCCGGCCGGGCCGGGATCCGAGAGAGAAACGCATGATCGAACACGACGGGGCAGTGATTCCTACCGATTTCGACGTGCCCGTGGAACCGCTGAGGCGGGCGGCCCACTACACCGGTGAGCCGGGGTGCATCGCGGAGGCCCGGGCCTTCGCCGCGGACTTCGTCGTCCGGCTGCGCACCGAGTGGTGCGCGGCGATCGACGAGCGGACCCGCGAAGAGGTCCTCCTGGTCGTCAGCGAGCTGGTCACCAACGCCGACCGGCACAGCAACGGCCCCTACATCCTCGACCTGGAGGGCACCGACGCACGGCTGACGGTGTCCGTCTACGACAGCAGCGCCACGCTGCCCCGCCGTTTCCCCAGGGACCCCGAACGGATCGGGCGGCACGGTATGGAGATCGTGCACGCCCTGGCGACCGAGGTCGCCGTCGAGCGCGTCCCGGTGGGCAAGCGGGTCCGCGCCGTGCTGTGGCTCGACGGCCGCTGACCGGCATCCCGCCCGTCAACCCCCTGTTCGCGCCCGGCGATTCTTCCGAGGGCAGAACGCCTCAGCCTTCCCAGGACGGACCCGGCTCCTAGGCTGGGAAGGTGAGCAACCAAGCGCCGAACCAAGCCCGTGTCATCCCGCTGCGCCCGCCCACGCGCCACGACCCCGTACGCCAGGACCTCGCGCGCCAGGCCCCTGTGCGCCAGGGACCCGCACGTCCGGAGCTCGCGCACCCGCGATCAGCTAGCCCGGAGCCCGTGCGTCCGGAGCCCGTGCGTCCGCAGTCCGTGCGTCCGCAGTCCGTGCGCCCCGGGGCCGCCGCACCCGCGCCCCGAGAGCCCCTGTGGCGTGACCTCGTCGGCGATGTCCTGCGCCGCGAGCGCCTCGCCCAGGAGCGCACCCTGAAGGACGTGGCGGAGGCCGCCCGTATCTCCATGCCCTACCTCTCCGAGGTGGAGCGGGGCCGCAAGGAAGCCTCCTCGGAGGTCCTCGCGGCCGCCGCGCACGCCCTCGGCCTCGGCCTCGGCGACCTGCTCTCCCGCGCCCAGGGCGAGCTGATCCGGCTCACCTCCCGGCACGGCTCGGCGGTCCGGGCCCGCGGCGCCGCCGGATCCTCCTACGACGGGCTCTGCCTGGCCGCCTGAGCTGCCGCTCCCGGCGTCTCACAGCTGGGCGAGGCGCCGGGACACCACCTGGTCGGCGAGCCCGTACGCCACGGCCTCCTCGGCCGTGAACACCTTGTCGCGGTCCATGTCGGCGCGGAGGGTCGCGGGGTCGTGGCGGGTGTGCCGGGCCAGTACCTCCTCGACCTGCCCGCGGATCCGGACCATCTCCTTGGCCTGGAGCGCCAGGTCGGAGACCGTGCCCTGCCGGCCGCCGCTGGCGGGCTGCCCGAGCAGCACCCGGGCGTGCTCCAGCACGAACCGCCGCCCGGGGTCCCCGCCGGCCAGCAGCACCGCCGCGGTGGAGGCCGCCTGTCCGACGCAGAAGGTCGAGACGGGCGCCTGGACGTAGGTCATGGTGTCGTAGATCGCCATCAGTGAAGTGAACGATCCGCCGGGGGAGTTGAGGTAGATGGCGATCTCGTTCTCGGGTGCCGCCGACTCCAGATGGAGGAGTTGTGCGATGACGACATTGGCCACCCCGTCGTCGATCTCGGTGCCGATGAAGATGATCCGCTCGTTGAGCAGCCGGCTGAAGACGTCGAAGGAGCGCTCGCCCTGCGGGGTCCGCTCGATGACGTTCGGAATCGTGTAACTCCCCATGGCTACAGCCCCATCCGTCGCTTGGAGGCCGCCGGGCGGACGTCGGCGAACGACTCCACCACCCGGTCGACCATGCCGTACTCCCTGGCCTCCTCGGCCGTGAACCAGCGGTCCCGGTCGCCGTCCCGGGAGATCGTCTCCGGGCTCTGTCCGGTGTGCTCGGCGGTGATCCGCTCGATGGTCCGCTTGGTGTGCTCCAGGTTCTCCGCCTGGATCTCGATGTCCGCGGTGGTGCCCCCGATGCCGGCCGAGGGCTGGTGCATCATGATCCGCGCGTTGGGCAGGGCGAACCGCTTGCCCGGGGCGCCCACGCTCAGCAGGAACTGGCCCATGCTGGCCGCGAAGCCCATGGCCAGCGTCGAGACGTCGTTCGGGATCAGCCGCATGGTGTCGTAGACGGCGAGGCCTGCGTGGACCGAGCCGCCCGGACTGTTGATGTACAGGCTGATGTCGGTGCGCGGGTCCTCGGCGGACAGGATCAGCAGCTGGGCGCAGACCCGGTTCGCGGACACCTCGTCGACCTGGGTGCCCAGCAGCACGATCCGCTGGCCGAGCAACTGGGCGGCCAACTGGTCGTCGAAGCGGTTGGGCGCGGTGTCGCCCTCCTCCGCCCGTGGCGCGAGCGCGGTGAACGCGTTCATGGGACCTCCTCCTCGTGGTGCGGATGCCGTCCACCCACTGTTGCCCGCGGCACCGGGTCACCGGGGATTTCTCTGCCCGGGGCAGATTCGCCACGGGCAGAGCCGATGAGTTCCGCCGCCGGGAACGGTCTGCATGGATGACCGCGTTCCACACCCCGGGAGGTACCGATGGCCACCAACGGATTCACCACGTGTCTGTGGTTCGACGACGAGGCCGAGGAAGCGGCCCACTACTACGTGTCGATCTTCAAGAACTCCGGCATCGGGAAGATCGCCCACTATCCCGAGGGCGCTCCCCGCCCCGCCGGAACCGTGCTGACCGTGGAGTTCACCGCCAACGGCCACCGGTTCCTCGCGCTCAACGGCGGCCCCGAGTTCAAGTTCAACGAGGCCGTCTCCTTCATGATCTTCTGCGAGAACCAGGAGGAGATCGACCACTACTGGACCGGGCTCACCGAAGGCGGCGGCGAGCCCGGTCCGTGCGGCTGGCTGAAGGACAGGTACGGCGTGTCCTGGCAGGTGGTCCCGGACACCCTGGAGGCCATGACGACCGACCCGGACCCGGCGAAGGCCGCCCGCGCGACCCAGGCGATGCTCTCCATGGGCAAGCTCGACATCGCGGCCCTGGAGAAGGCCTACGCGGGCGAGTGAACGCGGCAGCGCCCGGCATCCGCGTGGCGGGCGCCGGGCGCCGGACTCACACCCGGTCGGCGGCGATCAGCAGGTACTGGAAACTGCCGTTGCGGTAGGCGGTGAGGAACGTTTCCTCAATGCCGGTGACGAGATGCTCGGCCTGTTGGCGCAGCTCCCAGTAGGGGATGGTCGCCGCGGTCAGGTCCTCCACATGGACCGGCACCAGCCGGTTGCGCGCCATCGCCCGGAAGTAGGCCGAGCGGGGATGGATGTCGCAGATGTAGTGCGCGTTGATCAGGGACACCTCACGGGAGGCGCGTCCGTAGGTGTCGTTGTAGCACCCGGTGATCACCACATAGCGTCCGCCGCGGCGCAGCAGCCGGGCGTGCTCGGCGAAGAGCAGGTCCAGCTCGACGTACATGGTCGACTCGTTGTTCCACGAGGCCGCGTACCCGCCGGTCGGGAAACCGGTGTCGAGCATGTTCCGGCAGTGGTAGCGCACCCGGTCGTCGATGCCCCGCTTGCGGGCCTGCTCGTTGGCGAACTCGGCCTGCTTCGCGGAGAGCGTGACCCCGTCGGCCCCGCAGCCGTGGCGCAGATGGGCCACCACACTGCCGCCGCCGCGTCCGCAGCCGGCGTCGAAGACCCGGTCGGCGGGGGTGAGCGGCCCCAGCCGCTCGGCGAGCAGTTCGGCCTGGGCGTGCTCCAGCCGGTGCAGCTCGGCGGTGATCCGCTCCTGGCGCAGCTCCGGGTCGGGTTCGTCCAGCACCGAGAAGTCGGCGGCGCCGACCCCGTAGTGGTGGTGGTAGAGGTCGTCGATCTTTCCGAGTTCGAGGTTGACCGGGTTCTCCTCGGCGTTCCAGTAGTCCGCCACGCGGTTCTGGTACGAGGACTGGGACGGCACCGGAACGGTCGTGGTGCCGACTTCGGTGGAGCTCAACGCGGATTCCTCCTGGTGTCTCTGACGATCCGTCAGGGTGGGGGTTACCAGTAGTCGGGCAGGTGGTAGCGGTGGGTGTTGGTGGCGTGCCACTCGTGGTTGCCGGCGACCCAGGCCGCGAGGCCGCCGGTGTAGCGCTCGACGAGCGGTGACAGCGCGGAGACGGCCGCCGCCTCCTCCTCGAAGGCCGTCATGATGCGGTTGTGGATCTCCACCGACTCCAGATAGGCGGCCTTGAGCCCGCACCGCTCCTCGGCGGCGACGACCACGGGCAGGTTCGGATGGGTGGGGTCGCTCGCCAGCTCCTTGGTGAAGGAGTACAGGTCGTTGACGATGGTGGTGGCGTTGCAGGCCAGCGCCGTCACCCGCTGGATCTCGGGCCGGACGTACAGCGCCGCGGGCAGCTCGTAGCCGTCGACGGCGTCGACCAGCGACAGACAGGGCCGGAAGTTGTTGAACTGCCGCATCGTCAGGTACTCCCAGACCCGCGGCATGTGGCCGGTCTCCGCCCAGGCCGCCTCCCCGAGGTACCCCAGGTGCAGCCGTGCGGCGTCGTGCACGAACCGGTCGGTCTGGCTCGGCGTCGCGAAGGCCGCGTAGTCCTTCAGCGCCCAGTGGTACGAGCGCAGCGGCCCGTCCGCCTGGACGCCCCGGCGCCAGCGCTCCTCCGTGGCGGGGTCGCCGTGGTAGGGGTCGAGCGCCGACTGGGCGACGACCAGCCGCCCGCCCAGACCGCGTGCCGAGGCACCCCGGCCCTCGGAGACCTCGCAGTAGCAACTGTCGACGACGTTCTCGGCGAGCAGCAGCTTGCCGGCGGCGGTGAGCCGGTCCAGGTCGGCGGCGCCCGGATGCTGGAGCGCCACCGCCCGGCCGAACTGGAAGCCGGCGAAGTCGCCCGACCACGCGGCGGGGAACAGGTCGAGCGCGCGGGCCCACGCCTCCAGCCGCAGATCCACCTCCTCGACCTTCTCCGGGTCGGGGGGCACCGCGGGCCGGTACAGCAGGCCGGGCACGGCCCCGGAGCGCCGGGCCCGCATCGAGCGGGCGAGATGGGGGGCGCCGGGCGCCCGGAACGTGGACGTGCTCATACGGGTACTCCGCCCGGTCAGTCGGCCGTCCGGCCGATCTGTACGTTCTCCAGGATTCCGGCGGCGTCCGGCACGAGGATCGCGACGGAGTAGTAGGCCGTGACGAGATAGCGCAGGATCGCGGCCTCGTCGATGCCCATGAACCGCACGTTCAGCCCTGGCTGGTACTCCTCGGGGATGCCGGTCTGGTACAGGCCCACCACGCCCTGGTCGGCCTCGCCGGTGCGCAGCGCGATGATGCTGGTGCTGTGCTGCGGGCCGATCGGGATCTTGCCGCACGGCAGCATCGGCACGCCCCGCCACGCGGGCACCTCGTGCCCGTCGATGCTCGCCGTGCCCGGCACCAGACCGCGCCGGTTGCACTGGCGGAAGAAGGCGGCGATGGCCTTCGGGTGGGCCAGGAAGAGCCGGGTCTTGCGGCGCATGGAGAGCAGCTCGTCGAGGTCGTCCGGGGTCGGTGGTCCGCCGAAGGTGCTGATCCGCTGGTCGTAGGCGGTGTTGTGGAGCAGTCCGAACTCACGGTTGTTGACCAGCTCCCACTCCTGGCGTTCGCGGATCTCCTCGATGGTCAGCCTGAGCTGCTGCTCGGTCTGGTCCATCGGGTCGTTGTAGAGGTCGGCGACCCGGGTGTGCACTCGCAGCACGGTCTGGGTGAGGGACAGTTCGTACTCGCGCGGGGCGAGTTCGTAGTCGACGAAGCCGCCGTTCAGGGTGGGCTCGCCGACATGGCCGGCCTGGACCGGGACCTCGGCCTCGCCCTTGCGGTTCATCGGTTTGCTCTGCCGCTCGGCGAAGGCGGCCAGCTGGGCCGCGAGCGAGGGGGCGCGGTCCACGTAGTCCATCAGCGAGTCCCAGGGCAGCACCAGCACCACCCCGGCCGTCTCGGCGCGGACCGAGCTGAGCCAGAGCGGGTCGGCCCGGCCGACCGCCTCGTCGCCCATGCCCTCGCCGTCGGTGACGACCCCGATGACCTCCTCCTCGCCGTACTTGCCGGCGGTGAAGCGGGTGAAGCGGCCGTGCACGACGAGATACGCCTCGGTGACCGGCTGCCCCGCCTCGAAGAGGACCTGGCCGGCCCGCACCTCGCGGACCCGGAACCGGGAGGCGATCTCGCGGAGCACCTCGGTGTCGGTGTAGCCGCGCAGCACCGGCAGCTCGGTCAGCGTCTGCGGGATGACCCGGACGTCGTCCGCGCCGTTCTGGTCGAACTGCACCCGGCCGCGCCCGACGCTCAGCTGGAGCCGCCGGTTGACCCGGTAGGCGCCGCCCCGGACGTCGACCCAGGGCAGCGTCTTCAGCAGCCAGCGCGAGGTGATGGCCTGCATCTGGGGTTCGGACTTGGTGGTCGTGGCGAGCTGTCGGGCCGCGCGGGTACTGAGGCTGGTGTGCGGGGGTGTGGGGGTCTCGGGGGCGTCGACGTCGGGATCGGCGGCGCTTTCCGGTGCGGACACAGTCCCTCCCTGGAGGGGGGTTCAGGGGTGAGCGGTGCGGTCGGTCCGGGCGGTGACCCGGTGGCGCGAGGTGGACAGCCGGCGCTGTCTGTACACAAGGCAAACAGCGCGGGGTGAGTGCCGGGAACCGCGTGAAGGGGGCGGTTTCGCGCGCCGGATGTGCAAACCTCCCGATCGGTGCGGGGCGCGTGCGGGCGAGTGATCCCGCGCCGGTCCGCGGGCCCCGGGCGGCCGGCGCGCGGGGCGCGCGCGGG
>NZ_JBEZNL010000010.1:145856-227167 GCF_040653275.1 Streptomyces sp. NPDC048002 | reverse complement strand
CGCGGGAGCGCCGGACCGGGCCCGCAGGGGCGCCGGAGGGCGCGGGGTGTGCCCGCCGGGACGCCGCGTGCCTACCAGGCCCGGCGCGCATACCAGGCCCGGCGCGCATACCAGGCCCGGCGCGCATACCAGCCCCGGCGTGCACGGTTGTGTGGGCTCCGCTGCCGCGGAGGACGTGATCCACTCATCCGGGCGGATCACCGTGCGCTCACCGACCAGGGGCTGGAGTGGGGCGGAGGGCCGGGCACCCGGGCGTGCCCGGCCCATCCGCGCCCTCGGGGCGGCCGGTTCAGGCCGGTTGGGCGTCCGGGAGTTCGACCAGCCAGGGGAGGGCGCCCCGGTCGCTCGCGCCGAGGCGGGCGTAGGCGCTGTAGAGGTGGTTGCCGACCGTGCGGACCGAGAGGGTGAGGCGTTCGGCGATCTGGCGGTTGCTGAGTCCCGCCGCGGCCAGCGTGACGATCTGCCTTTGCCGGGCGGTGAGTTCGCCCAGGACCAGGCCGGAGAGGGCCGGGGTGCGGGCGCCCTGGCAGCGGCGGGCCAGGGACACCGCGCGGGTGCGTGAGGTGCGGGCGGCCCGCGGGTCGCGGTGGGCCCGTACCGCCTGGGCGTGCGCCTCGGCCGCGTAGAGCAGCAGCCCTCGCTCCTGGAGCGCCTCGGCGGCGCGGTCCAGCGCGGGCCCGTCGCCCCGGGCCAGCGCGTCGGCGTGCTGCGCGAACACGCCGTCGAGACGTCCGGCGGCCCGCTCGGGCGCCCCGAGCCGGACGGCGTCGTACGGCTCGACGGTCGCGAGGGCCGCGTCGATGTCGCCGCGGGCGACGGCGGGCCAGCCGGTCCCGTCGTCCGCGGCGGGGGCCGGTTCGCCCGACTGGGCTGCCGCGAGGGCGAGTTCGTCGCGGCACCGCCGGTCCTCGGGGGCGTCCAGGAGCCCCTCGCGGGCCCATGCCTCGGCCTCCTTCAGCCGCCCGCCGATCCGGGCGAAGCGCGCGCGTACGGCCGCGTACCCGGCCGGGACCCGGGCCCCTTCGTCCACCAGCCACTCCCCCACCGGCGCAGACACCGCCCGTACGTCGGCGAGCCGGACGCTCCTGGTGAGCAGGTCCCGCTCCGCTTCGAGGGCGGCCGCGCACTGCTCGGGGCCGCGGGCCAGCCGCCTCGCCCGGAGCCGGCCGGCCGCGGCCCGCAGCACCGGACCGTGCAGGGCGTGGGCGAGCCGGACGGCGCCCCGGTCGTCGATGCGGACCAGGCCGTCGGCTTCCAGTGTTTCGAGGACCCGCAGGTCGAAGGCGTCCATGTCCGGGGCGAGGGGCTCGTCGAAGGCGATCCGTTCCAGGGTCTCGCGCTCCTCGGGGCGGGCCCGGTCCAGGACGTGCGCGGCGCGCTCGCGCACGGTCGGCGTCAGGGGCAGCGGCCCGCGCCAGGCTCGGGCGCCGGAGCCCGGTACCGGGGTGAGCAGTCCGTGCTCGCGGACCGCGCCCAGCAGGTCGCGCAACAGCCGCAGATCTCCGCCGCAGAGCCGGTGCAGCCGGTTCACGGTCAGCGGTTCCAGGCCGCCGCCCGCCTCGGTGGCGAGCAGTTGGGCGGTCTCCTCCGGGGGCAGCGGGTCGAGTGTGAGCCTGGGCAGCAGTTCACCGGTCCACAGCCGGGTGATCGAGCCGGGCGCGGGCACGCCTTCGGTGGCGACGACCAGCAGCCGGGTGCGTCCCTGTACAGCGAGCTGGTGGACGAGCGCGGCCGAGGAGTCGTCGAGGAGGTGCGCGTCGTCCACGATCAGCAGGCGTACGGAGGACAGGAGTTGGACGGCGCGGTGCAGGGTGACGCCCTCGGGCAGCAGGTGCGCGAAGGCGGCGAAGGGGATGGCGCGGGCCTCGGGCGTGCCGGCCACCCTGGCGCGCTCGGCGCCCCGGGTGGCCTCGGCGACGAGCCGGGTCTTGCCGCACCCGGCGACGCCGGTCACGACGATCCCGTTCCGGCCCGAGGTCAACGCCCCGCGGATCAGCTCGACTTCGCCGTCCCGTCCGGTGAACGGCCAGGGCATTTCGAGGGTCTTCGCATCCCGTTCGAATGTCATCACACCGAATAGAGCGCGGTTACTCACCCCTGATACAGGGCGACTTGAGTAGCCCCCGACTCAGGCGCGGGGCGGCCGGGGACGGCAACCTTGGCGCATGACCGCTCGCTACTGCTCCCTCGCGCAGCAGTCGGCCCCCGTTCTGGCACCGGGGCTGACCGCCGAGCGGCAGCGCGCGCTCATCGGCGGACGCCGGATGTGGGTCAACCACACGGTCCTGCACTACTACTTCTTCGACGGCGACAGCGACGCTTCCACGATGTCCGTACCGGGGACCGGGGGGTTCCGGAAGGTGTCGTGGGTCGGCTCGAAGGAACAGCGGGACGTGGTGCGCGAGTGCTTCCGGGAGTGGCAGGACCTCGGCATCGGGGTGTCGTTCACCGAGGTCGCCGACCGCTCGGAGGCGGAGGTGCGGATCGGGTTCCAGCCGGGTGACGGTTCGTGGTCGACCGTGGGCAAGGACGCGCTCCAGGTCGGTCTGAACGAGCGGACCATGAACTTCGGCTGGGACCTGACCGCGCCGGGGGAGCGCGGGACGGCCCTGCACGAGATCGGGCACACGCTCGGCATGCTGCACGAGCACCAGAGCCCGTTCGCCGGCATCCACTGGGACGACGAGGCCGTCCTCGCCGACCTGGCGGGGCCGCCGAACTTCTGGAGCCGGGAGACGACCTTCTTCAACATCCTGCGCAAGCTGGACCCGGACGAGGTCAACGGCTCCGCCTGGGACCCTCAGTCGATCATGGAGTATCCCTTCGGCGAGGGCCTCATCCTGGAGCCGGAGCAGTTCCGGCGGGGTCTGAACCCGCCCGGCACGCTCTCGTCCGCCGACAAGGAGTTCGTCCTGCGCTGGTACCCGCCGGCCGGTGCCGTTCGGCCGCCCGCGCTGGTGCCGTTCCGCTCGGCGCCGATCGTTCTCGGCCCGGGGGAACAGGCCGACTTCACCGTCGAGCCGCCGGAGACCCGCGAGTACACGGTGGGCACCTTCGGCGACAGCGACACCGTCGTGGTGGTCTTCGAGGAGCGGGACGGGGAACCGCGTTACCTCACCGGCCAGGACGACGGAGGCACGTCGGGCAACACCAGGATCAAGGCCCATCTCGTCAAGGGCCGCCGCTACTTCGTCCGTGTGCGCCTGTACTCCGCCTGGGGGTCGGGGGAAACCGCGGTGATGTGCTGGTAATCGGCACGGGTACAGCCGCACACGGACGAACGGACCACTGTCCGGCGCCGGGGGAGCTGCCGGCGACGCCGCCTTCGGGGGAGGGTGACGTCGCCGGCAGCGTCATGATGTCCGTAGACCACCGGAAACAACGAAGAGGGTCCTCGCGGGCTGTCGCCCGCGAGGACCCTTCGTACCGTCGGGACGACAGGATTTGAACCTGCGACCCCTTGACCCCCAGTCAAGTGCGCTACCAAGCTGCGCCACGTCCCGGTGCGCCCGTCTCGCGGTGACCCACGAGAACGCGCAGGTAAACCTTACCGTACGCGGCCGGATGCTCCGGTCTGCCGGGGCAGCGGGGCGGGTCCCCGGACGGTCCTCGCGGGGCGGGCCGGGCGGGCGGTCGGGACCAGCAGGGCGGCGAGGGCGGCGGCCAGGCAGAACACGGCCAGCAGCGCGAAGGCATGCTTGTACCCGGACTCGTACGGCAGGCCGGAGGGCTGGAGGCTGCCGGTGACCAGTACGCCGGTCACCGCGGCGCCGAGGGAGCCGCCGATGGTGCGGATGTTGGCGTTCATCCCGGTCGCGGCGCCGGTCTGCTCGGGCGGGACGCTTCCGACGATCAGGTTGGCCATCGAGGCGAAGGCGAGCCCGATGCCCAGGCCGAACACGCCCGAGACGACGGCGATCTGCCACTGCTCGTCATGCCACAGGGCGAGGAAACCGCAGGCCACCGCACCGAGTGCGGCCCCGGCGGTGAGCAGCGCCTTGGCTCCGACGACGGGCTGGAGCCGGCCGCCGAGCACACCGGAGAGGAACATCGCCACCAGCATCGGCAGCATGAGCAGCCCGGACCGGGTCACGCTCGCGCCGAAGCCGTAGCCAGCCGAGCCGGGGGTCTGGACGAAGCCCGGCAGGAAGGACCAGATCGCGTACATTCCGGCGCCGAAGAGCAGGGCGGCGGTGTTGGTGGTCCACACCGCTGGCAGCCGCATCACCTTCAGGTCGATCAGCGGGGTGCGGGAGCGGGTCTCGGCGCGCAGCCACAGGGCGAACAGGACGAGCGCGGCGGCGAACAGGCCGAGCACACGGGGTGAGCCCCAGCCCCAGACGGTGGCCTGGCTGATCGGCAGCAGCAGGGCGACGAGCCAGACGGAGAGCAGGACCGCGCCGGGCCAGTTGACGCCGCCCCGGGCCCGGGTGGCGGACTCGGGGACGTAGCGCAGGGCGATCAGGGTGGTCACCGCGACGACGGCGACCGGGATCCAGAACAGCCAGCGGTAGTCGAGGGCGGTGATGACGGGCCCGGCGGCGACCATGCCGACCCCGCCGCCCGCGGCGATCACCGCGGAGAGGTTGCTGATGCTGCGGGCGACCTCGCCGGGGGCGAACTCGTCGCGGATGATGCCGAAGGACAGGGGGAACAGGGCGCCGCCCACGCCCTGCACGACCCGGGCGACGATCAGGACCCCGATGGACGGGGCGAGGGCGGCGAGCAGACAGCCGAACGCGACGACGGCCAGGACGGCGACGAGGGTGCGCTTCTTGCCGACGAGGTCGCCGACCCGGCCGAGGATCGGGGTGAACACCGAGGCGGAGAGCAGGTACGCGGTCATCACCCAGGTCGCGGTGGACTGCGAGGCGTGCAGCTCCTGCTGGACGGTCGGCAGGGCCGGCGCGATCAGCGACTGGAGCATGGAGAACACGGCGGCACCTGTCGCGAGGACGGCGAAGGTGAGCCGCGTGGAGGAGCGGGGCATGAGGAGCCTCTCCGAATCCGAGCGGAGTGCGAGCGGGGGAAGTGAGGGCGCGCGGGCGCACGGGCCCACGGCGGACAGACCCCCGCACTGGTAAAGTGGAGGTACTCCTCCACTCTAGCGGAGGCAGCCCTCCGCTTCAATCGTGCCCTCCGGGAGGCAGCCCGTGACCGCCCAGTCCTTCCCCGTCGCCGAGATCGTGGCGGCCCGGCGGCCGCACCGCAAGGACGCGGCGCGCAACTACGACGCCCTGCTGGCAGCCGCCCGGGAGGCGTTCGCGGAGAAGGGCGCGGAGGCGTCCCTGGAGGACATCGCCCGCCGGGCCGGCGTCGGCATCGGCACCCTCTACCGGAACTTCCCCACCCGTCGGGACCTCTTCGAGAGCGTGTACGCGGGCGAGGTGAACGACCTCGTCGAGGTCGCCCGCGAGGTGGCCGACCTGGAGCCGTGGCGGGCCCTGACGATGTGGCTGGAGCGGTTCACCGGCTACATGGTCACCAAGCGGGCGGTGCGTGAGGCCCTCGACGACCAGTCGGAGATCTTCGACGCCTGCCGGGAGTCGATGTACGCCGCGGGCGGTCCGCTGCTGGAGCGGGCCCAGCGGGCGGGCGCGGCCCGGCCGGACATGGACTTCGGGGACCTGCTGCGCATGGTCGCCGGCATCACCGCGACGACCTTCGTCGACGACGCCCAGCGCGACCGGGTCCTGGCCATCGCGCTGGACGGCGTGCGCACGGGCCGCTGAGAACACGCACGGGCCGCCGAGAACACAAGGAGCGCCGCCGCCACAGGACGTGGCGGCGGCGCTCCTTTCCGACGGCCGCCGGCCCTCCCCCTTCGGGGCCGGCGACCTCGCTCTCACTCGGGCGGGGTGATCCCGAACCTGCCTGCGGCCTCGGTGAGTTCACGCCAGACCTTGGGCGTGACGGGGACGCCTTCCTCGGCCCGCCGGTCCGCCACGGCGGCGCTGCGCTCACCCGGGTAGTACACGGCGTCGTCGCTGGGCAGGCGCTTGAGCGCGGACAGCGTCTCGTCGACCTGGGCCGCGAAGGCCTCCGGGTCGCCGAAGGCCGCCGGGTCCACGGCGATGAGCAGCGCGTTCTGCCGGTGCTTGCGGCCCTGCGGGTCGTCCGAGTGGAAGGAGGAGAAGATCGGCGCGCCGACCAGCACGCTGGTGAGCAGCTCGAACGCGAGCGACATCCCCGAGCCCTTGGCCCCGCCCAGCGGCAGCGGCATGACCGCCTGTTCGGGGTCGGTGGTGGGCGTGCCGTCCGCGGTGGCGGCGGCTCCCTCCGGCAGCGGGGTGCCGTTCGCCCTGGCCTGCCGGATCTTGCCGAGCGCGATGGTGGCGGTGGCCATGTCGAGCACCACCGGGGCGTGTTCCCTGGCCGGTACGGCGACGGCGAGCGGGCTGGTGGCGACGGCCGCGCCCTTGACACCGGTGTAGCCCATGTTGGGCATGCCCGCCACGAACCCGATGCCGACCAGGCCCTGTTGGGCGATCCGGGACACGTAGTAGCCGATGGCCCCGGTGTGGACGGTCTGCCGGACACCGACCGAGGCGACGCCGGTCGTCCGGGCCCGCTCGACGGCCTCGTCGGCCGCCGCGGTGAGCGCGACCGGGCCGGGGGCCCGGTCGGCGTCCAGCACGGCCGCGGCCGGGGTGGTCGACTCGATCCTGATCTCGGGCCGGGCGTTGGCCACGCCCTTGGCGAGCAGTTCCAGGTAGGCCGGGACGCGGGCGATGCCGTGCGAGTCGACACCGCGCAGCGCGGCCCAGACGAACACGTCGGCGGTGGTGCGGGCGTGCTCGGCGCTCAGGCCGCCCTGCTCCAGCAGGGCCACGGAGAGTTCCCGCAACTCCTCCGCGGGCACGAGCTTCCGGTGGGACATGGTTCTCCTTGATCAGCGGGTGACGAGGACGTCGACGACGGCCGTGGTGCCCTCGGCGACGGCCTTCAGGGCGCGCTCCAGGGCGGGCCCGAGGGCGTCGGGCGCGTCGACGGTCTCGGTGTGCATGCCGAACGGCTCGGCGAACCCGGCGAGCCGGGGCAGCCGGTGCAGATCGGTGCCGAGCCACTCCCCCGTCTCGGCGGCGGCACCCTCGGGGTAGAACCGCCGGTGGTTGAGGTTCATCGACTTGTAGACACGGTTGTTGAAGACGACGATCAGCAACGGCAGTTCGTACGCGCGCGAGGCGTCGTACGAGGGGATCACCGGGTTGTAGGTGAAGGCCCCGTCGCCGATGGTGAGGACCACCGGGCGCTCCCGGGCGGCGAGTTTGACGCCCAGCGCGACCGCCATGCCCTGGCCGAGGCCGCCCTGTACGTAGAAGTACGAGTCGGGGGCGTCGTTCTGCAGGTGCCGCTTGACGACGCGGCTGTGGGTGATCGTCTCGTCGACGACGACCGCGTCCTGTCCGTCGAGCAGCCTTCGCAGTTCCGCGGCCACGAGGACGGGGTCGATGCCCTCGGCGGCGCCGGCCCGGGCCTCGGCGGCGGCGATCGACAACTGCTCGTCCGCGTGCCGCTGCTCCTGTGCGGCGCGCCGGGCGGTGACCGTCGCCGGGTCCAGGTCCTTCGCCCGCTTGGCGAGCTGGCGCAGGGTGTTGGCGACGTTGCCCTCCATGTACCGGTCCGCGAAGAGGACCTGGTAGACCACGTGCGGGCGCTGGGGCACCTCGTCGATGACGACGACCCGCGCCTTGGACGGGCGGCGGCTCGGCGGGTAGAAGGGCGCCCGGCAGTTCACCAGGAGGATCAGGTCCGCCTCGTCCATCCACGGACCGATGTCGCTGCCGGCGTGCAGCGGATGGGTGCGCGGGAAGTTGCCGCACACCGCCGAGTCGGGCTCGACGACGGGGATGTCCCAGGCTTCGGCGAAGGCCGTCAGGGCCTCGAAGCCGTCCGCCTCCCGGCCGGCCGTCTCGGTGACGATCACCGGGTTGACGGCCTCGCGGATCATCGCCGCGACCGCGTCCGCCTCGTCGGGCGAGCTGTGCGTGGAGCCCGGCGGGACGATCGGCTTGGCCTCGCGGCCGTCCCACTCCTCCAGCAGGATCTCCAGCGGGATGTTCAGGTACGCCGGTCCCGCCGGGGCCCGCCAGGCCAGCTCGGCGGCCCGGGTGATCATCGTGGGCAGGGTGTGGACACTGGCCGCCTCGTTGGACCACTTGGCGAACGGCTGCGCGACGCCGTGCGGGCCGCCCACGACCGACAGGTTGCGGTACCACTGGCCGCCGGGGTCCTTGCCGGGTCCGTCGCCGTAGGTGGCCGACTCCGAGGAGGTGACCACCATCGGGACACCGGCGAGCAGTGCTCCGTGCACGGCCATCGAGCCCTGGAGGAGGCCGGGAGCCGCGTGCAGCAGCACGCCCTGCGGGCGGCGGGTGATCAGGCCGTATCCGGTGGCCATGCCCACGGCCACCGTCTCGTGCGTCAGATCGAGGTACCCCGGGCAGGGGGTCCCGTCGCGGTGGTGCCGGGCCAGCGACTCCCACACCGGGGCCCATTCGGACCCCGATGAGCAGAAGACGTAGTCGGCGCCCGCGGCGGTGAAGGCGGAGACGGCGGCGTCACCGCCGTCCAGGTGCTCGGTGTCGTTCATGTCAGCCCTCGATCGGCCAGTTCAGGACCTCGGAGATTCCGCGGCCCATGATCCACTCAAGCTCCTCGGGGGTGAAGTCCCAGTGCTTGGTGAACTGCTCGATGGTGTCGGTGTACGTGATGCCGTGGCCGAGCAGGCGGGTGATGTCGGTGCCGTAGAAGCAGCGCTCCGGGCCCATCTTGTCGACCATCTCGCGCACGTACTTCTGGATGTTCATGTTCGGGAACGGCTGCGTCGAGTAGCCCGGCAGCGCCGAGACCTTGACGTAGATGTTCGGGTGGGCGGCGAGGTCGGCGGTCTCCTGGACCCAGTATCCGATCGCGTCGTCGACACAGCGGGCCATGATGCCCATGTGGTCGATGATGATCTTCAGCTCGGGGTGCTTCGCGGCGATCTCCCCCAGCTCGCGCTTCCAGATCGGCGCGTGGACCATCGTGGGGATGCCGAGCTCCTCGGCGATCGGCCAGTACCAGTCGTTGGTGCCGTCGATCATCCAGTTGCGGTCCTGCGGCCGGTGGAAGGTCAGCCGCGTGCCCTTGACGTGCGGGTTCTGCGCGAAGTCCTTCAGCATGGCCTTGCCCTCTTCGGGCTTGTTCTGCGGGATGCGGGCCATGATGCCGAAGCGGTCGGGGTGCGCCTCGCAGGCTTCGAGCGCGTAGTCGATGCGGTCGCCCTCCCAGGACGGCGGCAGGATCAGCGCGCGGTTGACGCCGGCCTCGTCCATCAGCTCCAGGGCCTCCTCGTAGGAGAAGGGGTCCTCGCGGTGGCCGTTGAGGCGGATCCGCTCCCGGGCCCCGGGGACCCAGGGGCGGTCCGGGGTCTCTTCCAGCCAGATGTGGATCTGCGTGTCGACGACGAACATGGCCTCAACTCTTTCTGTCGAACAGGGCGGTGGGGGCTTGCGGAGGGAACGCTAGGCGGGGCGGGAGCGCTTGCCGAGACCTTGGGGCGCAAGCTGTTGTTGCGCGAAATACGGCTCTACGCAGGGCATTCACTGTTTGCCGGAGCCGTCGCCCGAGCCCCGGCGCGAGCCTCGGCCCGAGCCCTCGCCCGAGCCGTCGCCGAAGACGGCGTCGACGATGTGCTCGGCGATGGCCAGGGAGGCCGTCGCGGCCGGTGAGGGGGCGTTGCGGACGGCCGTGACCCGGCCCTCCCGGTGGATCCGGAAGTCGTCGGCGAGGGTGCCGTCCCGGTCCAGGGCCTGCGCGCGGACGCCGGCCCCGCCGCGCACCACGTCGTCCACGCCGACGTTCGGCATGTACAGGCCCGCGTCCCGCATGAAGGCCCGCCGGGACAGCGAGCCGCGGTACTCCTTGATGCCGGTGCGCCAGTGCTGGGCCGCCATCCGCCAGGCCCCCGGGTAGACGGCGAGCCCGGCCAGGTCCCTCAGCGAGATGTCGCCGAGCCGGTAGCCCTCCCGGGACAGGGCCAGTACGGCGTTGGGGCCGACCTCCACGGTGCCGTCCACGCGCGGGGTGAAGTGGATGCCGAGGAAGGGGTAGCGGGGGTCGGGCACCGGATAGACCAGGCCGCGCACCAGCCGGGCCTTCTCCGGCTTGAGCAGCATGTACTCGCCCCGGAAGGGGATGATCCGCGGCTCGGCCCGGTCCTGGGCGAGCCGGGCGACGGAGTCCGACTGGAGGCCGGCGCAGATGATCAGCCGGTCCACGCGGACCCGGTCCTTCGCGGACGCCACCTCGATCCCGCCGGGCACCTCGGTGAGGGAGGTGACGGGGAAGCCGAGCCGCACCTCGCCGCCGGACGCCTCGATGTCCTTGGCGTACTCCCGGGCGATCGCCCGGTAGTCGGTGATCGCCGTGCGCGGCGAGTGGAGGGCCGCGATGCCGCCGGCCTCCGGCTCGATCTCCCTGATCTCCTCCCGGGAGACCTTCCTCAGCTCGGGCACGTGGTTGCCGCGGGCCCGTTCGTAGAGGTCCTCCATCCGGCCCAGCTCGTCCTCGCGGACGGCCGTGACCAGTTTGCCGACCTCCTCGTAGGCGAGCCCGCGCTCCTGGCAGTACTCGCGCAGCAGGGAGACCCCGCGGACGGTCAGCCGGGCCTTCAGGCTGCCCGGCGCGTAGTAGAGGCCGGCGTGCACGACGCCGGAGTTGTGGCCGGTCTGATGGACGGCCACCTCGCTCTCCTTCTCCAGCACCACGACCCGGGTACCGGGTCGGCGCAGGGCGATCTCGCGGCCGGTGGCCAGGCCCACGATGCCCGCGCCGATGATCCCGATCGTCTCGTCAGCCATCGGCGTACTCCTTCACACTCGGCTCGGTCGGCAGGTCAGAAGTGGATCGCGACGGTCTTGACCCGGGTGGAGAAGCGGAGCACCTCGTCGCCCTGCTCCTTGTAGGCCGTGCCGGAGTCGCGGAATCCGCCGAAGGGGAGGTGGACGTCCCAGCCGGTGGTCGTCGTGTTGACGGCGACCTGCCCGCACTCGGCCTCGTCGGCGAACCGGTACGCCCGCGACAGGTCACGGGTGAAGAGGGCGGCGGCGAGACCGAAGTCGGAGTCGTTGACGGCGTCGACGGCCTGCTCGAAGCCGGCGACGGCACGCACGGCGAGGACCGGTCCGAAGACCTCGTCCCGCCAGATCGCCATCTCGGGGGTGATGTCGCCGAGCACGGTCGGCAGCACGTAGCAGCCGTCGGGGCGCTCGGCGTCGGCCGCTCCCCCGGTCAGGACGGTGGCGCCCTCCGCCACGGCCCGCCCGATGTCGGCGAGGACGGAGTCGCGCTGCTTGGGGCTGGACAGCGGGCAGAGCGTGGTCGCCGCGTCGGTGCCGGGGCCGACGGTCAGCGCCTCGACCTCGGCGAGCAGCAGGCGGACGAAGTCGTGGTGGACGGCGCGTTCGACGATGACCCGGCTGGTGGCGGTGCAGCGCTGTCCGGCCTGTCCGAAGGAGGCGGCGACCACGGCCTTCGCGGCGGCCGGGAGGTCGGCGTCGGCGAGCACGACGGAGGCGTTCTTGCCGCCGAGTTCGCCCTGGAAGCGGACGTTGCGGTCGGCGAGCCGGCGGCGGATGCGGTTGCCGACCGCGTTGGAGCCGGTGAAGGTGATCGCGGCGATGCGCGGGTCGTCGAGGAGGGCCTCCTCGATCTCCGCGGTACGGCCCGTGATCACGTTCAGCGCTCCGGCGGGCAGGCCCGCGTCGTGCAGGGCGCGGGCGAAGTGCAGTCCGGACAGCGGGGTCTCGGTGGCCGGCTTGAAGACGGCGGCGTTGCCGGTGGCGAGCAGCGGGGCGAGCTTGCGGGCCGGGGTGATCAGCGGGTCGTTCCAGGGGCTGACGACGAGGATGACGCCGATGGGTTCGCGCTGGGTGTGGGTCCGGGTGTCCGGGCGGACGTCGTGCAGGAGGGTGCCGTAGCCCTGGCGGGCGAGCCCTGCGTAGTACTCCAGGAAGTCGGCGGCCTTGCCGGTCTCGGCGCGGGCCTCGGCGAGCGTCTTGCCGTTCTCGGCGGTGACGTCGGCGGCGATCTCCTCCAGGCGCTCCCGGATCAGCCGGGCCGCCTCGGTCATGATCCGGGCGCGCTCGAAGGGGCTGGTGCGCTTCCAGACCGCGAAGGCGCGCTCGGCGCTGTCGTAGGCCCGGGTGACGTCCTTGGCGGGCAGGGCGGGAATGCGGGCGAGGGGGGTCCGGACGTCGGCGGGGTCGTGGACGTCGATCCACTCGCCGGAGGTCACCCACTCTCCGCCGACGAGGGTTTCCAGGGTGCGCATGGCGTTTCACTTCCTTGTTGGGCAGGCATTGGTTGCGCGGCGCGCGGGTGGCCGGGGCGTCCGTCCGTGCTGGAATCGGCGTGCCCCTCGCACCCGCTTCGATCCGGAGGACGTTCCATGTCGTACGCCGTTTTCGCCCACTACCGCTGCGAGCCCGCCGACGCGGGAGGGGTGCGGGACGCGCTGCTGAAGATGCGGGAGTTGACTCGGTCCGAGCCCGCGAACCTCGCGTACGAGGTGCACGCGGAGGCGGACCGGGAGGGCGGGTTCGTGCTGTACGAGGTGTACGCGGACCGGGCCGGGTTCGAGGCTCACGCGGCCGCGCCGTACTTCGAGGAGCTGATCGTGCGGACCGTGCGTCCGCTGCTGGTGGAGCGCACGGTCACGTTCGCGGAGGTCGTCCGGTAGTCGTCCGCGCGGTCCTGGGGGCGCGGGCGACCGCGCCCCCTTCGGCGTGCTGGTCGGACACGGCCTAGAACTCGTTGCCCCAGCAGTAGCGGGCGACCGTCTCGACCAGGATCAGCTTCTGGCGCTGCTGCTCCGCGGTCAGGAGCGGGGAGTCGGCCACGTCGGCGAAGCCCCGGGAGGGCGACACCGCCATGTCCTCCATGTCCTTCAGCTCGGCCGCCGCGTCCAGCCGGGCCATCAGCGTGTCGATGTCCTCCAGTGCCGGGTTCGTCGCGTCGACGACGCCGAGGCACAGGTCCCGGTCCTCGGGAAGGGGCCTGATCAGGTCCAGTTCGGACGGCGTGCCCTGGTCGAAGGGGAGGATCCAGCGGTCGGCCGGGACCTCGCCGTACAGCCGCTCCAGGCGGGCGGGGTCCGGCTCGGCCGGTGCGGTCCAGCCGGGGCAGACGCCGATCCGGACGCCCTCGGGGCGCTCGTCCAGGCGTACCGCGGCGGCCTCGACCGCCAGGGCGTCCTCGAAGCTGAGGGCGGTACCGGCGGGCCAGTCGAGCAGGAGGGGGTTGTTCAGCTGGATCAGGCGGACCCCCCGGGAGACCAGCAGTTCGATCTCCGCGTGGATGATCTCGGCGAGGGCCTCGCCGAGTTCGCGGGCCGAGGCGACGCCGAGTCCCGGTTCGAAGGTGGTGGCCGCCAGGTAGGCGGGGGACGGCAGGGACGCCTTAGGGGCGATGACGGTCAGCTCGGCGAGGCGGGCGGATGAGTCGGCGAGCAGCGGACCGGCCGCCTTGGGCAGGGACTCAGCGACCCAGCGGGTCAGTCCGTCGGCCGTGTCGCCGGTGGCGCGGAAGCCGGAGACCCCGTCGAGGACCGCCCCGCGGAAGTCGGCGCGGGGGAAGTCGCCGTCGGTGACCACCGTGGAGCGGAGCTTGCGCTGGTAGACCACGGCCTCCCGAACCGCCTCGGCGACGGACTCGGGGTCCTTCGGGTCGAGGCCGGCCGGGCGGACCAGGCTGCCGTGGTGATCGATGCGGTAGTTGAACGTATCGGCCATGGCCGGTCAGTCCTTTCCGGGTGCCGAGACGCCCCAGGCGGCGAACTCCAGTTCGTAGCCGAGGGATTCGAGCACCGCCTCGGCGATCTTCTGGTCCTCGGCGGCGGTGCCGCCGGCGATGCCGAGGCCGCCGATGATCTCGCCGTCCTTCTTGATGGTGACGCTGCCCTCGGTGGCCATGATCGGCATGGCCGCGCCGGGGAGCTGGGAGAGCTGGGAGAAGAAGACGGGCTGGCTCTCCTGCCACTTCTTCAGCATGGTGCCGGGGCGCTGCATGACCGCTGCGGTGTAGGCCTTGGCGCGGGCGATGTCCGGGGTCAGGGGGCGCGCTCCGTCGGGGCGGCGGATGGCTATGGGGAAGCCGCCGGCGTCGACCACGGCGACGCTCACCGCCTTGCCGATCTCCTGGGCGCGCTCCTGGGCGGCGGCGAGGATCTCCTCGGCGGCGGCCAGCGTGAGGGTGGTCATGCGGAGTCCTTCGGTGGGGTCAGGGTGCGGCGCAGCCGGGCTACGGCCGCGTTGTACGCGTGCGGGGTCTCCCAGTACATGGAGTGGGGGGCGCCTTCGACGATCTCCAGGTGGGAGCCGGGGAGCAGTTCGTGGGCGCGGGTGACGGTCTTGACGCCGAGCACGGCGTCCTTCTCGCCCGCGAGGAAAGCGACCCTGACCCCGGAGTCCTGGATGTCCTGCAGGGAGGGGCCGTTGGTGTCGAGGTTGCGCAGGTCCTGCATGCGGGCGACGTTGAAGGTGCCCATCTGCTGGAAGAGGAAGGTCAGATCGGCGCGCTCGCTCTGGAACGGCTTGGTGAGCAGGCGGTCGATCACCGGGAGTTTGACGGCCTCGGCCCGGTCGGCGGCGGCCAGTTCCCTCAGCTCGGGGTGGCTGATGCCGCCCAGGGAGTGGCCCAGGACGACGGAGGAGACCCGCTCGGGGCGGAGCAGGCCGGCCTTGAGGGCGGCGACGGAGCCGATGGACTGGCCGACCAGCATGACGTCGGTGAGATCCTCGGCGTCGAGCACGGCGGCCACGTCACTGGGGAAGTCCTGGCCGTCGAAGTCGGAGGAGTCGGACTTGCCGAAGCCGCGCAGGTCCAGGGTGACGACGGTGAACTCGTCGCGCAGGGCCGCGACCTGCTGCCACCAGGCGGCGTGGTGACCGCCGCTGCCGTGCACGAACAGGATGGCGGGACCGTTGCCGTGGCGCTCGTAGTAGATGGCTGTGCCGTCGGAGTCGGCGAGGGGCATGAGATTGAACTCCCGTTGGTGCAGGCTCAGTTGGGGCGCTTGGCGTGGTAGACCAGCTCGATCATGGTGTGGTCGGGGTCGTGGATGTAGCAGAACTTCGACTGGTTCTCGGGGCGCTGGATGGGCCGGGTGTGCCGGATGCCCAGCTCCGCGAGGTGTTCCAGGAAGTCGTCCCAGTCGTCGACCTCGACGGCGAAGTGATAGGGCGCCATGCGTTCCATCTCCTCGACCGGGGTGAAGTGCAGATCGAAGGTGCCGCGGGTCATCAGCACCACGCGGGTGTTGGACTTGGGCGTGATCCGCTTCATCCCGAAGACCTTGGCGTACCACTCGGCGGTCCGGTCGGGGTCGGTGGTGGGGAAGTTGACGTGGTGGATGTAGCGGGGTTCCTTGCTCATGCTCGATTCCCTTCGGGTTGTACGGGGTTGGTCAGCGTGCCGATGCCGCTGATCTCGACCTCGACGGTGTCCCCCGGTTCCAGCTGGCAGGTGGACTCGGCGCCCATCCACAGCACGTCACCGGGGTGCAGGGTCAGGTGGCGGGTCATCTCGACGATGTAGTCGAAGGGGTCGAAGACCATGTCGCCGGTGGGGAAGGAGGACCGTTCCTCGCCGTTGACCCGCAGGGTGGTCGTCTGGGCGAGGGCGTCGACGTCCGTCTCGATCCACGGGCCCATCGGCTTGAAGGTGTCGCTGTTCTTGCTGCGCCAGAACGTGCGGTCCTCGTGCTGCCAGGTGCGGGCGCTGACGTCGTTGCCGACGGTCCAGCCGAAGACGGACCCGCGCGCCTCCTCGTACGTGGCGTGCCGCAGGGTGCGGCCGACGACGGCGACGAGTTCGGGTTCGGCCTCGAAGCGTCCGGTCACCTCGGCCGGCTTGACGATGGGCGAAAGGTGGCCGGTGAGCGCGTTGTTGGCGCGGTAGCCGATCTCGGGGCGCCCCGGCGTCTCGGCCCCGGCGTGCTCGATGTGCCGGGGGTAGTTGTAGCCGACGGCGTAGAAGACCGGCGGTACCACGGGCGGCAGCCATACGGCGGCCGACCGCTCCAGGGTGCCGATGACGTCGGGGTCGCCGTCCAGGGGGGAGCCGGACAGCAGCTCGACGTCCTGCTCGCCCACGCGGCCCCAGACCGCGCGTCCGCCGACGCAGACCCGTGCGTACCTCATGGTGCCAGCAGGTGGGAGACGCGCTTGATGACCAGGTAGGCGTCGAGCGCCTCGGTGCCGCCCTCGCGGCCGTACCCGCTGTCCTTGACCCCGCCGGAGGGGGCCTCGTGGACGGAGCCGCCGCAGTGGTTGATCGACAGGATCCCGGCCTCCAGTTCGGCGGAGAGCCGCTCGGCGGTGGCGGCGGACCGGGTGAAGCCGTAGGCGGCCAGTCCGTAGGGCAGGGCGTTGGCGGTGGCGAGCGCCTCGTCGAGGTCGGTGAAGGGGACGAGGGGGGCGAGGGGGCCGAAGGGCTCCTCGCGCATCAGTTCCGCCTCCGCCGGTACGTCGGTCAGGACGGTCGGTGCGAAGAAGTACCCGGGGCGGTCCAGGCGGTCGCCGCCGGTCAGCACCTTGGCGCCGCGGGACACGGCGTCGGCGGTGAGACGCTCCATGGCCTCCAGGCGGCGCTCGTTGGCGAGCGGGCCCATCGTGGTGCCCTCGGCCAGGCCGTCCCCGACGGTCACCGCCTCGGCCGCCTTCACGAACTCGGCGGTGAACTCCTGAACCAGGCTCTCGTGGACGAGGAAGCGGCTGGGCGAGGTGCACACCTGGCCGGCGTTGGCGAACTTGGCCTGGGCGGCCTTGCGGGCGGCCGCCACGGGGTCGGCGTCGGCGCAGACGATCACGGGGGCGTGTCCGCCGAGTTCCATCAGCGAGGGCTTCATGACCTTCCCGGCCTCGGCGGCGAGGAGCTTGCCGACGGGGACCGAGCCGGTGAACGCGATCAGGCGGGTGACCGGGGAGGCGATGAGGTGGGCGGAGACCTCGGCGGGTTCACCGAAGACCAGGTTCAGCGCTCCGGCGGGCAGACCGGCGTCCACGAAGCAGCGGACGAGTTCCATCGCGGTGGCCGGGGTCTCCTCGGACGCCTTGATGACGATCGAGCAGCCCGAGGCGAGCGCCGAGGAGATCTTGCGCATCGGGCCGCCCGCGGGGAAGTTCCACGGGACGAACGCGGCGACCACGCCGACCGGTTCACGGCGTACGGAGAGCAGGGTGCCCGGGGCGGAGGGGATCAGGCGGCCGTAGGCACGGCGGGCGTCGTCGGCGTGCCAGCGCAGGGTGTCGGCGACCCGGCGGGCTTCCCCGGTGGCCTCGGCGAGGGGCTTGCCCTGCTCCAGGGTCATGATCCGGCCGATGTCCGCGGCGCGTTCGGTGAGCAGGGCGGCGGCGGTGTGCAGGATCTCGGTGCGCCGGGCGATGGGGGTCGAGCGCCAGCGGCGGAAGCCCTCCTGGGCGGCGGCGAGGGCGCGGTCGAGGTCGGCGGCGGTGGCCAGCGGGACCTCGCCGATCGGGGCCTCGGTGGCGGGGTTCACGATCGGGGCGGTGCGTCCGGTGCCGCCCTGGCACCACTCGCCCGCTATGTGCATACGGACGGCGGGGTAGCCGTGGTCGGTGGTCATGGGTGGGTGCCCTCTCCGGGGTTCGTCGCGGGTCTGGGTCCGGGGTGCGGCTCTCCGGTGGTCAGGAGGCCTCGTTGTCGCGGTTGGTGCGCAACGCCCAGATGTGGTGGGGCGGGGTGGTGGCGTGCACCCGGGTCTCGTAGGAGTCGTCGACGCGGTCCATGTCGGCGGCGTACTCCACGCGGCCGCCGCTCGGTGCGTGCAGGAAGCGGAAGACGTTGGAGCCGATGGTGTGCCGGCCGAGCCTGCGGGCCTCGCGCCAGCCCTTCTCGATCATGTGGTTGCCGCCCTCGATCACGTCGTCGAAGCCGGGTACCTCGTAGGCGATGTGGTTGACGCCGGCCCGGTCGGGGCGGTGGCACAGCAGCATGGTGTGCTGGTCGTCGTCGCCGGGGGCCTGCATGAAGACGCCCATCGGCTCGACGACGTCGGTGGGCCGGAAGCCGAGGCGCTCGGTGTAGAAGGCGACGGCGTCCTCCCGGCCCTCCTTGACGATGTTGAGCGCCACATGGCACATGCGCAGCGGGCGGACCCGGGTGATCGCCTCCAGGGCGGTGTTCCACCGGTGCACGCTGCCCGACGCGTTGGCCGGCCGGGGCGTGACGGGTGCCGGCTTGGGGCGGGCCAGGGTGAGTCCGACGCCGAAGCCGGTCTCGTCCACGGTGTGGTGGACGCCGTCGGCGCCCGCGCGGACCGGGCGGTCCTTGCCGGCGGCGGCCACCAGCCGGGCCAGTTCCTCCTCGGTGTCCACGCCCCACACCACCTCGCGCAGGGTGGGGCCCGACTCCACCGGCGGCGGGAGCAGCGGGCCGGGTCGGGTGTCGAGCTGGAGGGTCTGGCCGGTCAGCGTCTCGAACACGGCGTGTTCGTCGGTCCTTTCGACGAGGAACAGTCCGAAGTCGTCGTAGAAGCGGACGCATTCGTCGAGGTCGTCGATGCTGTAGGTGACCGACTCGATTCTCTGGATTCCCATGGATTCCTCGTTTCGCGGGTCGCCAATGAGCCTAGGTTTGTGGATCGCGGGGGCTCAACGGCCCGTGCGCAACAGGTTGTGCAATCGTTTCTTGCGGCCGGGGAAGCGCGGCTACGGCTGGATCGCGGGGATCGGGTTGCGGGAGAACCACGCGGTGAGGAATTCCAGGAACACGCTGATCTTGCGCGGGGCGGCCTGCCCCGGCCCGTAGATGGCGTACAACGGGCGGTCGGGGACGGCCAGTTCCGGGAGCAGGACCTTCAGCGCGCCGGAGACGAGGTCGTCGTAGGCCGGGCGCTGCGGGAGCAGGGCGATGCCGCGTCCGTGGACGGCCGCCTTCTGCAGGGCGAGGTAGGAGTTGGACGAGAAGGCCACGTTGCGGATCTTGTGCAGGGTGGAGGCGTGGCCGTGGCCGATCCGCCACACCGGGTCGTTGACGTGGACCAGGCAGTCGTGGTGGGCGATGCCGTTCGGCTCGGTCAGCGGGCCGTTGCGCTCCAGGTACTCCTCGGAGGCGCACAGCACGAACGGCAGCGAGGCGATCTTCTTGAGGCGGACGCTGGAGTCGCGCAGGTCCCGGGTGTGGAAGGCGATGTCGAATCCGCTGTCGAGGAAGTCGTAGGTACGGTCCGACATACCGCCGAGTTCGAAGCGGACCTGGATTTTGGGGTGTGCCGCGGAAAAGGCGGCGATGGCGTCCCCGAGATCCAGGCTGCCTATCCATTTCGGGCAGATGATGCTGAGGGTGCCCTCGGCCCGGTCGTGGAGATGCGCGATTCCGGCGTCCTCCGCCTCGATCTCCTCAAGGATTCTGGCGGAGAATTCCGCGTACCGCTGCCCCGGTTCGGTGAGGCTCACCGAACGGGCCGTGCGGTTGACCAGCCGGACCCCGACCTGCCGTTCCAGTTCCGCCACGTGGCGGGAGACCAGGGAGCCCGACGAGCCCAGTTTCTTGGCGGCGCCGCTGAAACTGCCGACCTGCGCGACGGTGACGAAACTGTGCATGAGAAGAAGGCGATCCATGGTTCCTCCTGGGGCCCGTGGCGGCAGACGACGCTGTCTTCGGGACCCGACGCGCTGGGGAAGGACGTACCGGAGTGGGAGCTGTGGAAGCCTGCCCCACGGGTTGCCGGCAGTTCAGACTAAGGACATTTCCCGCTGATCCAAGGGTTCTGACCTCACAGTTTCATGATGTGGACGGCGCTGTGCGGTGAGCCGCGCGGCGGGCCCGGCGGTGTTCGCGACCCTCCGGGTCGGTGGCCGGGATCGCCGCGAGCAGCCGGCGGGTGTAGCTCTCCTGAGTGGTCCGGAAGAGCCGCTCGGTGTCCGCGAACTCCACCAGCCGCCCGTGCTGAAGGACAGCGATCCGCTGCGAGATGTGGCGGACCAGGCGCAGATCGTGCGTGATGAACAAGAAGCTGACCCCGGTGGACTCCTGGAGGTCGGCGAGGAGGTTGACGATCTGGCTCTGCGTGGAGACGTCCAGCGCGCTGACCGCCTCGTCGCAGATCACCAGACGGGGCTTGAGCGCGATGGCGCGGGCGATGGCCACGCGTTGACGCTGGCCTCCGGACAGCTCCATGGGGTACCGGGTGAGCAGGGCCGGATTGAGTCCGACCATGCGGAACGCCTCGGCGGCCGCCTCCTCCCGCTCCTTGCGCGAGCCCCTGCCGTGGCGGCGCAGCGGCCCGGTGATGGCGTCGCGCGCGATGTGGCGGGGGTTGAGCGAGGAGGCGGGGTCCTGGAAGACGGCCTGGACGTCGCGCCGGTACGACAGCGGCGTGGACCGGCCGAAGCCGGTGACGTCCCGGCCGTCGAAACTGATCGTGCCGGAGGCGGGGTCGACGAGCCGCAGGACGGCCCGGCCGATCGTCGACTTGCCGGAGCCGGACTCGCCGACCAGGCCCAGTGTCTCACCGGGGCGGATGTCGAAGGTGACCTGGTCGACCACGTTCTTGGCGGTCTGCCGCCAGGAGGCGGCCCGGCCGGTGCGGTAGCTGACACAGAGGTCGCGGACCTCCAGCAGGGGGCGGTCCGCGGCCGCTGCGGGCGCGGTGGCTTCGGTGCGGGGTGCGGTCGTCACGGCTTGGACACCTCCAGGACGAGTTCCTCGGCGCGCGTGCAGCGCACCTCTTTCTCCAGCCGCACCGGCTGGTGCCGGCAGGCGTCCGCGGCGAAGGAGCATCGGTCGGCGAAGTGGCAGCCGACGGGCCAGGACCCGGCCGGCGGTACATGGCCGGGGATGGTGGCCAGCCGTCCCCCGGTGACCTCGCCGGAGGGACTGGAGGCCATCAGGGCCGCGGTGTAGGGGTGCCGGGGCCGGTGGAGCACGTCGGAGACCTCTCCGACCTCCACGATCTGCCCGGCGTACATGACGGCAACGCGGTCACAGGTCTCGGCCACCACACCCAGGTCGTGGGTGATCATGATGATCGACATGTTGAGTTCGTCGCGCAGTTCCAGAAGCAGGTCCAGGACCTGGCTCTGGGTGGTGACGTCCAGCGCGCTGGTGGCCTCGTCGGCGATCAGCACCTTGGGTTTGGCGGCGAGCGCCATGGCGATGGCCACCCGCTGGGCCATACCGCCGGAGAACTGGTGCGGGTAGTCGTCCAGCCGCCCCTCGGCGTCGCGCACTCCGACCCTGGTGAGCAGTTCGACAGCGCGGGCCCGGGCCCCTTCCTTCGACATACCGAAGTGCAGACGAAGCGGTTCGCAGAGCTGCCGGCCCACGGTGTGCACCGGGGACAGCGCGGTCATCGGGTCCTGGAGCACCACGGAGATGCCGGTGCCGCGGTGGGCGCGCATCTCCTTCTCGCCGAGTCCGGCGATCTCCTCGCCGCGCAGCCGGACCGAGCCCTCGGTCAGGTGGATGCCGCGGGGCAGCAGCCCGAGGACGGAGCGGGACAGGATCGACTTGCCGGAACCCGACTCGCCGAGCAGGCCGAGCACCTCACCGTCGCGCAGGGTGAGGGACGCGTCCGTCACCAGCGGTACGGGGCCGTCGGGGCCGTCGAGGGCTACGGTGACGTTGCGGACGGACAGGACCGCGTCGGTGTCGTCGGCCCCGTCGCCCGCCGCGGTCGCGCTCCGGTCGACGTCTCCGGCGGCGGGAGCGGTGGGCGCGGCCTTGAGCATGCCCCGGAACCGGCGGCTGACCGAGGCGCGACCGCCGCCCATGAGTGCCTCGTTGATGCCGTCGCTGATCACGTTGAACGCGAGCACGGTCACGATGATGGCGATGCCGGGCGGGAAGGCCAGGAACGGCTGCTCGGCCTGGTGCTCGGCGGCCAGGGAGAGCATCGCTCCCCAGGACGCGGTGTCGGACTCCAGGCCGAGTCCCAGGAAGCTCAGCACGGACTCGATGACGACGGCGTGTCCGAGGAAGCCGGCGGCCTGGACGGCGAGCGGTCCGGTGAGGTTCGGCAGGACGTGCCGGAACAGGATCTCCGGTGTGCGCAACCCGGCGACCTGCGCGGATTCCACGTACTGGCGCTCCCGCTCGGCGAGGGTCACGGCGCGGGTCAGCCGGGCGAAGCTCATACAGAAGATGAGGCCGACCGCGAGCATGAGGGACATCAGTCCGCGGCCGAGGATCGCGATGACGGCGAAGCCGACCATGATCCCGGGCAGCGCGTCCGAGACGTCGAGGAGCCGCGAGCCCAGCCGGTCGGTCCATCCGCCGCGGTAGCCGAGCAGCAGTCCGATGGGCACGCCGATGACCATGGCGATGCCGACCGCGCCGATGGAGACCAGCAGGGCGATGCGGGCACCGTGGAGCAGGCGGCTGAGGGTGTCGCGGCCGAGGTCGTCGGTGCCGAGCAGGTGCTCGCCGCCGGGCCCGGTGAGGACCGCGTCGTAGTTGTGCGCGGTGGGGTCGTGGGGGGCGAGCAGCGGGGCCGCCACGGCGACGAGAACCACCAGGAGCAGCACGCCGACGCCCATGACGGTGCCGGGCTGCCGCAGCAGCCGGTGCAGCAGACCGTGGCGGCTCGGCTTCCGCGGCTCCACCGGGCCGGTCGCGCCCGGTGCCGGTGTCTTTTCGGTCAGGGTCATTGCGGACGAACCTTCGGGTCGAGCAGGCCATAGCCCACGTCCAGAACGAGATTGACGCCGATGACGAGGACGGCCACCACGAGGACGGCTCCCTGGACGACGGGGAAGTCCTTGCCGATCACGCTGTGCAGCAGCAGCTCCCCCAGTCCGGGGATGGCGAAGACCGTCTCCACGACGAAGCTCGCGCCGATCAGGATGCGCAGGGTGAGCCCGGTGGAGGCGAGCACGGGGATCATGGCGTTCTTCAGGGCATAGCGCAGCACGACGCGGGTGCGCGGGACGCCCACCGCGGTGAGGCTGTCGATGTACGGGGCCCGGAGGGACTTGGCCATGGAGCCGCGGGTCTGCCGGGCGACCATCGCGGCCGCGGGGGCGCCGAGCGCGATCGACGGCAGGATCAGTCCGGTGAACCAGGCGGCGGGGTCCTCGGCGATCGGTGTGTAGGCCACGACCGGGACCCAGCCGAGCTGGACGGCGAAGACCAGCGAGAGGATCAGGCCGAACCAGAACTCGGGGACGGCCAGTCCCACCGATGTCACACCGTTGATGACCCGGTCGACGGGGCCGGGGCGCAGCGCGGCGAGCACACCCAGCAGGACGCCGAAGACCGCGGCGACGACGAGACCGCCGCCGACCAGGGAGAGGGTGGCCGGCAGTCGCTCGGCGACCAGGTCACCCACGGGCAGGCTGCTGGAGTAGGAGACGCCGAGGTCTCCGGTGAGCGCGGCACCGAACCAGTCCGCGAGGCGCTGGAGGAACGGCTGGTCGAGACCGAGCTGGGCCTCGACCTCGGCGAGGCTCTCCGGGGTGGCCCGCGCTCCGAGGATGGCGGCGGCGGGACTGCCGGGTATCAGGTAGGTCAGGAAGAACACGAGCAGGGAGACCAGTGCCAGCTGCGGCAGGGCCAGCGCGAGGCGATAGGCGATGAGTTTTCCCATCATCGCCTCCGCCCCGCGCGGGCCCCGCGCCCGCCGGCTGAACGGGCGTGGGTCATGTCAGGTCACGTTCACTTTCCGGCCGGCCGGAGGGCCTTGTAGTCGATGGCGTTGGTCTCCCAGGGCTGAGCGGACGCCTTGACGTCGGTGACGGCCTTGGTGTTCCAGGCGATGAGTTCCTCGCCCGCCAGGTGGGCGCAGGTCAGCGCCTCATCGGAAATGATCTTGGTGACGTCCTGCCAGAGGGCGTCGGCCTCGTCGGTGGCACCCGCGGCGATGGCGGCGTCCGCCGCCTTCTTCAGCTCGGCGCTCTCGGCCTTGCCGGGGTTGCCGGGGGCGTCCTCGGCGAACCACGCCTGGTACCAGTCGTACGGCGTCAGCTCGTCGTTGGAGCCGAGGCCGAGGGCGTAGCGGCCGCTGTTCCACTGGGAGAAGTACTGCGGCGGGGCCGCGGGCTGGACCGAGACGTCGATGCCGATCTTGCCGAGCTGCTCGGCGTACACCTGCATCTGCTTCTCGTTGAAGGGGGCCGCGAGCATCTCGACCTGGACCTTGGGGTTGCCGGCCTCGGCCATCAGTTCCTTGGCCTTCGCCAGGTCGTGGGTGTAGCCCGTGACCTCGGGGTTGTAGCCGGGCTCGCCCTCGCTGAAGTGCTGGCTGCGGACCTTGAAGTCCGGCTCCAGCTTGGCGATCTCCTCGGTGTTCAGGGCGTAGCAGGCGGCCTGGCGGACCTTGACGTCCTCGAAGGCGCCGCCCTTCCCGCGGTCGAAGAACATCGGGTTGTTGCGGAGCGCGGGGTAGGAGAGGTGCTTGAGTGCCGAGTTGCTCTCGATCCGGCTGAACTGGCTGGTCTCGGTGTCGGTGAGCGCGATCTCGCCGGTGGCGAGGGCGCCGGTGGCCGCGTTGTCCTCCGGGATCGCGTACAGCTCGACCGTCTGGAAGCCGACGCTGTCCTCGCCGTCCCAGTAGCCGTCGTAGTACTGGAACGACATCCGGGTGCCCTTGGTGGAGGACTTCGCGTCGTAGGCCCAGGGACCGGTGCCGACGGGCGACTGCGCGATGGTGCCGGCCTTGATCGCCTTGGGACTGCCCATCGGGGCGCCGCGGGTGGAGAGCTGGGTGAGCAGCGACGGAGTCGGCTGGGCGAGGTTGATGCGGACGGTGTGCTCGTCGACGGCGTCGATCGACTCGATCACCTTCAGCGGTCCCGCGTAGGCCGTCTTGCCGTCGCGGATGGACTCCAGGTTGACCTTGACTGCCTCGGCGTCGAACGGCGTGCCGTCATGGAAGGTGACGCCTTCGCGCAGGGTCAGCGTCAGCGCCTCGTCCGTCTGCTCCCACTTGGTGGCGAGTACGGGCCTGATCTCGCCCTGGGCGTCGAGCGAGACCAGCGTCTCGTAGGGGACGCGCAGGTAGCCGGACTCCATCTCGGCGCCGGGCGCCCAGCTCTCCGGGAAGCCTCCCCAGTTGATCGCCAGGGTGCCGGAGGCCGTCTTGTCCGTGCTCGTGGTGCTGCCGGAGCATCCCGCGAGGACCAGGACGGCCGCCACGGAGGCCATGGCTATTGCTGTGCGCCTGCTGCTGTTCTTGCTGCTTCTCATGGGCCTGGCGCCTCCTTGCGCCGAGCACTGCAAGTAGAAAGATCGCGGATGGTACACGTCGGGTCGGACGGGGCGGGGTGCCGCCCGGGTGGGGCGGCGGGGGGAGGTCAGGACGGGTCGGCGTCCTGGGCGGCATCGACGCGCCCGTATCCGCGGATGTCGGGGAACGGCGGTTCCTTGTCGGCCTGGAGGTCGACCTGGAAGGCGTTCAGGCACATGCCGAGCATGGTGAAGTTGCCGAGCGCGCCGATGGTGTCGACCAGGCCCTTGGGGCCGAAGTGGGCGAGCGCGCGGGCGAAGGTGGCGTCGGTGACGAAGTGCTCGTCGAGGATCTCGCGGCAGAACTGGTAGAAGGCCTGGTCTGCCTCGTCGTCGAAGACGGCCTCGCGGCGCTCGGCGACGGCCTTGACGGCGGCCTCGGGTATGCCGGCCTCGATCGCCTGGTGCACATGGGCGTTCCAGGAGTACTGCGCGTCCCAGTTGCGGGCGGCCATGAGCAGGCTCAGCTCGCGCAGGTGCTTGGGGAGGGAGCAGTCGAAGCGCGCGAAGGCCCCGAGGGACTCGGCCCGCTCGCACATCTCCGGGCTGTGCAGCCAGACCCGGAAGGGGCCGCGGACGGCGCCGCGGCGGCCGGCGATCCGGGCGGCGAGCTCCTGCTGCCGCGGATCCATTTCGTCTTGGCTGAGAACGGGGAGCCTCATGTGGCCGATACCTGCCTTTTCTTTCCGGCACGTTGCGGGCACGGAACGGATCGCCGTGCGACGCCAGCCGACCGTACAGCCGAGGCCAGAAAGCTCACCCCTCCCGGAGTGCAAGGTAAACCTGCACGCCGGAGGGCACCCATTCATCCGGGCGGGACCTACCGTCGGACCCCTGGGACCACGTACGAGGAGGAACAACCGGATGACCACGATCATCAAGGTCGCGTCGGTGCCGCTGCTGGACCGCGGCGGCTCCGTGGTGACGACACCGCTGATCACCACGCCCTCGGCGGGCGGCGAGAACAGGATCACCAGCGGGATGAGCGTGTATCCGGTCGGCTCCGGCGCACCGCTGCACTCGCACAACTGCGACGAGCACGTGACGATCCTGGAGGGCCGGGCGGAGGTGGTGGTGGACGGCGAGGTGACGAAGTTGGAGCAGTACGACACCACGTACGTCCCGTCGCCGATCCCCCATCTCTTCCGCAACATCGGCGACGTGCCGCTGCGCATCCTGTGGGTGTACTCGTCGGGCCATGTGACCCGTACGTTCACCGAGACGGGCCGCACGGTGGAGCACCTCTCGGCCGAGGACGCGATGGGGTGATCTCCCGCTCGACACGGAGCCGCGGCACGCCTCGTGCCGCGGCTCCGACGCGTTCCGGGCCCGTCGCCCGGCCCGGCGGCGATGTTGTGCGGGTCGGCCCGTCGGCCCGTCCGGCCACCCTGGTCCGCCCTGCCCCGGTGCGAGGAGGGCGGTCCGGGCGGCCGGCCGGGGCCTCGGCCCGGGGCACGGGCGGCTGCCGGAGAGGGCCCGCCCATCAGGACCGGGGCCCGCTGACGCGCGCTCCCGGTGATCCGTGGCGCGGCGCACCGGCCGGCGCCCGTCGATCCGTCGCTTCCCGTCCCGGCTCATGGACGGCTCCTTCCTCCCCCGGCCCTCGACGGGGTCCTGGCATGGTCCTCCGGGCCCGGACCCGGGCCCATGACCCGCCCCCGGTCCATGGGCCCGGCTTCCGAACAGGCCCGGACCAGCCCCCCTCCGGGGGTGGGTCAACGGCCGACGCCGGTCTCCGCGGGGTGCGGGGACCGGCGTTCGGTGTCCGGTGGGTCAGTGGGTCCCGACCAGCTCCTGCGGGGCGCTGTTCGACGGGGTCTTCCGTCCGCTGCGCAGCGCGGCGATGCCGATGAAGACCATGGACGACACTCCGGCGAGCGCGAAGGCGGTGAAGCCCCATTCGCCGTTGCCCGCGGCGAGCAGCTGGCCGCCGAGCCACGGGCCGAAGACCGCGCCGAAACGGCCCATGCCGGACGTCCAGCCGACGGCGGTGGCGCGGTTGCCGGCCTCCGAGCGGATCGAGACGGTCGCGTAGATCATCGTCTGGGCGCTGTTGAGGAACACGCCGGTGAGGAAGACGACCGTCATGGTCACCCCGAGCGGCATGTGGACGCTGAGCAGGAACACCCCCGCCGCGGTGAGCGCGAACCAGATCGCCGAGATGCGCGGGGCGCCGAAGCGGTCGGCGGCGCGGCCCGCCACCAGCATGCCGACGATGCCGCCGAGGTTGAAGACGACCACGAAGGTGAGCGCGGAGCCGAGCGCGTAGCCCTCGGCGCGCATCAGGGTGGGCAGCCAGGTGGCGACGCCGTAGACGAGGAGCAGGCCGCCGAAGGAGGCCAGCCAGTAGAGCAGGGTCTGGACCCACTCGCCGCCGCGGAAGAGGTTGACCAGGTTGGCCCAGCGGTCGGCCGCGCCCACCTTGTCGCCCTTGGCCGCGGGGAGTTCGACGTCGTAGCGGGCGGCCAGCGCGCGGGCTTCCTCGGTGCGGCCCTTGGCGACGAGGAAACTCAGGCTCTCGGGGAGGAACTTGGCGAGCACGGGGGCGAACAGGAGCGGGAGCACGCAGACCCAGAAGGCGGCGCGCCAGCCGACCGGGTCGATCAGCCACTTGGCGACGTAGGCGGAGAGGATGCCGCCGGCGTGGTGGGCGGTCATCAGCAGGCCGATGACGATGGCGCCGCGACCCCGCGGGGCGTAGTCGGAGACCATGCTGATCGCGGTCGGCAGGAGCCCGCCGAGGCCGATGCCGGCCACCGTGCGGCCGAGGCCGAAGACGGCGACGCTGTCGGCGAGCGCGCAGACGCCGGAGGCCAGCGAGAACAGGACCACGCAGGACACCATGAGCTTCTTGCGCCCGATCCGGTCCGCCACGGTGCCCGCGGTCAGGGCGCCTATCAGCATGCCGAAGGTGGCGTAGGAGCCGAGGTCGCCGGCCTGGTCGGGGGTCAGGCCGAAGGTCTTGGTCTCCAGCAGGTGCGGCAGCACCGAGCCGTAGATGAACATGTCGAGGCCGTCGAAGAGCACGGCCAGCCAGCACAGACCGACGACCAGGAGGGCCAGTCTGCTGCCGCGGGCGGATGGAGCGAGGGGGGACATCTTTGTTCTTCCTCTCGTGCGGGGTGCGCTAGACGCTAAGGAGCCGTTCCGGAAGAGTCAACGTTTTTGTCAACAATCTCATCGACAATCCGATAACGGCCCCTCGCGCACCCCCGTCACGCGACCGGCGGGGTCCCGTGGGTGTGGAACGACTCGATGGTCTTCAGGCCCCAGGCCTGCCCCTTCTTGCGCTCCTCCTCGGTCCAGGTGATGAGCGGCCAGTCGGGCGCCAGCACCAGCCGGGTGAGCGGATTGCACAGCTCGATCCGGTTGCCGCCGGGCTCGTAGACGTACAGGAAGAAGGTCTGCTGGATCGCGTGCTTGTGCGGCCCGGTCTCGATGAACACCCCGCTGTCGATGGCCAGATCGGCGGCGCGCAGGATGTCCTCACGGGTGTCGGCGGCGAACGCGATGTGGTGCAGCCGGCCCGCCGACCCGGTCCAGTCCGAGGTGTAGACGACGTCGTACGACTTGTTCGTGTACGTCAGCCAGCGGGCCGCGATCCGTCCGCTGTCCAGTTGGATCTGCTCCGTCGCGCGGGCGCCGAGGACGTTCTGCTGGAACTCGGCGTTGGCGAGCACGTCGGCGGCGAGGAAGTTGACGTGGTCGAGCCGCCGTACGCCCACGCCCCGGTTGGGTTTGGCCTGCGGCTGGTTCTTCAGCGCCGGCCGGAGTTCCTCGGGAGCCGTGTAGTGCTCGCTCTCCCAGTACAGGGCGTGTTCGTGCCCGTCGGGGTCGGTGGTGACGTAGAGCCTGCCGAGGCCGGGCTCGTCCTCGGCCCAGCGCCCGGTGCCGCCCGACTCCTCGACCGCCCGGACCCGGCGGTGCAGCGCCTCCTCGCTGGAGGTGCGCAGGGCCAGCCGGCCCAGGCCGGGGGTCTCGCGGGCGGTGAGCACCAGACTGTGCTGCTCGTAGTCGTCGAAGGTCCGCAAGTAGACGCTGTCGCCGAGCTGTTGATTGACCGTCAGACCCAGGTAGTCGGTGAAGAAGGCGACGCTGGCGTCCAGGTCGGGCGTGAACAGCTGAGCGTGGCCGATGTGGGCGATGTCGCCGAGCGGCGGAGTCATCGTTGACCTCCTGTGGAGTGTTCGGCGGCCCTGGGGAACACGGAACCGTCGAAGATCTTGCGGGCCGTACGGACCACGGCCGTACGGCGGGGGAACGGGGAGCCGTCGGCGTTCACGCCGAGGCTACTTTCGATGTCCAGAAATCCCGAGGGATGTTCTATGCGAATTCGGTCACTATCGGGATCGACTCGGGCGATTCCATCGGCCACACTTCCCTCGATTCGAAGGCCGGTGGCGACGCTCGCCCCTCCGAGTACGCCGATCGAGGGATGACAGCGCACCGGAATGAAGGTGCGCGTGGTGACGGAACCGCCGTCGCGGGGCGATGCGAGCAGCGTGAGCTTGGGCACGGTCGTGTCGGACACGTCACCGAGTCCCATCAGGCGGCCCGCCCGCAGCCGGATGCGGCGCAGCCGGTCGGCCAGGGCGTCGTCCTCCTCCAGGTCGGCGGGCGACTCGTACCCGGTGACCTTGAGCGCGGTGGCCTCGATCAGGACGGTCGGCATCCCGTTGTCCACACAGGTGACCTGTACGCCCTCGATCTCGTCCCGGACGCGCCCGGTGGGGAGCAGGGGCGCGGCGCCGGCCGGGAACTCGATCAGCACGGGCGCGGCGGTGCCCGGCACCCCCGAGATCTCGGCGTCCCCGGTGTAGTCGACCCGCCCTCCCGGGGTCGGGAAGGTCGCGGTCGCCAGGTCGCCGGAGTTGACCATGCGGATCCGGACGGCGGTACGCTCCCGGCCCGGCTCGACGAGCCCGCGCTCCACGGCGAACGGGCCGACGCCCGCGAGGATGTTGCCGCAGTTCTGACGGTCGCTCACCTCGGCCCGGTCGACGGCGACTTGGAGGAAGAGGTAGTCGACGTCGGCGTGCGGGTCGGCCGACGGCGACACGACGGCCACCTTGCTGGTGAGCGGGTGGCCTCCGCCGAGTCCGTCGATCTGGCGCGGGTCCGGGCTGCCCATGACACGCAGCAGCAGTTCGTCCCGGGCGGCGGGCTCGGCGGGCAGGTCGTCCGCGAGGAAGTAGGCGCCCTTGGAGGTGCCGCCGCGCATCAGCAGACAGCGCACCTCCTCGGGCCCCGACGTCACGGCCGCTCCCCCGCGTACTCCTCGTACGTCCGGTACTCGACGCCGAGCGCCTTGAGCCTCTCCCGCAACCCGTAGCGGTCCAGGCCGAGTTGGCCGTCGAGGAAGGCGGCGCGGGCGCCGGCCTCCTTCGCCTCGCGGGCGGCGGACAGCTCGGCGGTCTCCCGGGCCCGCTCGCGGGGCACGACGACCACTCCGTCGTCGTCGGCGAGGATCACGTCCCCGGGGCGGATCACCTGGCCGTCGACGGCCACCGGTACGTTGACCGAGCCGCCGGTGGCCTTGACGGTGCCCTGCGCCGAGACCGCCCGGGACCAGGCCGGGAAGCCCATCTCGCGCAGCTCCTGGGTGTCCCGGATGCCGGCGTTGATCACCAGTCCGCGAACGCCCCGCCGGTGCAGCGCGGTCGCGAAGAGTTCGCCGAACATGCCGTCCACGGACGGGGAGGTGGTGGTGACGACGAGGATGTCGCCCTCGCCGCACTGCTCCACGGCCGCGTGGATCATGAGGTTGTCGCCGGGCCAGCTGAGCACCGTGACGGCGGTGCCGGCCACCCGTACACCCTGCTGGATGGGCCGGAGCTCCGGGGCGAGCAGACCGGTGCGGCCCATCGCCTCGCTGACGGTGGCCACCCCGAAGCCGGCGAGCGCCACGACATCGGCGGACTCGGCCTTCGGCGGACCGGTGACGATGACGCCGCTCATGCCAGCTCCTTCGCGATCTGCGGGTAGGGGCGCATGTACGCCTCGGCCATGGTCTTGTGGGCGAGGCCCAGGTTGGGCCCCGCGTTGCGCTTGAGCTGGACGCCCCGGCGGACGGCGAGGTCGGTGTAGTAGTCCCACAGGTGCTGCTGGGCGGCGAGGCACTCCATCGCCTTGCGCTTGGTCTCCCAGACCTCGGTGATGTCCAGGAGCACCTCGGGCCGGAAGCCGCTCATCTCGGGCTGGTGGGGCTCGAAGTAGAACACCGGCGGGGCGCCGATGATCTCGCCCTTGCCCGGGTAGCCGATGGCCTGGGCGAGCACCCGGGCCTCCAGGGCCATGCGGTTGGCGGCGGGGTGGTCGCCGTTGTAGGGGTCCTCGGTGGGGTGGGTGAGGACCACGTCCGGCTGCGTCTCGCGGTAGACCTCGACGAGCCGGTCGGTCAGCTCGGGGGTGGCGGTCAGCGGGTAGTCGCCGGCGTCGAAGAAGCGGACCCCGGCGCCGAGGGTGGCGGCGGCGCGCTCGGCCTCGTCGCGCCGGACGGCCTTGATCTCCTCCAGCTTCTTGCCCTCGCGCCACGCCTTGGCGGACTCGCCGCGCTCACCGAAGGTCAGACAGGCGATGGTCACCTTCTCCCCGCGGGCCGCGGCCAGGGCGATGGCGCCGCCCGCCCGCCACACGAAGTCCCCCGCGTGGGCGGTCACCACGAGCGTGGAGCGTGGCGGGGCGGGCACGTTGGCCTGAGTCATGGTTGCGAGCTCTCTCTTCTCGGGCGGTTCGCCTCCGGGCAGCCCTCACCGGCCGGCGGCGCCGTGCCCGGCCCGATGGGCCGGCGCAGGCTCGCGCCGTCGTCCGTGCTCGCTCCTTCGGCTCACTCGCCGTGTCGACAGGTGAGCGCCCGCCTCGTGCGAGGTTCAGTCGCGCAGCGCCTCGATCACGCTGCTGAGGTGGGCGCGGACGGCCGCCTCGGCGGCCTCGGGGTCCCTGGACCTGATCGTCTCGATCATCGCCAGGTGCTCGTTCAGGGACTGCTGCGGACGCCCCGGCCTCAGTGCCAACTGGAAGCGGTGACGCACCAGTTGGGCGTTGAGTCGCTCCAGCAGCTCCAGTGCGGTCTGCTGGCCGGAGAACTCCCGGATCCGGGTGTGCAGTTCGTGGTTGAGGTCGGAGTAGACGACCGGTTCACCGGCTGCCACGGCCTTGGTCATCGCCGTGCCCAGTTCGGTGAGTTCGGCCAGCTGGTCGTCGCTCGCCGCGACGGCCGCCTTCGCCGCGCACAGTCCTTCGAGGACCATGCGGCATTCGGTGATGGCGACGGCCTCGTCCACCGTGACCACGCGCACCCGCGAGCCGCGGTTGCGGATCCGTTCGACGAGGCCCTGGGCCTCCAGATCGATGAGCGCCGCACGGATGCTCGCCCGTGTCACACCGAACTGCTCGGCGAGTTCGTTCTCCACCAGCCGCTGGGCCGGTGCCATCTCGCCGTGCAGGATGGCCTGCCGCAGCCGCGCGAGCGCGTGCTGTTTGGCCTGCTCCCCGGTGCCCGGACGGGCTTCTTTCGGCATCGTTGCCCTCCCTGAGTGAGTGCCTGTCGAACCTAAATCTAGCCAAACAAGATTGTCAACAATTTTGTCCGATGTCGTGGGGTCACGACGATGTGTCATCCCGCCCGCCCCGACACCCCACACTCTGTCCGCGGCCCTGCCCCGCTCCCCGTGGTTAGGGTCCTGCCCATGACCCACAGTTTCGTCGTACACGTCCCCGACGCCGAGCTCGAAGCCGAGCCGCTCGACCCGGAGCAGATCGTCTCCGGCACCCCCGAGGTCACCGGGAAGGTCCTCTGGGAGTCGGCGGACGGGAAGCAGGTGCGCGGAATCTGGCAGATCACCCCCGGCGTGGTCACCGACACCGAGGCGGACGAGCTGTTCGTGGTGGTCAGCGGTTCGGCCACCATCGAGTTCGAGGGCGGACCGACGCTGACAGTAAATCCCGGCGACATGGCGGTGCTGCGCGAGGGCGACCGGACGACGTGGACCGTGCACGAGACCCTGCGCAAGGTCTACTCGATCAATCTCTGAGCGGCGGGGCCGTGCCCTCGGCGAGCGGCGAGGCCGACGCGCCCTCGACAAGCGGCGGGGCCGACATGCCCTCAACGAACGGCGGGGCCGTCGTGCCCCGCACCTCCAGCGCGGGAGCCGCCAGCCGCACCAGGCCCGGCGCGCCGGGCCGCTCGAACCGGTCGAGCAGACAGCGCGCCGCCCGCCGGCCCACGTCGTACCCGGCGCCGTCCACGGTGGTCAGCCACAGGTGCCGCAGCCGGGAGATCCCGGTGTTGTCGTAGCCGACGACCGACAGGTCGCCCGGCACCCGCAGGCCCAGTTCCTCGGCCGCCGAGAGCGCGCCCACCCCGGAGATGTCGTTGACGGCGAAGAGCGCGGTCGGCCGGTCCGGGCGGCCGAGGAGCCGCACCGCCGCGCGGTGGCCGCCCTCCTCGGTCATGTCCCCGGTCTCGACCCGGGCGAGGTCACCGAGGCCGTGCGCCCGCATCGTCCCCTCGAAACTGCGCCGGCGCAGTTCACCGACCGCGCCGAAGCCCGCGAGGTGGGCGATCCGGCGGTGCCCGAGGCCGATCAGGTGCTCCGTGGCCAGCCGGGCGCCGTGCTCGTCGTCGCCCGCCACCACGTCCACGTGCTCCGGCACCGCCTCCCGGGCACCCGCCACCACCACCGGCATCCGCTCGGCGACCGGACCGAGCGCGGCCGGATCGGGCAGCGTGCCGACCACGACGAGACCGTCCACCCCCAGGCCGAGGAGGGGTTCGGCCGGATCCTGGCCGGTGCGGCGGTTGAGCCGGGCGTCGGCGAGCAGCATGTGCAGGCCGTTGTCGTGGAGCAGGGGGTTCAGCCCGTCGAGGAGGTCCACGAACCAGGGGTTGCGCAGGTCGTTCAGGAGCACGCCGACGGTGCGGGTGCGGCGCTCGCTGAGGCTGCGGGCCGCGGTGTTGGGGCGGTAGCCGAGTTCGGCCACGGCCCGCAGCACGGCGTCCCGCTTCTCGGGCCGTACCTGGGCGGAGCCGCGCAGCACCAGGGAGACCAGGGACTTGGAGACACCGGCCCGTTCGGCCACGTCACGGATGGTCGGCGGTCTCATGGCATGGACCGTTCCACGGCCCGTGCGGCCTTGTCAAAGGCTTGACACCGGTGCGGAATGCCGCCCAGGGTGGTCGGACAGGTTGTGGACCGGTCCAAAGAAGGGCTGTCATGGTGGATGCGCTCGGGGTCGCCGTCGTCGGATTCGGCTGGATGGGACGGGTGCACACCCAGGCGTACGCCCGCGTGCGGCACCACTATCCCCAGCTCCCCCTGCGCCCGGAGCTGGTCGCCGTCGCGGAGGAGGTGCCGGGGCGGGCCGAGGAGGCGGCCGAACGGTTCGGCTTCGCCACGGCCACCCGTGACTGGCGCGAGGTGGCCGCCGATCCCCGGGTGCGGGCGGTGAGCGTCACCGCGCCCAACTTCCTGCACCGCGAGATCGGGGTGGCGATGGCCGAGGCGGGCAAGCACCTGTGGATCGAGAAGCCGGTGGGACTGACCGCGCAGGACGCGCGGGCGGTCGCGGACGCGGTCGCGCGGGCCGGGGTGCGCGGCGCGGTCGGCTTCAACTACCGCAACGCGCCCGCCGTGGAGGCGGCCCGGGAGCTGATCGCCGCCGGGGACATCGGCACCGTCACCCACGCGCGCTTCCGGCTGTTCAGCGACTACGCCGCCCATCCCGAGGCCGCGCTGACCTGGCGCTACCAGCGGGAGCGCGGCGGCAGCGGGGTGCTCGGCGACCTCGCCTCGCACGGGGTGGACCTGGCCCGGTACCTGCTCGGCGACCTCGTCTCCCTCGCCGCCGACACGGCGGTGTTCGTCCCCGAGCGGGCCCGCCCGGCCGGCGCGACGGCGGGCCACACCCGCGCGGCCGGCGGCGAGCCGGGCCCGGTCGAGAACGAGGACTACGTCAACTGTCTGCTGCGCTTCGCCTCCGGCGCCCGCGGGGTGCTGGAGGCGTGCCGAGTCTCGGTCGGCGAGCAGAACAACTACGGCTTCGAGGTGCACGGCACCCGGGGCGCGGTGTTCTGGGACTTCCGCAGGATGAACGAACTCGGCGTCAGCCGCGGCACCTCCTACCAGGACCAGCCCGTCAGCACGGTGTACGTCGGTCCGGGCGACGGCGAGTTCGGCGCCTTCCAGCCGGGCGCGGCGAACGCGATGGGCTACGACGACCTGAAGGTCGTGGAGGCGTACCGCTTCCTGCGCTCGATCGCCGAGGGCCGCTCCCACGGTGCCACGCTCGCGGACGCCGTGCGCGGCGCCGTCGCCCTGGACGCGATGAGCCGCTCGGCGCGGACCGGGAGCTGGGTGGAACTCGGCTAGCCGGTGGGCATGTTGTAGGGCGTCACGACTTGGATCGCGGAGGGCAGCGAGGGTCCGGCGGGCGGGAGCGCGCCGTGGGCGCGCATGACGTGGTGGCAGGCCTCACGCAGGTCCTGGCGGAGATCGTGGTGGAGGACGGCGGACAGCCGGTGCTCCCGCAGCAGCCGGGTGTTGTCGTGGTCCAGGTCGTGGGCGACGAACACCGCGCACTCGCGGCCGAGGTCGGCGAAGGCCCGCAGGGTGGCGTTGTTGCCGCCGCCGATGGAGTACACGGCGCGGATCTCGGGGTCCCGCAGGAGCGCGGCGCGGACCAGGTCGTACTGGGTGGCGTCCAGGCCCTGCCCCTCCGTCAGTTCGACCAGGTGGCGCCCGGGTTGGCGGGCGCGCACGGCGCTGCGGAAGCCCATCTCGCGCTCCTCCTCGTTGCGGAAGAAGCCGCTGGACAGGCTGGTGAGCACATGGCCCGGCCGGTCGCCGAGCCACTGGCCCACGAGGTACGCGGCGGTGGCGCCGGCGGCCCGGTTGTCGATGCCGACATAGGCGAGGCGGGAGGTGGAGGGAAGGTCGGTCACCAGGGTCACCACCGGGATCCCGGCCTCCGCAAGACGGCCGACGGCGGCGGTGACCTCGGGCACGTCCGGTGCCTTGAGGATGACGCCCTGGGAGCCGCGCCGGGCGATCCGGTCGAGGACGCGGGTCAGTTCCCCGGCCGGTCCGGTCTCCCGGAAGTGGAAGCGCGAACGCACCACCGCCGGGTGCAGCGCGGGCAGTTCGGCCTCCAGGGCGGCCCGCACGGCGGTGCTGAACCGTTCCGGGGCCTGCATCACGATGTCGACCATGAAGGTGCGGCCGACCAGCCGGACCTGGGTGCGCTGCCGGTCCAGGTCGGCGATGGCCCGGCGCACCTCGCGCGCGGTGCTGTCCCGCACCCCTCCCCGGGCGTTGAGCACCCGGTCCACGGTGGCCTCGCTGAGCCCTGCCTGGCGCGCGATCTCCCGGATCGGGAACGGGTGGCCCATACCCAAGGCTCCTTGAAGGGTTTTTGATGGCTTCCTGCTGGTTGTTCGACGTCTTTGTCCTGACAAGAATGACAGCACTGAGCCGCCCCTGTCACCGAGAGGACACCGATGTCCTTCACCTCCGCACACCCCCGTGCCCGGCTGTCCCAGCGGGACTGCGACCTCGGCTCCTTCCGCGCGCTGGTCGAGCGCGCCACCGACCCGGCGGACTATCCGCACGCCGTGGCCGTCGAGCGGAACGTGCTCGTCTACGAGGGCACCGCGCCCGACGACGAGCTGATCCGCGCCCTCACCGACGGGCCCGGCGTCGTGGTCTTCCGGGGTGCCTTTCCCGACCCGGCGGTCGTCGACCGGCTCACCGCGGTGTTCGACGCGCTGATCGCCGAACAGCGTGCCTCCGGCCGGGACGCGGGCGACCACTTCGCCCGGCCCGGCACCAACGACCGGGTGTGGAACGCGCTGGAGAAGGCCGCCCTGCGCGATCCCGAGGGGTTCGCCGACTACTACGCCAACGAGGTGCTGGCCCTGGTGTCCCGGGCCTGGCTCGGCCCCGGCTACCAGGTGACCTCGCAGGTCAACGTGGTCCACCCGGGCGGCGTCGCGCAGAGCCCGCACCGCGACTACCACCTGGGGTTCCTGTCCGACGAGGCCGCGGCCGCGCATCCGGCGCACGTGCACCGCCTCTCCCCCGTGCTGACCCTCCAGGGCGCCGTCGCGCACGCCGACATGCCGGTGGAGTCGGGCCCAACGACGTACCTGCCGTACTCGCAGACCTACGAGCCGGGGTATCTGGCCTGGCGGCGGCCGGAGTTCCGGGCGTACTTCGACGCCCACCACGTACAGCCGCCCCTGGCCAAGGGCGACGCGGCCTTCTTCAACCCGGCGGTGTTCCACGCCGCCGGCACCAACCGCTCCGCGGACGTGCGGCGCACCGCCAACCTGCTCCAGGTGTCGTCGGCGTTCGGGCGGGCCATGGAGACGGTGGACCGCGAGGCGGTGGTGAACGCCGTCTACCCGGCGCTGCTGCGCCGCCGCGCCGAGGGCGTGGACCCGGCTCTGCTGGACAACGTGATCGCGGCCGCCGCCGAGGGCTACCCCTTCCCCACCAACCTCGACCGCGACCCTCCCGTGGACGGACTCGCCCCGCCCGCGCAGGCGGACCTCGTCCGGCGCGCGCTGGCCGCGTCCAGGACGCCCGAGGCGCTGCGCGCCGAGCTGAGGGCCGCCGCCGAGCGGCGCGTGAGCTGAAGGGAACCGCACCTCATGGGACTTCTCGACGACAAGGTCGTCCTCGTCAACGGCGGCACCCAGGGCGTCGGTGCCGCCGTGGCCCGCGCCGCCGTACGGGAGGGCGCCGTGGTGACGGTGACCGGCCGGCGCGCCGGGCCCGGCGAGGCACTGGTCCGGGAGCTGACCGCGGCGGGCGGCAAGGCCCGCTTCGTACGGGCCGATCTCGCCGAGGCCGAGGAGGCGAGACGCTCCGTCACCGCGACGGTGGCCGCGTACGGCCGGATCGACTGCCTGGTGAACTCCGCCGGGCTGACCGCGCGCGGCACCCTGCTGGACACCACGCCCGAGCTGTTCGACCGGCACATCGCCGTCAATCTCCGGGCGCCGTTCTTCGCCATGCAGGCGGCGGTGGCGGACATGGTGGCCCGCGAGGCGCCCGGCACGGTCGTCAACGTCATCACGTCCTCGGCCCACGGCGGCCAGCCCTTCCTCGCGCCGTACGTCTCCGCCAAGGCGGGGCTGATCGGGCTGACCCGCAACGCCGCCCACGCGCACCGCTTCGACCGGGTCCGGATCAACGGCCTCAACATCGGCTGGACCGGCACCGAGGGCGAGGACGCGACCCAGCGGACGTACCACGGCGCCGGGGACGACTGGCGCGAACGGGCCGCCGCCCGGCTGCCGATGGGCAGACTCGGCCACCCGGACGAGATCGCCGACTTCGTGGCCCTGCTTCTCTCGGACCGTTCCGGAGTGGTCACCGGGTCGGTGATCGACTGGGACCAGAACGTCCTCGGTGGACTGGACTGACACCCCCCTCACTCTTCAAGGAGCCGCACCCTCATGCGCATCGGAATCCTCGGCCTCGGCCGCATCGGCGCCTTCCACGCCGAGACCCTCTCCGGACTCGACGCCGTCGACTCCCTCGTCCTCACCGACCCCTTCGCGGACGCGGCCAAGTCCGCCGCCGAGCGGTTCGGCGGCGAGGTCGTGGACTCCCCCGAGGCCCTGTTCTCCGCCGGGGTGGACGGCATTGTCGTCGCCGCGGCCACCGACGCGCACCCCGCGCTGATCCGGGCCGGCGTCGAGGCGGGGGTGCCCGTCTTCTGCGAGAAGCCCGTCGCCGGGAGCATCGCCGAGGCGGTCCGGGTCCTGCGGGCCGTCGAGGGCTCGGGCGTACCGGTCCAGATCGGCTTCAACCGCCGCTTCGACGCCGGTTTCGCCGCCGCCCGCGCCGCCGTGCGCGCCGGTGAACTGGGCGACCTGCACACCGTGCGGTCCACGACGCTGGACCCGGCGCCGCCGCCCGCGGCGTACATCGCCGCGTCCGGGGGCATCTTCCGGGACTGCTCGGTGCACGACTTCGACATCATCCGCTGGGTGACCGGCCGCGAGGTGACCGAGGTGTACGCCGTCGGAGGCAACCGGGGCGCCGACTTCATCGCGCGGGCCGGCGACGCCGACACCACCGGCGCGATCCTCACCCTCGACGACGGCACCATCGCGGTGGTCTCCAACTCCCGTCATAACGCCCGGGGTTACGACGTCCGCATGGAGATCCACGGCTTCGCCGACTCGATCGCGGTGGGGCTGGAGGACAAGCTGCCGCTGCGCTCGGTGGAGCCCGGGGCGACGTTCCCGGCGGGCGTCCCGCACGACTTCTTCATGGACCGGTTCACCGCGGCCTACCGGGCCGAACTCGCCGCGTTCACCGAGGTGGTGGGCGGTACCCGCACCTCCCCGTGCACGGTCGCGGACGCGCTGGAGGCCGGCTGGATCGCCGAGGCGTGCACGCTGTCCCTGCGCGAGCACCGGCCCGTCACGATCGAGGAGGTCCGCAGGCGCTGACCGCGGTGCGCGCGGCGGTCAGCCCTCCGCGCCGCTGATGTTGACCATCCAGAGAATGCCGAAGCGGTCGGTGCACATGCCGAAGACGTCGCCCCACATCTGCTTCTCCAGCGGCACCGAGACCTCGCCGCTCCCGGAGAGCCTGTCCCAGTAGCCGCGCAGTTCGGCGTCGTCGTCCCCGCTGAGGCTGACGGAGATGTTCCTGCCCGGCTGGTGCTCGGCGCCGGGCGGGTTGTCGGCGCCCATCAGGGTGAAGCCGCTCGGGGTCTCCAGCATGCCGTGCATGATCTTGTCGGCCATCGGCGTGTCCTGCTGTCCGAAGTCGCCGTAGGAGTTCAGGACCAGGGTGCCGCCGAAGACCTCCTGGTAGAACTCCATGGCCTGCCGGGCGTCTCCGGCGAAGCTGATGTAGGGGTTGAGTCGCGAAGCCATCGGATGCCTCCGGGAGCGGGTGCGGTCACTGCTGTGCACGCTAACCCGCCCGGTCGGCGTCGGCCCGTCGAGCGCGCTCAGCGGGAGAACGGGGGCCGTTCGGCCCGCTCCACCAGGACCCGGCCGCCCTCCCGCAGGGACCGCACACCGGCCTCGCAGACGGCGGCGGCCGCGTACCCGTCCCAGACACCGGGCCCGGTGACCTCGCCTCTGCGGGTGGCGTCGACCCACGCCTGGACCTCCCGGTCGTAGGCGTCCGCGAACCGCTCGGTCCAGTCCTGGTCGATGCTGCCGCCCCAGCGGCCCTCCGCGGCGGTGACCAGGGCGTGGCCCTCGCCGATCCGGGCGGTGCCCCGTTCGCAGACGGCCTCGGCGCGGACCTGGTAGCCGAATCCGCAGTTGACGAAGATCTCGACGTCCGCGAGGGCGCCGCCTGCCGTCTCCAGCACCACGAACTGCGGGTCGATCAGCCCCTCCGGCGCCCCGGAGGAGGAGGCCGGACGGAGCACCGTGACCGCGGTGATCTCCTGGCCGAGGAGCCAGCGGGTCACGTCCACCTCGTGCGCCACGGAGTCGGTGACGAGCATCTCGGAGGTGAAGAAGTCCGCGCTGGCGACGTTGCGGTGCTGGTGGTGCAGCATCAGCGGGCGGCCCAGCCGGCCGGTGTCCAGCAGAGCCTTCAGGCTGCGGTACTCGGCGTCGTAGCGGCGCATGAAGCCGACCTGGACCAGGCGCCGGCCGACCGCCCGCTCGGCCTCGACCAGGCGCAGCGCGGAGGCCGCGTCGGGGGTGAGGGGCTTCTCGCAGAGCACCGGCAGGCCGCGGGCGAAGGCGGCGAGCAGGGCTTCCTCGTGCGCCGGGCCCGGGGACGCGACGAGGACGGCGTCGACGTCGTCGGAGGCCATCGCGGCGGCCGGGTCGGTGTGCACGGCGCAGCCGTCGACGCGGGCGGCCACGGCCGCGGCGCGCTCGGCGTCGACGTCCACCACGGCGGTGACCCGCGCCCCGCTGACGGTCTGCTGGATCCGGCGGACGTGGTCGGCGCCCATCCGTCCGGTGCCGATGACGGCCACGCGCAGCGTCGGGGTCATGACCGTCCTCTCAGGCGCCGCAGGAGCGCAGGAACGCGCGGGTGCGCTCGGCGATCGGCAGCGGCCGGTCCGGCTCGCAGGGGTACATGTCCTGCTCGACGATGGCGAAAAGTTCCACCCCGAGCCGCTGGGCCGCTGCCAGCACCGGCTCCAGTTCCGGTACGCCGGAGGGCGGTTCGCACATCACACCGCGCTGCACGGCCGGGCCGAAGGGGACTCCGTCGCGTACGACGTCGGCGAGGATCTCCGGGTCGACCTGCTTGAGGTGCAGGTAGCCGATGCGCTCGCCGTACGTCTCGATCAGCTTGACGCTGTCGCCGCCGCAGTAGGCGTAGTGCCCGGTGTCGAGGCAGAGGTTGACGAGGTCGGAGTCGGTGGAGTCGAGGAACCGCTCCACGTGTGCCTCGGTGTCGATGTGGGTGTCGGCGTGCGGGTGGACGACGATGTCGAGGCCGTAGGTCTCCTTGACCTCGTGGCCGAGCCGTTCCATGCCCTTGGTGAGGTGGGCCCACTGTTCGCCGGTCAGCTCCGGCGGCTCCAGGATCTCGGCGGTCTTGTCGTCGCGCCAGAAGGAGGGGATGACGACGAGGTGCCCGGCACCGGTCGCCCGGGTCAGTTCGGCGACCTGGCTGACGTGCTCCCAGGTGGACTCCCACACCGAGGGGCCGCGGTGCAGTCCGGTGAAGACGGTGCCGGCGGACACCTTGAGGTCGCGCGCGGCGACCTCCGCGCGCAGGCGGGCGGGGTCGGTGGGCAGGTAGCCGTAGGGGCCCAGTTCGATCCACTCGTAGCCGGCCGCGGCGACCTCGTCGAGGAAGCGGGCCCAGGGCACCTGCCGGTCGTCGTCGGGGAACCAGACACCCCAGGAGTCCGGGGCGGAGCCGACCCGGATGCGGTCCAGTGCCGCCATGTTCACGCCTTTCCTTCGTCGGTGCCGGGGTCCTGCGCGGTGAGGTCCCCGGCTTCGGGGAGCTCCTCCACGTCGACGCCCCGCACCTGTGACAGTTCGTGCTTGAGGGCGGCCAGTTCGGTGCCGCCCGCCATGTGGTGGGTGAGTTCTTCGAGGCTGACCCGGTCGCGGGGCGCGGACAACTCCAGGGTGCCCAGGCGCAGCACGCTGAAGTGGTCGCCGACCATGTACGCGTGGTGGGGGTTGTGGGTGATGAAGATGACGCCGAGGCCCCGGTCGCGGGCGGCGGCGATGTACTTGAGCACCACCCCGGACTGCTTCACGCCGAGGGCCGCGGTGGGCTCGTCGAGGATGAGGACGCGGGCTCCGAAGTGGACGGCGCGGGCGATGGCGACGCACTGGCGCTGGCCGCCGGAGAGGGTGCCGATGGGCTGTTCCAGGTCGTCCAGGACGATGCCCATGTTGCGCAGTTCCCGGTCCGCGGTGCTCTTCATCCGTTCGATGTCGAGGCGGCGGACCGGCCAGGGGCCCCGGGTCAGCTCGGAGCCGAGGAAGAAGTTGCGCCACACCGGCATCAGGGGGACCGTCGCCAGGTCCTGGTAGACGGTGGCGATGCCGCGGTCGAGGGCCTCGCGCGGGGTGCCGAAGCGTACCGGCTCGCCGTCGACGAGGAACTCGCCCTCGGTGTGCTGGTGCAGCCCGGAGACGATCTTGATGAGGGTGGACTTGCCGGCGCCGTTGTCACCGAGGACGCAGGTCACCGAGGAGGGGTGGACGGCGAGGTCGACTCCGTGCAGGGCGCGGATGTTGCCGTAGGACTTGCCGGCGCCGCGCAGTTCGACGATCGGCCGGTCATCGGCCGGGGCCCGGTCCTTGGCCGGGGCTGCGTGCGGGGTGGTCATCGCGGTCACCTCCGGGTCGCCGTGCGGCGGACCCACAGATTGATGAGCGTGGCGCCGAGGAGCATCACGCCGAGGAAGGTCTTGAACCAGTCGGGGTTCCAGCCCGCGTACACGATGCCCTGCTGGACCATGCCGAACATGAAGGCGCCGAAGACCGGGCCGATCGCCGAGCCGTAGCCGCCGGTGAGGAGGCAGCCGCCGATGACGGCGGCGGCGATGTAGATCAGCTCCTGGCCGACGCCCTCGCCGGACTGCACGGTGTTGAAGGAGAACAGCTGGTGCATGCCGACGAACCAGGCGCCGAAGCCGACGAGCATGAACAGCGAGATCTTGGTGAAGGTGACGGGCACGCCGACCGCGCGGGCGGACTCCTGGTTGCCGCCGACGGCGAAGACCCAGTTGCCGTACTTGGTGCGCAGCAGCACCCAGGTGGCGAGGGCGGCGAAGACCAGCCACCAGAGGATGGTGATCTTGACCTGGACGCCGCCGATCCCGAAGGAGGAGGCGAACAGGGCCTCGGCCTGGCCGAAGCCGTCCATGTCGCTGATGTCGTCGGTGGCGACGTTCCCGGTCACCCACTTGGTGACGGCCAGGTTGGCGCCCTGGAGGATCAGGAAGGTGCCGAGGGTGACCAGGAAGCTGGGCAGGCCGGTCCGGACCAGCATCCAGCCGTTGAGGAACCCGACCGCCAGCGAGACGATCAGGGCCACGACCACGCCGCCCCAGACGTTCATGGTCAGCTGGTAGCTGATCATGCTGGCGGTGAGGGCCGAGGCGACCACGGCGACGCCCGCCGACAGGTCGAACTCGCCGCCGATCATCAGCAGGGCCACGGGCAGCGCCATGATCCCGATCGTCGACGACTGGTACAGGATGTTGGCCATCGAGCCGCCGTCGCGCACGGGCGGGGCGGTGATCAGGAAGAAGACCAGCACCGCGACCGCTCCGAGGAGGACGCCCACCTCGGGCCGGGCGAGGAGCCTGAGCACGAGCGGGCGCCCGGCGGTCCGCCCGTCGGTGGGCCGCGGGCCGGGGTCCGGCGGCGGCGTGGCCACCGCCGGACCGGCCTGTCCGGTCGTGCTCATCACCGGGTGCCCTTCGCGGCGAAGCCCTCGACGGCCTCGACGTTGGACTTGTCGACGAAGGCCGGGCCGGTCAGCACGGGCTGCTCGCCGCCGCCCAGGTAGTTGCCGTTGTTCTTGTAGAGCCACAGCGAGTCGATCGCCAGATAGCCCTGGAGGTAGGGCTGCTGGTCGACGGCGAACTCGATCGAGCCCTCGCTGATGGCCCCGGTGAGTTCCTTGTTGAGGTCGAAGGTGGCGACCTCGGCCTCGCTGCCCGACTCCGAGACGGACTGCGCGGCGGTCAGCGCGAAGGGGGCGCCGAGGGTGACGACGTAGTCGATCGCCTTGTCCTCGGCGAGCTTGGCGGTGATCGTCGATTTCACCGAGGGCATGTCGGTGCCGTTGACGTTCAGTGTCTCGACCGAGCCGGAGAAGGTCTTCTCCACGCCGTCGCAGCGCTGGGTGAGCCCGATGTTGCCCTGTTCCTGGATGACGCAGACGGCCCTCTTGGCGCCCGCCTCGTTCAGCCGCTTGCCGAGCGCCTCGCCGGCGACCGTCTCGTCCTGGCCGAAGAACTCCATCAGACCGAGCTTCTGCCACTCGCTGACACCGGAGTTGAGGCCGACGACGGGTATGCCCGCCGCCTTCGCCTGGGCTATGACGTCCTTGAGGGCGTCGGGCTTGGCGAGGGTGACGGCGATGCCGTCGACCTTCTGGTCGATGGCGTTCTGCACCAGGTTGGCCTGGACACCGGCGCTGGGGTCGGCCGAGTAGACGAGCTTGACGTTGTCCTTGGCGGCGGCGGCCTCGGCGCCCTTGCGGACGATGTCCCAGAAGGTGTCGCCCTGCGACTGGTGGGTGACCAGGGCGACCGTCATCCGCGGGGTGTCCGCCTTGCCCGCGGAGGCGCCGTCCGCGCCCTCCTCGGCCTTCTTGCCGCCGGAGCCGCTGGAGCAGCCGGCGAGGGTCAGGGCCGCCGCGGCGGCCACGGCCGCCAGGGTCGTCATCCTGCGGGAGCGGGAGCGGGCGTGCGAAGAGCGGTCCATCTTTCCTGCACCTCACTGTGCGACGGGGGAACGCCGGGAAAGAAACGCGGCTGCGTTGGTCCCGGATCCAATCCCTTGAGGCGCCCGCTGTCAATACTTTGTTAAGACATCATTTCACTCAAAGGTCAGAATGTAAGTACAAACTATTGACAGGGCGGTCCCGGGGGACCTACACCTGGGAGGCGGCGAAGACGATCTCTACCCGCTGCGCCCGGGGGTATCCCCGACGCGCCGGAAAGGCAGGTACGTCCATGGCCAGGACCCGAGGCCGCGTCCCCCTCCCCTCGGCGCTCGACGCCCTGCACCTCACCCTGGACCGCAACAGCCCGGTGCCCCTCTACCATCAGCTCGCCCGGCAACTGGAGGCGGCGATCGGCGGCGGCGAGCTGACCCCCGGCCACCTCCTGGGCAACGAGATCGACCTGTCGACCCGGCTCGGCCTGTCCCGGCCGACCGTCCGTCAGGCCATCCAGTCCCTGGTCGACAAGGGGCTGCTGATCAGACGGCGCGGGGTCGGCACCCAGGTGGTGCACAGCCAGGTCCGGCGCCCCCTGGAACTGAGCAGCCTCTACGACGACCTGGAGGCGGCCGGGCAGGGACCCACCACCCGGGTCGTGCGCAACGAGACCGTCCAGGCCGACGCCCGGGTGGCCGCGGCCCTCGGCCTGGCCGAGGGCACCGAGGTGGTCCTCCTGGAGCGGCTGCGCCACACCCACGACCGGCCGGTGGCCCTGCTGTGCAACCACCTTCCGGCCGGACTCCTGGATTCCGACACGGCCCGCCTGGAGGAGACCGGCCTGTACCGGATGATGCGCTCGGCCGGGATCACCCTGCACAGCGCCCACCAGCGGGTCGGGGCCCGCTCGGCCACCGCCGGGGAGGCCGCCCGGCTCGACGAGCCACCGGGCGCGGCCCTGCTCACCATGGAGCGCACCGCCTACGACGACACCGGCCGCGCGGTGGAGTACGGCACCCACGTCTACCGGGCCTCGCGCTACTCCTTCGACTTCCAGCTGCTCGTCAGGGGCTGAGCGCTTGACTGTGGCTGCCGGGGGGAGCAGAGTCGTACATATACGTCGTAAACATACGGTGTTCCCCGTTCTTCATCAGCATGAGGGAGCGGAGCCGGGCCCATGAGCGCACCGTCCACTGTCCTCGTGACCGGCGGGGGCGGATTCATCGGCAGTCACACCTGCGTCGAGCTGCTGGACCACGGCTACGAGGTGATCGTGGTCGACAACTACAGCAACAGCTCCTCGCAGGTCTTCGCGCGCGTCGAACGCGTCGCGGGCCGGTTCGTCGGCGCCGTCTACGACCTGGACATCCGCGACCGGCACGCCCTGTCGGCCGTCTTCGACCGGCACACGGTGGACGCCGTGCTGCACTTCGCGGGCCTGAAGTCGGCGTCGGAATCGCTGCGCAGACCGGTCGAGTACTACGACGTCAACGTCGGCGGCACCATGGCCCTGCTGGGCGCCATGCACGCGCACGGGGTGCACCAGCTGGTGTACTCCTCGTCCTGCTCGGTCTACGGCGCCGCGGGCCCCGGCCCGATCCGCGAGGACGCGCCCGCCCGGCCCGGCCACCCCTACGCGGAGACCAAGTGGACCTGTGAGCAGATCCTCGCCGACGTGTGCCGCCGCCACCCCGAGTACTCCGTGCTGTGCATGCGCTACTTCAACCCGGTCGGCGCCCACCCGAGCGGACTGCTCGGCGAGGACCCCCGGGGCACGCCCGACAACCTGATGCCGTACCTGGCCCAGGTGGCCGTCGGCCGGCATCCGCGGCTGAACGTGCGCGGCGGCGACTACCCCACCCGGGACGGCACGGCGGTCCGGGACTACCTGCACGTCATGGACTGCGTCGAGGCGTACCGCATGGCGCTGGACCACCTCGCCGACCGGAGGGGCCTGCAGGTGTTCAACCTCGCCCGCGGCAAGGGGAGTTCGGTACTGGACGTGGTCGACACCTTCTCCCGGACGTGCGGCCTCCAGGTGCCCTACGAGGTGGCGCAGCGGCGGCCCGGCGACGTCGCGGAACTGATCGCCGACGTGAGCGCGGCGGACCGCGCCTGGGGCTGGCGGCCCACCCGCGACCTCGCCGACATGTGCCGGGACAGCTGGCGCTTCCAGCAGCTGAACCCGCTCGGCTACGCCGGGTCCGCGCGGCGCCGGAAGCCGTCGGACTGAGCCGTCGGACTGCGCCGTCGGACTGAGCCGTCGGGCCAAGCCGTCGGACTGGCGGTCCCGGCCAGGGCGAACGCGCTCTCGGCGAGGGCGATGTGGCTGGACGCCTGCGGGGCGTTGCCCAGTTGACGGCCGAGGGCGGGGTCCCACTGCTCGGCGAGCAGCCCCACGTCGTTGCGGACGTCGAGGACCCGTTCGAAGGTCTCCCGGGCCTCGGCGGTGCGGCCGGTGGCGGCGAGGGCGTCGGCGTACCACAGCGAGCAGGACACGAACGCGCCCTCGCGGCCCGGCATGCCGTCCACCTCGTGCACGCCGCGGCCGGCCCGCGCGTACCGCCGCAGGAATCCGCCCTCGTCGAGGCCGCTCATGGCGCACACGGTGGCGCGCACCCGCGGGTCGGCGGCGGGCAGGAAGCGCACCTTGGGCAGCAGCAGGGCGGAGGCGTCCAGGGCCGGCGAGCCGTACGCCTGCACGAAGGAGCGCCGGGCGGGGTCCCAGCCGCGACGGCAGATCTGGTCGTGGACCTGGTCGCGCATGGTCCGCCAGCGGTCCGAGGAGCCGTTGCGGCCGAGGAGTTCGCCCATGCGCAGCGCGCGGTCGGCGGCCACCCAGGTCATGACCTTGGAGTGCACGAACTGGCGGCGCGGTCCGCGCACCTGCCACAGGCCGCGGTCCGGTTCACGCCAGTGCCGCAGCAGGAAGCCCATCAGGGCCTCGACCAGGTTCCACAGGTGCGCGGGCATGGGGATGCCCGCCAGCAGCGACTGCCAGAGCGTGTCCAGGACCTCGCCGTAGACGTCCAGTTGGAACTGTCCGACGGCCGAGTTGCCGAACCGCACCGGGCGGGACCCCTCGTAGCCGGGCAGCCAGGGCGCCTCGGTCTCCGGCAGCAGGCGCTGCCCGCCGACGCCGTAGACGGTCTGGAGGTCGGCCGGGTCGCCCGCGATGGCCCGCACCAGCCAGGCCAGCCAGGCCGTGGCCTCCTCCTGGTAGCCGCAGCGCAGGAGGCAGGAGAGCGTGAGGGTGGAGTCGCGCAGCCAGCAGTAGCGGTGGTCCCAGTTGCGTTCGCCGCCGACACAGCCGGGCAGCGAGGTGGTGGGCGCGGCGACGATCCCGCCGGTGGGGGCGTAGGTGAGCGCCTTGAGGGTGATCAGGGAGCGGACCACGGCATCCCGCCAGGGCCCGTCGTAGCGGCAGCGGCCGGTCCAGCGGCGCCAGTAGTCGACGGTCTCCTTCAGCACCGTCTCCGCGGGCACGGCGAGGGGCTCGGGCGGGCCCGGCCGGTGCGAGGGGGCCCAGACCAGGGTCAGCGCCAGCCGGCGTCCGGCCGTGACGGTGAACTCCGCGACGGTGGACGACTCCCCGCCAAGCGTCCGGACGGGTCCGTCGGCGCTCACCCACACCGCGTCGGGACCGGCGACCGCGACGACGCAGTCCCCGTCGGGCCGCGCCCAGGGCACCACCCGGCCCTGGTGGAAGCGCAGCCGCAGCTCGCTGCGGAGGGTCACCGCACCGGAGAGCCCCTCGACGACCCTTACCAGACAGGGCAGTTGGGCGCGCGGCGGCATGAAGTCGGTGACCCGTACGGCGCCGGTCGCGGTCTCCCAGTACGAGTCCAGGACGAGGGTGTCGTGGCGGTAGGCCCTGCGGGTGCAGGGGCCCCGGCCGGGGGGCGCGAGGCGCCAGAAGCCGTGGTCCGGGGTGCCCAGCAGGGCGGCGAGACAGGCGGGCGAGTCGAAGCGGGGCAGACACAGCCAGTCGACGGAGCCGTCCCGGCCGACCATGGCCGCGGTCTCCAGGTCACTGAGGAGTGCGTAGTCCTCGATGGGCGCGCTCATGATCGTCGGCCACCCGCGCTCGGTCGTTGCCGCGCGGCACGGGTCCCGCGCCACCGGGGGCGGCAGCTCCGCCGACGGCGCGGACGCGGACCCGTCCGGCTCCGCGGTACCCGTGGTCCCTCACCGCGCGCATCGTATGTATACGATGTATACGTACATCCTCCACTCAGCAACCGGCCCGGTCAACCCGGCAGCGTACGGATCACCCCGTACGCTTCGATCGGGCCCGGGCGCCGCCGGTCCTGACGGACGGAACCGAGGTGTGCGCATGGCGAACCCGAAGAAGCCCACGCCCGCCAGACGCGCGAGCGACCGCGGCCGCTACGGCCGGCTGAGCCGGGAGCGGGTGCTGGCCAGCGCCCTGGAACTGGTGGACCGGGAGGGCCTGTCGGCGCTGAGCATGCGGCGCCTCGGCGGCGAACTCGGCGTGGAGGCGATGGCGCTGTACCGGTACGCGGCCGGCAAGGAGGCCCTGCTGGACGGTCTGGTCGAGGCCCTCTACCTCGAACTGGCCGAGCGGCTCGCCGCCCTGCCGGACGACGCCGCCGACTGGCGGGCCGGTCTGCACCGCGTGGCCCGCGCCTCGTACGAGGTCTGCCTGGCGCATCCGCACGCGGTGCCCCTGCTCGCCACCCGCATGCTGGCCGTGCCGCTGGCCCGCCGCCCGCTGGCCGTGCTGAAGGACCACGAGCGGGTGCTGGGGCTGCTGCGGGAGGCCGGGCTGGACGAGGCGCGCTCCACGGCGGCGCTCCGCGCCTACACCGCCTGGCTGCTGGGCTATGTGTCGGTGGAGCTGCGGGCGATGGTGGACAACCCCGAGGAGACGGATCCCGCGTTCCGGCTGGGCCTGCACCGGATGCCGTCGCAGGAACTGCCCCGGCTGCGGGAGGCGGCCCCGGCGCTCGCCGAACGGGGCGGCCCCGAGGGCCTCGCGGCGGGCCTGGACGCCCTCCTCGACCGCTTCACCGCCTGAGCGGGGCGCGGCCCGCTCCTTGAGGGAGGCGAGGCTCACTCCTTGGACGGGGGGCGGCCCGCTCCTTGAGCTGGGCGCGGCTCACTTCCGGAGTGAGGCGCTGAACAGGGTGTCCGGGCGCGGCAGGCGTTCGCCGTCCACCACGAGATCGACCGCCTCGTTGTAGAAGGCGAGCCGTCCCTCGATGGCGCCGACCGCGGGCAGCGGCTCCGGGTAGCTCCAGACGACGTTGCGCGGCACGTCCGCCGCGCCGCCGAAGCTCCAGTACCGGGCGTTGCCCTTGTAGGGGCAGAGCGAGGTGTGCCGGGTGGCCTCGAACAGGTCCAGGCGGACGTCCTCGGGCGGCAGGTAGTACCGGGTGGGCAGTCCGGTCTCGAACAGCAGTACCGGCCGACGGGTGTCGGCCACCAGGACGCCGCCGATCTCCACCTGGACGTGACGGCTGCTGCGCAGCGCGTCCACCCGGTGGTGCGGGTCGCGGGGGTGCCCGAAGATCTCCTCGTCCTCGTCGTACCAGTGGTCCAGGCCGTCGTGGCGGCGCAGGAACCACTCGAAGGCGATGTGCCCGGCGAGGTCGTCCGCGGGGAAGGTCCAGGCCGCGTTGGCCATCCGCTCGCCGTCGACCTCCAGGTCGTAGAAGACGCGCGAGCCGGTGTGGGTGCCCGTCGGTGGATGCTCCGCCGGGCGCAGGAGGTCGGTGCGGACCTCGGCGCGGGGGAAGGCGTAGCACGGGACGGGGATCCCCTCGGGTTCCCAGACCAGCACGGGGTGCCGGCTGTCCACCACGGTGGTCCCCCCCTTGACGCCGCGCACCCGGCGCTCGCAGGGCTCCCACAGCAGACCCTCGGGGGTGGTACGGACGGACCGGCCGCCGGGAATGGGCATGAGGCACGCTCCTTCGGCTTCCCTTCGGAGCCTACTGCGGCCGGCCGTCCGCCACCCGGTCCTCAGTGGGCGGCGTCCAGCCGGGCGCGCTGCTCGGCCGTCAGCTCCAGGTCCACCGCGGCCAGGTTCTCCTCCAGCTGCGCGACCGAGGACGCCCCGGCCAGGGGTATCACCGGCAGCGGCGCGCCGATCTGCCAGGCCAGCACGACCTGGTTGACGGTCGCGTCCGCCTCCCGCGCCACCTCGCGCAGCACCTTCAGGCGGGCGGGGCTGCCCGGGTGGTCGTAGTCGGGCGCCAGCGGCTTGTCCGGGCGGGTGTAGGCGCCGGCCAGCAGCGGGGAGTACGCGACGAGGGTGAGGTCGGACTCGGCGCGCAGGTACGACATCAGTTCCGCTCCGGCGTGGCCGAGGCTGCCGTCGGGGAACAGGTCGCTGGGCACGTCGAAGCGCGGCCGCAGATGGCTGTGCTGGTACTGGAGCACCTGGTAGCCGGGCAGGGAGCGGGCGGCGGCGAGGGCGCGGGCCCGCTCCACCCGCCACACGGCGTGGTTGCTGGCCCCGAGCAGGCCCACGGTGCCCTCCGCCACCAGCTCGGCGAACCCCTCGACGGTCTCCTCCAGGGGGACCCGGTGGTCCTCGACGTGCGCGTACAGCAGGTCGATCTTCTCGACGCCGAGGAGTTCGCGGCTGCGTTCGGCGGACTCGCGGATCACCTTCGCCGACAGGCCCTCGGGGTTGTCGACGAAGCCGGTGCCGGGGGCCAGGGGGCGGGCGCCGAGCTTGGTGGCGATGACGATCTCCTCGCCGATGCCCCGGCTGCGCCGCCACCGGCCGAGCAGTGCCTCGCTCTGGCCGCCCTGGCCGCCGTCCTCCCAGTAGGCGTAGTTGTCGGACGTGTCGATGAAGTTGCCGCCGGCCTCGGCATAGCGGTCGAGGACGGCGAAGGACGTCTCCTCGTCGGTGCGCGAGCCGAACAGCATGGCGCCGAGTGCGAGGACGCTGACCTCGCGGCGGTTGCGGGGATCGGTGCCGATGGTGCGGTACTTCATGCGGATGCCTCCCGTTCGTGGTGTGCGACAGGGAGTCTTCAGCTTGAAGCGCACTTCAAGTCAAGCGCCGGTTGCGCTACTTGGCGAACGGGCCGTCCAGGGCGGCCCATTGGAGCAGCATGATGGTCTTGGCGTCGGCGATCTCCCCGGTGCGGATCATCTCCAGGGCCTGACGGAAGGGCAGTTCGAGGATCTCGATGTCCTCGCCCTCCTCGTCCAGGCCGCCGCCCTCGTGGGTGCGGGTGGACGGGCCGTACTCGGCGGCGTAGAAGCTCACGCGTTCGGTGACCGAGCCGGGGCTCATGTAGACGTCGAAGACGTGCTCCACCGCGCCGATGGTGTGCCCGGTCTCCTCGACCACCTCGCGCCGCACGGCGACCTCGGGGTGTTCGTCCTCGTCGTCGAGGAGTCCGCCCGGGGTCTCCACCAGCATGCCGTCGGGGTGGCCGTTGACGTAGACGGGGAAGCGGAACTGCCGTGTCAGCAGGACGGTTTCGCGGGCCGCGTCGTACAGCAGCATGGTCGCGCCGTTGCCGCGGTCGTGGGTCTCGCGCTCCTGGGTGTGCCAGGTGCCGTCGGCGTGCCGGAGGTCGAAGGTGGTGGACCGCTCGACGTACCAGTGGCTGGAGAGCAGCTTCACGTCCCGGACCCGCACCCGGGGGTTGCCGGTGAGGTCCAGGCCGGTCCGGTCGAGTCCGGTGCGGCCGCGGTGGTCGGGCGTGCCGGCGCCGGGCAGGGCGGAACCGGCCGGGGCGGACGTGGAGTCAGGTGCTGAATGGTTCATGGTCCGCTTCTACCACCGGCGCCCGGAGTCGATCCCTCGGCTCCCGTTCTCAGCGCCCCCAGCACATCGGCGTCGGTGAGCTGCGCGAAGTCCTCGTACCAGAGGCCCACGGCCATGAAGTCGGCCGGCCGGTGCGGGCAGATCACCTCGTCGGCCTCCCGGCCCACCAGGGCCAGGCCCTCGGGCGAGCCGACCGGCACGGCCAGCAGGACGCGTTCCGGGGCCCGGCCGCGGATCCAGCGCAGGGCGGCGCGGGCGGTGACCCCCGTGGCGAGGCCGTCGTCGACCACGATCACGGTGCGTCCCCGCAGGTCGAGGGCGGGGCGGCCGTGCCGGTAGAGCTCCTCGCGCCGGCGCAGCTCGGCGCGTTCCCGGGCCACGTCGGCGGCCAGGGACTGCTCGGTGAGACCGAGCCGTGCGAGGGTCCACTCGTCGAAGACCGGAGGGTCGTCCCCGCACAGCGCGCCGATGCCGAACTCCTCGTGGAAGGGCGCGCCGATCTTCCGGGCGACCAGGACGTCGAGGGGGGCGTCCAGCGCCCGGGCCACCTCCAGGGCCACGGTCGCCCCGCCGCGGGGCAGGGCCAGCACCACCGGGTCCCGGAACTCCGCCGAGGCCCGCCGGTCCAGCAGCTCCCGGGCCAGCTCCCGGCCCGCGTGCACCCGATCACGGAACAGGGTCATGACCGTCACCCCCATACGGCGGCGCGGGCTCCGCACCCCCGTGCCGCCCGGTCCGCGTACCCGGAACGCGGCAGGCCATAACCACGCATACCGGATACAACGGGGTAAACGAAAAGGGCCTCCGTGAGCTCTCGCCCGCGAAGACCCTTCGCACCGTCGGGACGACAGGATTTGAACCTGCGACCCCTTGACCCCCAGTCAAGTGCGCTACCAAGCTGCGCCACGTCCCGGTGCGCTCACACACGGTGAGGTGCGTGATCGCGCGGACAGCACTTTACCGCACACCGGGGGGCGCCTCGAAAGCGGCACCGGGCGCGGCACAATCGGCGTATGGACGGACAATCGCCGAACCGGACGGCCGGGGCACGGGACCGCGACGACGAGGGGCGGGCGCGCAACGCCCGGCCCCGGGACGGGCTCGGGCGCCCGCTGCCCTACGGCGCGGACGGGGTCGCCCGGCAGCCCGAGGGGGTCGTACGCACCCCGGAGCGGACGGTCGCCGAGGCGCAGGAGCTGCTGGACGCGGGCCGGCCGTTCCACGCCCACGAGGTCTTCGAGGACGCCTGGAAGTCGGGGCCCGAGCGGGAGCGCGGGCTGTGGCGGGGACTGGCCCAGCTCGCCGTGGGCCTCACCCACGCGGCGCGCGGGAACGTCACGGGCGGGGCCCGGCTGCTGCGGCGCGGCGCCGGGGCGGTCGAGGAGTGGGCGGCGGCAGCGGGCGGGGCACGGCCGTACGGGGTGGACCCGGCCGCGGTGGCGGAGTGGGGGCGGGCGCTGGCGGAGCGCGTGGAGAACGGCGCGGAGCCGGTGGACGCGGCACAGTGCGCGCCGCGGCTGCGGACGGAGCCGTAGGGAGGGCCCTGCGGGACACCCGTGTGGTCCCTCCCACGTGCGAGGACGATCCGCCCGGGTGAACGTGTCCTCGTGACAGTCGCCGAGGAAGCCGCACGGCCGCCGGCCGCCGATCCCCCCGTGCTGGACGCACGCCGCCGCAACGTCGTCTTCGTGACGATCATGCTCGGCATGCTGCTGGCCGCCCTGGACCAGACGATCGTGGGCACCGCGCTGCCGACCATCGTGTCGGACCTCGGCGGCGCCGAGCACATGTCGTGGGTGGTGACCTCGTACCTGCTCGCGGAGACCGTCGCGACGGTGCTCGTCGGCAAGTTCGGCGACATGTTCGGCCGCAAACTGGTCTTCCAGGTCTCCGCGATCGTGTTCATCACGGGCTCGTTCCTGTGCGGCCTCGCCGGGAACATGACGCTGCTGATCCTGTGGCGGGCGATGCAGGGCATCGGCGCCGGTGGCCTCATGGTCACGTCGATGGCGCTGATCGCCGATGTGATCCCGCTGCGCGAACGCGGCAAGTACCAGGGCGCGATCGGCGCCGTGTTCGGCGTCGCCACGGTCATCGGCCCGCTGCTGGGCGGGCTGTTCACCGACCATCTGACGTGGCGCTGGGCGTTCTACGTCAACGTGCCCATCGCGATCGTGGTGGTCATCGCCGCCGCCCGTACGATCCCCGTGGTCAAGTCGGCGTCCCGGCCGGTGATCGACTACCTGGGCATCGCCTGCGTCGCGGTCGGCGCGAGTGCGCTGATCCTCGCGACGAGCTGGGGCGGCAACGAGTACGCGTGGGGCTCCGGGGTCATCATCGGCCTGTTCGTCGGCGGTGTGATCGCCCTCGGTCTGTTCTGCTGGGTGGAGACCCGGGCGCCCGAACCGATGCTGCCGATGCGGCTGTTCGGCAATCCGGTGTTCACGGTCTGCTCGGTGCTGAGCTTCATCGTCGGTTTCGCCATGCTCGGCGCGATGACCTATCTGCCGAGCTATCTCCAGTACGTGGACGGCGACTCGGCGACGGTCTCCGGTGTGCGGACGCTGCCGATGGTGATCGGCCTGCTCATCGCGTCGGTGTTCAGCGGCAACGTGGTCAGCAAGACGGGCAAGTACCGGCTGTTCCCGATCGTCGGCTCGCTGGTGATGGGGCTCGGCCTGTATCTGATGTCCCTGATGGGGCCGTCGACCGGGACCTGGCTGGAGTCGCTGTACATGTTCGTGCTCGGCACCGGGATCGGCCTGTGCATGCAGGTCCTGACGATCGCCGTGCAGAACACCGTCGACTACGCCGACCTGGGCACCGCGACCTCGGGCGTCACCTTCTTCCGGACCCTGGGCAGTTCCTTCGGCACGGCCGTCTTCGGCACCATCTACACCAACAGCCTCGGCCCCAACCTGCGGCAGGGCGTCGCCGAGGCGTCCGCGGTGCCCGGCGCCGACCCGGCCGTCGTCGCGCGGGCGGCGACCAGCCCGGAGGGCGTGCACGACCTGCCCGACGCGGTGGCCGCGCCGATCGTCGACGCCTACGCGGACACCTTGCAGACGGTGTTCCTGTGGACGGTGCCGGTCGCGGCGATCGGGTTCGTCGTCGCCCTCTTCCTCAAACAGGTCGAGCTGCGCGACAGCGCCCGGATGGGGTCGACGGACATGGGCGAGGGGTTCGGGCAGCCGCGCGGCGCCGACTCCCAGCCGGTCCTCGAAGCCTCCGTCATGAAGATCATCGGCAGTACCGACCTGGACACCGCGCGCCGCCTGGTCCAGGACTCCGACACCCGGCTCGACGTGGCCGGGGCCTGGGCGGTGATGCAGGTGGAGCTGCTCGACCGGGTGGTCGGCCACGCGAGTCTGGGACTGATCGCCGCCCGCCGCCACGTGCCGCCGGAGGTGCTGCTCCCGGTCTTCGACCGGATGGTCGACGAGGGCTACCTGACCCGCGCCGGCTCCCTGCTCTCGCACACCCCGGCGGGCGCCCGGGAGGCGGAGGTCATCACCGCGGCCTGGGGCTCCTGGCTGATGGGCCGGGTCGAGCAGGACATCGGCCGCCCGTCCGGCGCGGCGCTGCGCGCGGCCGTCGACACCATCGCCAAGCGCCTGCTGACGGAGGACCTCTCCAGCGGCCTGCCGAGCGGCAGACCGGCGCCCGAGGCGGCCGACGCCCGCTGAATCCCGATGGCACCGGGGCGCCCGCCGCTGTCACGATCGAGCCATGTCCCAGGACCCGACGCGCTTCCACGACCCCGGCAGGACTGACTACTCCTTCCGCGGCTCGGTGCTGGTGCGCTGTCCCCGCTGCGACCGGATCGCGCGTTTCGCGCGGGCCGAGGTGATCTGCCGCTCCTGCGGGATGTGCGGTCCCGTCGGCGCGGGCACCTGGCCTGCGCTGTGGCTGCGCTCGGACACCCGGCACGGTGAGTTGTGGGCGTACAACCTCGAACACCTCGACCTGATCCGGCGGTTCGTCGCCGCTCGGCTGCGGGAGCGGGACCCCTGGTACGAGCACGGCCGGAAGATGACCGCCGTCGCCAGGCTCCCCGCCTGGGTCAAGAGCGCCAAGAACCGCGCCGAGGTGCTGCGCGCCGTCGACCGGATGCGCGCCTCGGTCGTCCAAGGCTGAACCGGCGCCCGCGGGCCCTCCCGGACGCGCCCCCGCGTGCCCTCCCGGACGCGCCCGGCGAACTCTATGAACACAAACGATCAGACGGTGTACCTCGCTTCCGGCGGTCCCTAGCATCACGGCCCGACGTCGACGAAGACGAGGAGAAGCGCCTTGAACGGGACCACCGCACGCCTGCTGCGACGCGGCCTCACCGCCTGCCTCGCGGCTCTGACCGTGGGCACCCTGACCGCCGCCGCACCGGCGGACCCGACCGCGCCGGGCCCGGCCCCCGCGGACTGCCCGCCGGCACTGGCCGGGAAGGCGACCTGCTGGACCGGGCAGGACGCGAACGGCGCCCACTACGCCATCGCCGTGCCCGAGGACTGGAACGGCTCGCTCGTGGTGCACGCGCACGGAGGCCCCGACCTGGGCGCGGAGTCCGACCCCGCGCGCAGCCTAGACGACCTGGGCCGCTGGTCGGTGATGGTGGACCAGGGGTACGCGTGGGCCGGTTCGTCGTACCGGCGGGGCGGCTACGGCACCCGGATGGCGGCCGCGGACACGGAGAGCGTGCGGCGGGTGTTCGTCGGGAGGTTCGGCGCACCGGAGCTGACCCTGGTGCACGGGCAGTCCTGGGGCGGGAACGTCGCGGCGAAGACGGTCGAGACCTACCCGGGCCGGTACGACGGGGCGCTGCTGACCAACGGGGTGCTGGCGGGCGGTTCACGGGGGTACGACTACCGGGTCGATCTCCGCGTGGTCTACCAGTACTACTGCGGCAACCATCCCCGCCCGAGCGAGCCGGAGTACCCGCTGTGGCAGGGGCTGCGGGCCGACTCCACGATGACCTCGGCGGGCCTGCGCGCCCGGCTCCAGGAGTGCACCGGGTTCTCCTCGGCGCCGGGGGAGCGGACGGCGGCGCAGCAGCGCAACCTCGACGACATCCTCGCCGTCACCGGGATTCCGGAGCGCACCCTGGAGTCGCACCTGCGGTTCGCGACGTTCACGTTCCGTGATCTCGTGCACGGACGTCTCGGGGGCCGGAACCCCTTCTCCAACCAGGGCGTGCGCTACTCGGGTTCGCACGACGACCGGGCGCTGAACGCCGGTGTCGAGCGGTTCGCCGCCGACCCCACGGCCGTCCGGGACCTGTCGTACGACAGCGACCTCACCGGCGACGTCCGGATCCCCGTACTGACCCTGCACGCGATCGACGACCCGACCGCGTTCGTCGAGCACGAGTCCGCCTACCGGGCCGCGCTGCGCGGGGCGGGCCGGGAGCGGTACCTGGTGCAGACGTTCACCCGCGAGAGCGAGCACAGCGAGCTGAGCGCCGCCGAGTACGCCGTCTCCGTCGGCGCGCTGGACCGGTGGGTGCGGACCGGGGTGCGGCCCACGGCCCGCTCGATCGCTCGGGCGTGCGCGAGCGGCTGCTTCTACGATCCGGGCTTCCGGCCCGGCGGCTACGCCTCGCGGGTGGAGCCCCGGCCGGGCGGGCTGCGGTGGCCGGCGATGACGGCCGCTCAGGAGCGGGCCTGGAGCCGGGTCCCGGGTGTCGGGATCGCGCCCTGAGCGAACCTCCCGCCCGCCGCGGGGTTCAGGTCAGCAGGAGCTGAACCCCGCCCACCACGGTCGCCGCGATGACGAGCTGCTCGAAGAGCCGCTGGTTGATCCGGTTCACAGCCCACTTGCCGAGGAACGCCCCGGGCACGACGAACAGGACGAGCGCGGCGTCGAGGAGCAGCGAGCGGCCGTCGATCAGGCCGAGTCCGACGCTGAAGGGCACCTTCGACACGTTGACGATCAGGAAGAAGAAGGCGGAGGTGCCGAGGAAGCCGAGCTTGCGGAACCCGGCGGACAGCAGGTACATCGACATCACCGGCCCGCCGGCGTTGGCGACCATGGTGGTGAAGCCGCCGAGGACACCGTAGGAGCGGGCCTTGACGCGCCCGGCGCGGGTGACCACCTCGTCGGGGCCGCGCTCGGCCTCGGCGACCCGGCGGCGCCACACGGTCACGCCGGCCATCAGCAGCAGGATCGCGCCGATCGAGGTCCTGACGACCGCGTCGTCCGCCCACATCAGGAAGACCGTGCCGGCCACCACTCCGGCCGCGACCGCGGGGAACAGGCGCCACAGGGTGGGCCAGTGGGCGTGCCGCCGGTAGGTGAGGACGGCGAGCACGTCCCCGGCGATCAGCACCGGGAGCAGGACGCCCGTGGATGCACGGGCGGGCAGCACTGCGGCGAAGACCGCGAGGCTGATGGTGTTGGCACCGCTCACGGCGGTCTTCGAGAAGCCGACGAGCAGCGCCGCGAGGGCGAGCGCCGCGAACTGCCAGCCGTTGAGGTTCCACAGAGTCATCGTGTCCATGCGAAGACCGATGGTATGCACACCGATCAACCCGCAGCGACGAAGGGGGAGCCCCCGCAGGGGCCGCCCCTCAGGGGCGCGGGGAACTGCGCGCCCAGCCCCAACGGCGCCGCACTCGCGCATACCCCCCAGGACCCCGCACCCCGGCGGAGCCCCTAGTGGCGCTCCACCAGCACCGCACTCCCCTGCCCCACCCCCACACACATCGTGGCGAGCCCCCGCTCCGCCCCCGTGCGCCGCATCCGGTGCAGCAGGGTCGTCAGGATCCGCGCCCCCGAGCACCCCAGCGGATGCCCGAGCGCGATCGCCCCGCCGCTCGGGTTGACCAGCTCCGGATCGATGCCGAGCCGGTCGACGCAGGCCAGCGCCTGCGCCGCGAACGCCTCGTTGAACTCGGTCTCCTGGACGTCCCCCACGGCCCAGCGCGCCCGCGCGAGCGCCTTCTGCGTGGCCGGGACCGGCCCGATGCCCATCACGTCCGGGTGCACTCCGGCCGACGCCCCGGCGACGTAGCGCCCGAGCGATTCGAGACCGAGTTCGTTGAGCGCCTCCTCGCTGACCAGGAGGAGACCCGCGGCCCCGTCGTTCATGGGTGAGGCGTTCCCCGCGGTGACCGTGCCGCCGTCGCGGAACACCGGCTTCAGCCGCGCGAGCCGCTCCAGGGAGGTGTCCTCGCGGACGCACTCGTCGCTGTCGACGACGATCCCGTCCGGGCGCCGGACCGGCAGGAGTTCGTCGTCGAAGTGGCCGTCCTTGCGGGCGCTCGCGGCCAGCCGGTGGCTGCGCAGCGCGAACTCGTCCTGGCGCTCGCGGCTGACGCCGTGCCGGGCGGCGACCTCCTCGGCGGTCTCCCCCATCGACAGCAGTCCGTGCAGTTCCCGCATGGCCGGGTTGACCAGCCGCCAGCCGAGCCGGGTGTCCACGGTCTCGATGCGGTGCGGGAGTGCCTCGTCGGGGCGGGGCAGGACGAAGGGCGCGCGGCTCATGGACTCGGAGCCGCCCGCGAGCACGATGTCCGCCTCGCCCGCGGCGATCGTGCGGGCCGCGGTGGTGACCGCCTCCAGACCAGAGGCGCAGAGCCGGTTGACGGTGGCGCCGGGCACCGACTCGGGCAGCCCGGCCAGCAGCGCGGCCATGCGCGCGACATTGCGGTTGTCCTCGCCGGCCTGGTTGGCCGCGCCCCAGTAGACGTCGTCGACGCGCGCCGGGTCGAGCGCCGGCACCTCGGCGATCAGGCCCCGGATCACGGTCGCGGCGAGGTCGTCGGGCCGTACGGCGGACAGGGCTCCGCGCAGTTTGCCGATGGGGGTGCGGCGGGCGGCGGCGAAGTGGACGGGACGCACGAGAGGGACTCCTGACCGACGGCGTCGGCGGCCCGAGGACCGGCCATGACCAGCGGCATCCTTAATTAGCACCGCTAGTTTTCGACTATAGACCGTCGCCCGCACCCTGGGAAGATCCGGCCCCGACCACCCGGCCGTGGCCTGAAGTCTCCGCGCACCCCCGCTCCCGGCCCTCGCCGAACGCACCCCGCGCGGCACCCGCCGCCCGCCCCCGGACCAGCCCGGGGCCCCTCCCGAAGCGCTCAACGTCAGCGTCCGGCAGCCGTGTTGACGTACCGAACGGCCGTTCCGGAGGTGGCCGAAGACAGTCTCCGCGACGCCCGATGATCGTGAAAGACTGCCCGCGACGCCCACCTTGCCCAGCGAGCAGAGGAGCACCTCGTGACCGGGACCGAGCCGGCTGTGCACATCGACACGACCCGGCCCCATCCGGCCCGGGTGTACGACTGGTACCTCGGCGGCAAGGACAACTACCCCGTGGACGAGGCGCTCGGCCGGCAGATCATGGCGATCGACACCGGCGCCCCGCGCGCCGCGCGCAGCAACCGCCGGTTCATGCAGCGGGCCACCCGCCACCTCGCCGGAGCGCAGGGAATCCGCCAGTTCCTGGACATCGGCACCGGCATACCCACCGAGCCGAACCTGCACCAGATCGCCCAGTCCTTCGCACCGGACGCCCGCGTGGTCTACGTCGACAACGACCCCATCGTCCTGGCGCACGCCGAGGCCCTGCTGCGCGGCACCCGCGAGGGCGTGACCGAGTACGTCCAGGCCGACGCGCGCGACCCGCGCGCCATCCTCGAACAGGCCGCCCGGGTACTGGACTTCGACCGCCCGGTCGCCCTGTCGCTGATCGCGCTGCTGCACTTCGTCGCCGACGAGGACGGCGCCCACGACCTGGTCGACACCCTCCTGGAGCCGCTGGCGCCGGGCAGTCATCTGGTCCTGTCGTGCATGACCGCCGATTTCGAGCCGGAGAACGTCCGGGAGGGCATCGAGCGCTACGCGGCGGGCGGGGTGACCCTGGTGGCCCGCTCGCACGCCGAGGTGGGCCGCTTCTTCTCGGGGCTCGAACTGGCCGCCCCCGGCATCGTCTCGGTCCGGGACTGGCGCCCCGACCTCGCCCAGGACGAGGAACCGCTCGGCGACGGACCGGTCTCGCTGTACGGCGGCGTGGCCCGCAAGGGCTGAGGTCCCCGCGCGGGGTGACGCCGGCACCGCTCACCCGAACGGGCCGGTGCCGGTGGTGGGCTCGGGGAGCCGGTGGTGCGCTGGGGGGACGTGTCACGTTCCCAGGAGGCATTCCGCCATGACCCGCACCCGCCCGGCCCACCTCCTCGCCTCGGTCCTCACGGCAGCCGCCCTGCTGACCTGCGCCGGCTGCTCGGACGACACCGACAACACCGGCGCCAAGGAGGCCGTGGGCTCCCCGCTCGCCGCGCGGACCACCGCCTCCCCCGACCGGCTCACCGCGGAGGGCGCCCAGGCCGCGCTGATCACGGAGTCGGACATCGAGGACGACTGGACGCAGGTGGACGACGCGGCAGGCTGGCACAACTCGCTGCTCGTCGGCGAGGTCGACGTCGCGGACTTCCTCTCCGCCAAGTCGGACGCCGCCGACTGCCAGCAGCTCCTGGACGGGCTGTACAGCGACGACCTGCTCGGCAAGCCCTCCGGGGCGTCGGCGCTGCGCGGCTTCGAGGAGGGCGACTCCCGGCTGCTCTACCAGGTCGCCGCCTACGACCGGGACGACCTCGACTCCTCCCTGGCCTGGCTGAAGACGCTGCCGACGGAGTGCGACCGGTTCACCGCGACGGACGGCGAGGGCCAGCAGCGGACGGTCGAGGTGATCGAAACCTCCGTGCCGGACGAGGGCGACGCCCGCCAGGGCCTCAGGGTCACGGTCCAGGGCGATGTCGACGGCTCCCCCGCGACGCTCACCCTCGACGTGGCCGCCGTCCGCGTGGGCAGCGACGGGATCACGGTCACCTCGGGCGGCCTGGACGGCGACGAGGACGACTCGGTGGAGGACGCGGTCGAGGCAGGCGTCGACCGGCTGAAGGACGTCCAGGCGGGCAAGACCCCGCAGTCCTGAGGCGACGCGGTCCTGAGGCGACGCGGTCCTGAGGCGACGCGGTCCTGAGGCGATCCCGAGTCCTCCCCGAGCGCGATCGAACTCCGCCGAATTCGCTTTCGGTTCGCCCTCCCGCAGGCCAACCGCCGTCGTACCTGTGCCGATTCCGGAGACAAGGTGATCAAGGGACGGCACAATGGCCCGTGCGACCGGTTTCGGCCGCACGGGCGAGGAGAGGACGAGTCGTGACCGATGGCGACACCCCGGCGGGCGAGTCGGCGAGGCTGAACACCGGTGTGGCGCACAACGCGCGCGTGTGGAACTACTGGATCGGCGGCAAGGACAACTACGCCGTCGACCAGCAGGTCGGCGAGCACGTCGCCGGGATGTTCCCGATCATCCGGGACATCGCGCGCGCGGACCGGGAGTTCCTCGGGCGGGCGGTGCGGTTCCTCGCCGAGGAGCGGGGTGTGCGGCAGTTCCTGGACATCGGCACCGGTCTGCCCACGGCGGACAACACCCACGAGATCGCCCAGCGCGTCGCCCCGGACGCGCGGATCGTCTACGTGGACAACGACCCGATCGTCCTGATGCACGCCCGCACCCTGCTCACCGGCACCGCCGAGGGCGTCACCGACTACGTCGACGCCGATGTGCACGACCCGAAGGCGATCCTCGAACGCGCCGCGGGCACCCTGGACTTCGGCCGCCCGGTCGCGGTGATGATGCTCGGCATCCTCAACTTCGTGCTGGACCTCGACAAGGCGCGGGACATCGCCCACCGGGTGATGGCGGCGGTCCCCTCCGGCAGCTACCTGGTGCTGACCCACCCCACCTACGACGACGCGGTGGGCGGCGCAGGCCAGATCCCGGCGATGGAGTTCTGGAACGAGAACGCCACTCCCCCGATCACCGCGCGCGACGGCGCGGACATCGCCGGCTTCTTCGAGGGACTGGAACTGCTCGAACCGGGCCTGGTGTCGTGCTCGGCGTGGCGCTCCGGGACCGACTCTCCGGTGGTGGTGCCGCAGTACGGCGCGGTGGCCGTGAAACCCTGACGGCGACAGCGAGTTACGCGGTCCCGCTCGACGAGGAGAACGCATGACCACCCTTGCCGATCCCGTGCCCGGAGGGCGTCCCGGAGACGTCGAGCGGGCCACCGCGCTGAGCGGGGAACTGTCCGGCCGGGGTGTGCACGGCGTGGTGCTGTCCTACGTGGACACCGCCGGGATCGGCAGGGTGAAGGCGGTCCCCACGGCGAAGCTGCCCTCCGCGGCGGCCTGGGGCGTCGGCATGTCCCCGGTGTTCGACACCTTCCTGTCCGACGACTCCGTCGTCACCACCGACGTCCTCGGCTCCCCCGACGGCGACCTGCGCCTGTACCCCGATCTGAGCAGGCTGGTGGTGCTGGCCGGACAGCCCGGCTGGGCCTGGGCGCCGGTCGACCGGATCACCCAGGAGGGAGAGCGGCACCCCGGCTGTTCGCGTACCTTCCTCCGGCACATCGTGGCCCGCGCCGCCAGCCGCTACGGCCTCACCTTCCGGGCGTCGGTCGAGATCGAGTGGGTGGTCGGCCGGGGTCCGGCGGCGGAGGGCGACTTCGTGCCCGCGGTGACGGGCCCGGCGTACGGTGCCACCCGGCAGGTGGAGTTGAGCGACTGCACGGCCGACCTGCTGTCCGCCCTCGCCGAGCAGGGCGTGGAGGTCGACCAGATCCACCCCGAGTACGCGGCCGGGCAGTTCGAGCTGTCGGTGGGCGCGCTGGACCCGGTGGCCGCGGCCGACATCAGCGTCCTGGTGCGCCAGACCATCCGGGCGGTCAGCGGGCGCCACGGCCTCGCGGTCTCCTTCGCCCCCGCCGTGTTCGACCGGGGCGTCGGCAACGGCGGCCATCTGCATCTGTCCGCCTGGCGCGACGGCGTCAACCTGCACGCGGGCGGCGACCACCGGCACGGCATGACCGCCGACGCCGAGTACTTCACGGCCGGCGTGCTCGCCCGGCTGCCCGCGCTGACCGCGGTGACCGCGCCCAGCCCCGCCAGCTATCTGCGGCTGAGGCCCTCCCAGTGGGCCGGGGTGTTCACCGCGTGGGGCCGGGAGACCCGGGAGGCCGGGGTGCGGGTGATCACCGGCACGGCCGGGCGGCGGCACCGGGCGGCGAACATCGAGATCAAGCCGGTCGACCTGGCCGCCAACCCGTATCTCGCGTTCGGATGTGTGATCGCCGCCGGTCTGGACGGCCTGGCGAACTCCGCGATGCTGCCCGAGGAGATCACCGGCGACCCCGCCGGGCTGGGCGCCGAGGAAGCCCGCGCCCGCGGGGTGCGCCGGCTGCCCTGCTCCCTGGAGGAGGCCGTGGCGGAGTTCGCCGCCGACGAGGTGCTGCGCGCCGCGATGGGCCCCGTCCTCGCCGACGCGGTGATCGCCGTGCGCCGCGGTGAGATCGCCGCCGTCGAGGGATACGACGACGCGGCCGTCGCGGCGGCCCACCGCTGGCGGTACTGAGGTGACGGCCACCCCCGCGGGCCCGGTCCACGACGCCCTCGCCGCGCAGCCGCTGGTGGACCACCACTGCCACGGCGTGGTCACCGGCGACCTGGACCGGGCGGGACTGGAGTCACTGCTGACCGAGGGAGCGGCCTGGCCGGGGATCTCCCCGTTCGACACCCCGGTCGGCGTGGCCGTGCGCCGCCACTGCGCGCCCGTGCTCGGCCTGCCCCGGCACGCGTCGCCGCGGGACTACGTCGCCCGGCGCTCCGCACTCGGCGCCGACGAGGTGAACCGGCGCTTCCTGCGGGCCGCCGGCACCGCCGTGTTCTGCGTCGACACCGGCTACGCCCCGCTGCCCCTGACCTCGCCGCGGGAGCTGGCCGAGGCGGCCGGCGGGACCGCCCACGAGGTCGTACGGCTGGAGAGCGTCGCCGAGGCGGTGGCGCGGGCCGGCGTGGAACCCGACGCGTACGCGGCCGGCTTCCGGCGGGCTGCGGAGGAGGCGGTGCGGCGGCCCGGGGTGGTCGCGGTGAAGTCCGTCGCCGCCTACCGCACGGGTTTCGGCCTCGACCCGGCGCGCCCCGCGGAGGCGGAGGTCACCGAGGCGGCCCGGCGGTGGCTCGCGGCGGGCGGGCGGCTGGCCGATCCGGTACTGGTCCGGCACCTGCTGTGGACGGCCGTGGACCTGGGGCTGCCGCTGCAACTGCACACCGGGTTCGGTGACAACGACCTGCGGCTGCACCGCGCCGACCCGGCCCTGCTGACCGACTGGCTGCGTCTGACCGCGGGCACGGTCCCCGTCCTGCTCCTGCACTGCTGGCCGTTCCAGCGTCAAGCCGCCTATCTGGCGGCCGTGTTCGAGCACGTGTACCTCGATGTGGGACTCGCCCTGCACCACGTCGGCCCGGCACGGGCCCGCGCGGTCCTGGAGGAGGCACTGGAGATCACCCCGTTCCGCAAACTGCTGTACAGCTCGGACGCCTTCGGCCCGGCCGAGTTCCATCTGCTCGGCGCGGTGTCCTTCCGGCAGGGGCTGGCGGCGCTGCTCCAGGACCGGGTCGACGCCGACGAGCTGAGCCTGACCGACGCGTTACGCGTCGTGCGGTGGACCGCGTCCGCCAACGCCCGCCGCCTGTACGGACTTCCCGCCGAGACCGAGCCCGATTCCGAGCCCGTTCCCGATCCAGAGACCGAGCCCGATCCCGATCCCCGTCGCGTCTGAGCACGCGCGCACCCGGAAAGTATGATCAAGAAATGTCTGACATGACCGAAATCACGCCCGGTTGGCTCACCTCCGACGAGCTGGACTCGGCGCGCGCCCGCATGCCGATCCTCTACGTCGAGGCCGTGCCCGTACGCGTCGACGACAGCGGCGAGGTCACCAGCATCGGCCTGCTGCTGCGCATCGGACCCGACGGGACCGTCAGCCGGACGCTGGTCTCCGGCCGGGTGCTGCACCACGAGCGGGTCCGCGACGCCCTGCTGCGGCACCTGGAGAAGGACCTCGGCCCGGTCGCGCTGCCCCGGGTCCCGTCCTCCCTCCAGCCCTTCACGGTCGCCGAGTACTTCCCGACGCAGGGCATCACGCCCTACCACGACCCCCGCCAGCACGCGGTCTCGCTCGCCTACGTGGTGCCGGTGGCCGGCGACTGCCGGCCCCGGCAGGACGCCCTCGACCTGGTGTGGTTCAGCCCGCAGGAGGCGTTGTCCCCGGCGGTGCAGAGCGAGATGCCGGGCGGCCACGGCGTGCTGCTGAAGCAGGCCCTGGCCCATGTCGGATGCGTGGTCTGACGGTCACCCGATGTTTCTCGTGCGCGCCGAGAGGCGGAGTGGAGCGGAGTGCGGGAGGGTGCTGCGGTACGGCTGACCGGGCCGCGCGGACCCGCCCTCCCCGCGACGCCCGCACGCCATAAAAATTGAATCTGTCGTTTTCTTGAACCGTTCGTGTTTTTGAGGGTAGGTTCGCCGTATGAGCTCAACCGGAACCCCGTCCACCGCCGAGGAGCTGCGCGGTGCCGGCCTGCGGGTGACGGCCGCCCGGGTCGCGCTGCTCGAAACCGTCCGGGCCGGTGACCACCTGGGCGTCGAGGCCATCGCGTCGGGCGTGCGGGACCGGGTGGGCCATGTGTCGCTGCAAGCCGTGTACGAGGGCCTGCACGCCCTGACCGCGGCCAAGCTCATACGCCGTATCGAACCGGCCGGCAGCCCGGCCAGGTTCGAGGGTCGTGTCGGGGACAACCACCACCATCTGCTGTGCCGGTCGTGCGGCGTCGTCGCCGACGTGGACTGCGCGGTCGGTGACGCCCCCTGCCTGACCGCCTCCGATGCCCAGGGCTTCACGATCGACGAGGCCGAGGTCATCTACTGGGGCGTGTGCCCCGCCTGCTCGACCCCCCAGAACCCCCCAAAACTCTGAGCACGAAGATCCACCAAGTCCGGAAGGATTCGCCATGGCTGAGAACCCCGACGCAATCGTCACCGACCCCAAGACGGAGGAGGGCACGGGGGGCTGCCCCGTCGCGCACGGGCGGGCCGCGCACCCGACCCAGGGCGGCGGCAACCGCCAGTGGTGGCCGGAGCGCCTCAACCTGAAGATCCTCGCCACGAACCCGCCGGTCACGAACCCGCTCGGCGAGGAGTTCGACTACGCCGAGGCGTTCAAGAACCTCGACCTCGCGGCCGTGAAAGCGGACATCGCCGAGGTCCTGACCACCTCGCAGGACTGGTGGCCGGCCGACTTCGGCAACTACGGCCCGCTGATGATCCGGATGGCCTGGCACAGCGCGGGCACCTACCGCATCAGTGACGGCCGCGGCGGCGCCGGCGCCGGTCAGCAGCGCTTCGCGCCGCTGAACAGCTGGCCGGACAACGGCAACCTGGACAAGGCCCGCCGTCTGCTGTGGCCGGTGAAGAAGAAGTACGGCCAGAGCATCTCCTGGGCCGACCTGATGATCCTCACCGGCAATGTCGCCCTGGAGCAGATGGGCTTCGAGACCTTCGGCTTCGGCGGCGGCCGGGCCGACGTCTGGGAGGCCGACGAGGACGTCTACTGGGGTCCCGAGACCACCTGGCTCGACGACGAGCGCTACTCCGGCGACCGTGAGCTGGAGAACCCGCTCGCCGCCGTCCAGATGGGCCTGATCTACGTCAACCCCGAGGGCCCCAACGGCAACCCGGACCCGCTCGCCGCGGCCCGCGACATCCGTGAGACGTTCCGCCGGATGGCGATGAACGACGAGGAGACCGTCGCCCTCATCGCCGGTGGCCACACCTTCGGCAAGACCCACGGCGCCGGCCCGGCCGAGCACGTCGGCAACGACCCCGAGGCCGCCTCCATGGAGGAGCAGGGCCTGGGCTGGCGGAACACCTACGGCACGGGTGTGGGCAAGGACGCGATCACCAGCGGCCTGGAGGTCATCTGGACCTCCACGCCGACCCAGTGGAGCAACGGCTTCTTCAAGAACCTCTTCGAGTACGAGTACGAGCTCCAGCAGAGCCCGGCCGGCGCCAACCAGTGGATCGCCAAGGACGCCCCGGAGACCGTGCCGGACGCCTTCGACGCGGAGAAGAAGCACCGCCCGCGGATGCTCACCACCGACCTGTCGCTGCGCTTCGACCCGATCTACGAGCCGATCTCCCGCCGGTTCTACGAGAACCCGCAGGACTTCGCGGACGCCTTCGCCCGCGCCTGGTTCAAGCTGACCCACCGTGACATGGGCCCGAAGTCGCTGTACCTCGGCCCGGAGGTCCCGGCGGAGACGCTGATCTGGCAGGACCCGCTGCCCGCCGCCGAGGGCGAGGCGATCGACGCCGCCGACGTCACGGCGCTCAAGGCGAAGATCCTCGGCTCCGGTCTGACCGTCGCGCAGCTGGTCTCCACCGCGTGGGCGTCGGCCTCGACGTTCCGCGGCAGCGACAAGCGCGGCGGCGCCAACGGTGCCCGGATCCGTCTGGAGCCGCAGCGCGGCTGGGAGGTGAACAACCCCGACGAGCTCGCCCAGGTGCTGCGCACCCTGGAGGGCGTCCGGAGCGAGTTCAACTCCGGCGCCAAGAAGGTCTCCCTGGCCGACCTGATCGTCCTCGGTGGTACCGCCGCCGTGGAGAAGGCCGCCAAGGACGCCGGTGTCGAGATCGAGGTCGGCTTCACCGCGGGCCGGGTCGACGCGGGCGAGGAGCACACCGACGCCGAGTCGTTCGCGGCGCTGGAGCCGTCCTCCGACGGGTTCCGCAACTACCTCGGCAAGGGCAACCGCCTGCCGGCCGAGTTCCTGCTGCTGGACCGGGCGAACCTGCTCACGCTGAGCGCCCCCGAGCTGACCGTCCTCGTCGGCGGCCTGCGGGTGCTGGGTGCCAACCACAACGGCTCCCAGCACGGTGTCCTCACCACGACGCCGGGCACGCTCACCAACGACTTCTTCGTCAACCTGCTCGACCTGGGCACGGAGTGGAAGTCGACCTCCTCGGACCAGACCCTCTTCGAGGGCCGCGACCTGGCCTCGGGCGAGGTCAAGTGGACCGGTACCCGTGCCGACCTGGTGTTCGGCTCGAACTCCGAGCTGCGGGCGCTCGCCGAGGTGTACGCGAGCGACGACGCGAAGGAGAAGTTCGTGCGTGACTTCGCCGCCGCGTGGACCAAGGTCATGGAGCTGGACCGCTACGACCTGGTCTGACCGATCCGAGCCTGACCTCCGGGCCGGCCGACACCCGTCGGCCGGCCCGGCCGTCTGTCCCCGTCGTCGCTCCGGAACGAGGATGCCTCTTGGAACTCGCCTTCACCGGCCAGGTCATCGAATGGCGCGGTCCGTCGCCCTACTACTTCGTCCCGGTGCCGGCCGAGGAGTCGGCGGACATCCACGAGGTGGCCTCCATGGCCACGTACGGCTGGGGCGTGATTCCGGTGGACGTCAGGATCGGCGCGGTCTCCTTCACGACGTCCCTGTTCCCCAAGGACGGCCGCTATCTGCTCCCGCTGAAGGCCGCGGTCCGTAAGCCGCAGGGGCTGGCGGAGGGCGACGCGGTGGCGGTGGAGCTGACGGTCCACCTCTGAGGGGGGACGGGCTCCACGGGGGTCCGGAAACGGTCCGGAAACAACGAGGGCCGTCTTCCCAGTTCTGAGAAGACGGCCTCCGACCTGCTGTGAAGCTGGTCGGGACGACAGGATTTGAACCTGCGACCCCTTGACCCCCAGTCAAGTGCGCTACCAAGCTGCGCCACGTCCCGAGCCTCGCTGACCTGGGCTTTCCCCGGGCCGAACGAACACGGAAACAATACCGCACTCGACTCCGTGGTCGCGCACCGGTTTCTCGCCGCGCGACCGCGGGCCACGGTCGCGCGGTCAGTCCGGCCGGGGATCGGCACCGGCCGGGCAGGCCCGGTCCGGTTCCCGGGCGGGCCTCGAACCCGCCGTGGGGGCGTCAGCCCGCTCCAGGTCGCGTATCGGGCGGACGCAGAGCAGGACGGCGGCGACGACCAGGCTCATCGCACCGGCGACCACCAGGACGTGCCCGGCGCCGAGGGCGGCGGCGGACGGCCCGGCCAGGGCCTGGCCCACCGGCATCATCGCCAGGGAGCCGGCCACGTCGTAGGCGTGGATGCGGTTGAGGACGTCGGGCGGGACCTGGGTCTGGACGGTGGTCGCCCACATCACGCTCCAGAAGGACATCCCGGCGCCCGCCACCGCCGCTCCGGCCGCCATCGCGGGCACGTCCAGACCGAGCCCGACCGTGGCCGGGAAGCCGACGAAGGCGAACAGGGCGATCGCGCCCGCCCGCAGCATCCGCCGGGGCCGCAAGCGCAGGGCGAGGAGTCCGCCGACCACCGTGCCGGCGCCCAGGGCGGAGTTGACCAGGCCGTAGGCGCCGGGACCGTGCCGCTGGACCACCTCGGTCGCCACCAGGGGCAGGGTCGGGCCCCAGACGGTGAGCATGTACAGGCACCAGACCGCGATGACGCCCCACAGCCAGGTGCGCGCCCGGAACTCCCGCCAGCCCTCGACCAGGTCCGCCCGGAAGGTGCTCGGCACCGGCGCGCTCCCCGCGGTGAGCGGGGGCAGCCGCAGGAGGAGCAGGCACAGCGCGCTGACCGCGTACGTCGCGGCGTGGGCGGCGAAGACACCGCCCGGTGAGGCGAGGCCCACGAGGAGACCGGCGAACGCGGGCCCGGCGAGCTGGGCCGCGGACTCCGCGATGCGTATCGCGCCGTTCGCGCCCTGGACGTCGGTGGCGAGCCGGGGGGTGGTACTGGCGACGCCCGGCTGGAAGACCGCGCCCGCGACACCGTTGACGAAGCCGATCGCGCAGATCTCCCACAGCACCACATGGCCGGAGAAGAAGAGCGCCGCGGCGAGCGCCTGGGTGCCGAGGCGCACCAGGTCCGCGCCGATCATCAGCCGGCGGGTGCTGAACCGGTCGGCGATCACCCCGCCGAAGACGACGAACCCGGCGAAGGCGGCGGCGGTGGCCGCCATGGCGAGGCCGACCGCGCCCGCGCCGTGGCCGTGCTGGAGCAGTCCGGCGGCGAGCGCCACCGGCAGCATGGTGTCGCCGAGGCGCGCGACGGCGCGGGCGACGAAGAACAGGGCGAAGTCCCTTGACCACACCGGGTGGACGCCGGTGCCACCGTCCGTCCGCTTCCGCACCACCCCCGTCAGCCCCCTGGCCATGCCTCCTGCTCCCCTCCCCGCGCGCCCGTCACCGCGGGAGCCGGGGCCCCCTCCGCCCCGGCTCCCGCGCTCGTCCCCGGATCATGCCACGCACCGCTGACCGTGCCGGAGGCAATTTCAGCCCTCGGTCGGCAGCCCCAACTCCGGGTGGGCGTCGAGCAGTCGGGTGGGGGCGGCCTGGCGCCAGGAGTCGGCGAGGATGTCGCGCAGTTCGTCCCCGTCCTCCAGGGCCGCCAGACGCACCCGCACCCACGCGAACTGCGCCTCGTGGTCGGCGATCCAGAACTTCTCCGGCTCGGCCAGCACCAGTTCGTCGCGCTCCTCCTTGGGGCAGCGCACGGCGATGGAGGTCTCCTCCTCGGGGAGCGTCGCGAACATCTTCCCGGCGACCCGGAACGTGGGCATGTTCCAGGCGATCTTCTCCGTGGTGTCCGGCAGGGACAGGGCGGTGCGGCGTACGTCTTCGGCATCCTGCATGGCACGCACCGTAGTCGCTCGCACTGACAGTCACCCGGCGGGAACGGGCGCCCGAGGACGCTTGTAGTACAGGGTCGTCCCGCGCAGGACACCGCCCGGGTCGGCGGCGTAGTCGGGGATCATGCCGGCGCGCGTCCAGCCGGCCGAGCGGTAGAGGCGTTCGGCCGGGCTGCCGGTCTCGGTGTCCAGGTGCAGGAGGGTGATGTGGGCTGCGGCCGCGGCCTCCTCGGCGGTGTCCAGCAGCAGGCGACCCAGGCCCCGGCCCCGCGCGTCCCGGTGCACGATCAGCTTGACCAGCTCCGCCCGGTGACGGCTGTTGGGCTTGTCGGGGAAGGCCAGGGTGACGGTGCCGACGACCCGGGCGCCGTCGAGCGCCACCCAGACCGCGTACGGCCCAGCGGCGCGCTCCTGCCACCAGGCGCGTGCGGCGGACGGGTCCAGCGGCGCGAGGAAGCCGACCGAGGCGCCGCCGTCCACCGCGTCCACCAGCAGCCCGGCCAGTGCCTCCGCGCGGGCGAGCAGTTGCTCCTCGTCGAGCCGGACGACGACCGTCATGGCGCGACCACCGCCAGGGCGTAGCGGGTCGCCTCCGGTCCGGCGCACCGGAACCGGGTGGCCCCCCACACCCGCAGTCGCAGGCAGTCGCCCGGCTCCAGGTGGTGCTCGTCCTGCTCGACGGTGACGGCGAGGGATCCCTCCAGCACCCAGATGTGCTGTTCGAGGCCGGGGACGGGCGGGCGGTCGTAGGCGATGTCGGCGCCCGGGGCGAGCCGGCCCTCGACCAGTTCGCCGCGGAGTCCGGGGTGCGGCGGGGAGACCGAGCGCCGGACGAACCCGGAGGACCGGTCCTCCCAGCGGGGCTGTTCGGCGGCGCGGACCAGCAGGGCGGGGGCCGACTCCACCTCGCCGAGCAGGTGGGACATGGTCCGCCCGTACGCCGCGCACAGCCGGTTCAGCTGGGCTGCGGTGGGACTGATCTCGGCGCGCTCGGCCCGGGACAGAGTGGACTTGCTGATCCCGCTGCGTTCGGCGACCTCGCCCAGCGACCAGCCGCGCTCGGCCCGCAGCGCGGCGAGCCGGGCCCCCAGCCGGACGTCGACGGGATCCGGGCCGACCTCGGATGCCTGTTTCATATCCGGGACAATATCCCAAATACGAAACAGGGGGCAGCCCTACTCCTCGGCCGCCGCCCTCAGCGCGTCCAGCACCGGACTGATCAGCGGATGCTCCTCGGCTCCCCGGCGTACGGCGGCGAAGACCCGGCGGGTGGGCGCCACTCCGTCGACGGGACGGACCACGACACCGGTCAGGTCCATACCGCGCAGCGCCGAGCGCGGGACCAGGGCGACGCCCGCGTCGGCCGAGGCCAGCGCCACCACCGCGCGGAAGTCGTCCGAGGAGTGTTCGAGCCGCGGCTGGAACCCGGCGCTCTCACAGGCGAGGACGACCACGTCGTGACAGGGGTTGCCCGGGTAGGGGCCGATCCAGGGGTCCTTGGCCAGCTCGCCGAGCGGCACCTCCGCCAGGTCGGCCAGCCGGTGCGTCATCGGCACCACCGCGTCGAAGGGCTCGGCGTACAGCGGGACGTGGCTGAGCCGGGGATCGTCGGCGGAGGGGGCCCCGCGGTACTCCACGGCGACCGCCACATCGGTCTGCCGGTCCAGCACCATCGGCAGGCTGGCGTCGCCCTCGGCGTCCTGCACCCGGATGCGGATGCCGGGCGCGGCGGCGGCGAGGCGGGCCACGGCCGGGGCGACCACCTGGGCGATCCCCGTCGCGAAGGCGGCGACGGTGACCGTGCCGGCGGCGCCCGAGCCGTAGGCGGCCAGTTCCGCCTCGGCCCGCTCCAGCTGGGCGAGGACGGCGTGGGTGTGGCTGAGCAGGATCTCACCGGCCGGGGTGAGCCGTACGCCCTTGGCTCCGCGCTCGACCAGGCGGTGGCCTGTCTCCTGCTCCAGGGCGGTGAGCTGCTGGGAGACGGCCGAGGGCGTGAGGTACAGCGCGGCGGCAGCCGCCGTCACGGTGCGGTGGTCGGCCACCGCTCGGAGGATGTGGAGCCGCCGCGCTTCGATCACGCCTCGATTCTCTCAGCTCAGGCGTCGAGCTCCGCACGCGCGGCGACGAAGGCGTCCACGGCCCGGTCCACGTCGGCGGTGGAGTGCGCGGCCGACAGCTGGACGCGGATCCGGGCCTGGCCCTGCGGCACCACCGGGTAGGAGAAGCCGATGACGTAGACCCCGCGCTCCAGCAGCAGCTCCGCCATCCGGCCGGCGACGGCCGCGTCCCCGATCATGACGGGGGCGATGGCGTGGTCGCCGGGGAGGACGTCGAAGCCCTCCTCGGTCATCCGGCGGCGGAACAGCGCGGTGTTCTCGGCGAGCCGCACCCGCAGGTCGTCCGCGGACTCCAGCAGGTCCAGGACCTTCAGGGAGGCGGCGGCGATCACCGGGGCGAGGGTGTTGGAGAACAGGTACGGACGGGAGCGCTGCCGGAGCAGGGCGACGATCTCGGCGCGGGCGGCGACATAGCCGCCGGAGGCTCCGCCGAGGGCCTTGCCGAGGGTGCCGGTGATGATGTCGACGCGGTCCATCACGCCGTGCAGCTCGGGGGTGCCGCGCCCGCCGGGGCCGACGAAGCCGACGGCGTGCGAGTCGTCGACCATGACCATGGCGTCGTAGCGGTCGGCGAGGTCGCAGATCTCGGCGAGCGGCGCGACGTAGCCGTCCATGGAGAAGACGCCGTCGGTGACGATCAGCTTGCGCCGGGCGCCGCCCTCGCCCGCTTCCTTCAACTGCCGCTCCAGGTCCGCCATGTCGCGGTTGGCGTAGCGGAAGCGGCGGGCCTTGGAGAGCCGGATGCCGTCGATGATCGAGGCGTGGTTGAGGGCGTCGGAGATCACCGCGTCCTCGGGGCCGAGCAGGGTCTCGAAGACACCGCCGTTGGCGTCGAAGCAGGAGGAGTAGAGGATCGTGTCCTCCTGGCCCAGGAAGGCCGACAGGCGCGCCTCCAGCTCCTTGTGCACCTCCTGGGTGCCGCAGATGAAGCGGACCGAGGCCATGCCGTAGCCCCAGCGGTCCAGCGCCTCGTGGGCGGCGGCGACCACCTCGGGGTGGTCGGCGAGGCCCAGGTAGTTGTTGGCGCAGAAGTTGAGGACCGCACCGGGACGGCCGCCCGCGGTGACGGCGACGGTCGCGGACTGCGGGGTGCCGATCACCCGCTCGGGCTTGTGCAGACCCGCGGCCCGGATCTCGTCGAGAGTGGCACGCAGGTCGTCGCGCACGGAGTCGAACATCGCAGAAGCTCCTAGGGGTTACGCGTTCCAGTCGAGGATGATCTTGCCGCCGCGGCCGCTGGCCGCGTCGGTGAAGGCCGCCTCGAAGTCGCGGTAGTCGTAGCGTCCGGTGATCACGGGGCTGAGGTCGAGGCCGCCCTCCAGCAGGACCGACATCGCGTACCAGGTCTCGAACATCTCCCGGCCGTAGATGCCCTTGACGGTGATCATCGAGGTGACGATCCGCGCCCAGTCGACCGGGAACTCCTCGGCGGGCAGGCCGAGCATGGCGATCCGGCCGCCGTGCGTCATGTTGGCGATCATGTCCCGCATGGCCTCGGGCCGGCCGGACATCTCCAGGCCGATGTCGAAGCCCTCGCGCAGCCCCAGCTCGCGCTGGCCGTCGGCGATGCCGGTCTCGGCCACGTTCAGCGCCAGGCTCACGCCGATCTTGCGGGCCAGTTCCAGGCGCTCCTCGCTGACGTCGGTGATGACGACGTTGCGGGCGCCCGCGTGCCGGGCGACGGCGGCGGCCATCAGGCCGATCGGACCCGCGCCGGTGATCAGCACGTCCTCGCCGACCAGCGGGAACGACAGCGCCGTGTGCACGGCGTTGCCGAACGGGTCGAAGATCGCGGCGACGTCGAGGTCCACGGGGACCCGGTGCACCCAGACATTGCCGGCGGGCAGCGCGACGTACTCCGCGAAGGCGCCGTCGCGGCCGACGCCGAGGCCGACGGTGGCCCGGCACAGGTGCCGGCGTCCGGCCAGACAGTTGCGGCACTTGCCGCAGACCAGGTGGCCCTCGCCGCTGACCCGGTCGCCGGGCTTGATGTCGGTGACGTCCCGGCCGGTCTCCACGACCTCGCCGACGAACTCGTGGCCGAGCACCAGCGGAGTGCGGATCGCCTGCTGCGCCCAGCCGTCCCAGGCCCGGATGTGCAGATCGGTGCCGCAGATTCCGGTGCGCAGCACCTTGATGAGCACATCGCCGGGTCCCACCGTGGGCTCGGGGACGTCCATGAGCCGCAGTCCGGGCTCCGCCTTCTCCTTGACCAGCGCCTTCACGCGTGCGGCTCCTGTGAGTGAGATCCCGGACGCGGGCATGCCGAAGAAGCCCGGACCCGGGGAGGAAGGTGGTGTCGACTGCCATCCTCCGTGCCGTCGGGCCCCCGGTCCATCGAGGATTTCTTAACCGCGGCCCAAGCTCCGCTTCACACCGCCCTCAGGCCCTCACGGCCCGAGCCCGTCGCCCTGCCGGTCCTGCCGCCGTTCGAGCCGTACGACGAGGTCGGCGGCGGCGGATTTGATGGTCTCCAGGCCGGTTCTGCCCCACGGCCGGGGCGCCACGTCGGCGACGCACACGGTGCCCAGCGCCATGCCGGTGCTGTCGACGAGGGGCGCGCCGAGGTAGGAGCGGATGCCGAACTCGTCCACCACGGGGTTGCCGGCGAAGCGCGGGTAGTCCAGGACGTCCTCCAGGACCAGCGCCTTGCGCCGGACCACCACATGGGGGCAGAACCCGTGGTCCCGGGGCAGACTGCGGCCGACCTCGGGCGCGGTGCCGTCGCCCTTGCGGTACGGCCCGCTCTCCGGACGGCACAGGCCGGCGAAGAACTGGCGGTGCTCGTCGGGGAAGTTGACCATGGCGTACGGCGCCCCGGTCGCCTCGGCGAGCCGGCCGGCGTAGGCGTCGAGGGCCGGATCGGCCCGTTCCCCGAGGCCCAGCCCGCGCAGTCGGCGCGTTCGGGCGGGCGCTTCGCCGTCCTGCGGGGTGAGCAGCAGACGACCGGCCGGGCGGGGCGGGTCGTAGCTCATGGGCGCGCTCCGGGGCGGTGGGCGTAGGGCATGGGCGGGCTCCAGGGGGTGGGCGCGGATCACCTGTGGGCGCCGTGGCGGCCGGCCGCGGGGGCCGGGGCGTGCGCGATGAGGTGTTTGACCAGGGTGAGCAGGGTCTGGACGCCCGAACTGGAGATCCGGGCGTCGCAGCGCACGACGGGGATCCCAGGTTCGAGGTCGAGGGCGGCGCGGACCTCCTCGGGGTCGTAGCGGTAGGAGCCGTCGAACTCGTTGATCGCGAGGATGAAGCCGAGGCCGCGCTGTTCGAAGAAGTCGACGGCGGCGAAGCAGTCCTCCAGGCGCCGGGTGTCGGCGAGGACGACGGCGCCGAGGGCGCCCTCGCACAGCTCGTCCCACATGAACCAGAACCGCTCCTGCCCGGGGGTGCCGAACAGGTACAGCACATGCTGCGGGTCGAGGGTGATGCGGCCGAAGTCCATCGCGACCGTCGTCTCGACCTTGTTCTCCACGCCGTCGAGGTTGTCGGTCGCGGCGCTGACCGTGGTGAGCAGCTCCTCGGTGCTGAGCGGCGCGATCTCGCTGACCGCGCCGACGAAGGTCGTCTTGCCGACCCCGAACCCGCCGGCCACGAGGATCTTCAGCGCGGTGGGGAAGGGGTCGGTGCCGCCTGCGTGGTCAGAGCTGTCGTCGTAGTCCATCGAGCACTGCCTCCAGAAGGTCCCGGTCAGTGGGGTTGTGGTGGAACTCGGGGGGCTTGGTGGTGAGCGCCCCGCAGTCGACCAGGTCCGACAGCAGCACCTTGGTGACCGCCGCCGGGAGCTTCAGGTGCGCCGCGGCCTCGGCGACCGAGACGGGGGCGCGGCACAGGTCGAGCGCCTCGGTGTGTTCGGGGCCCAGATAGCCGAGGGGGGTCGCCCCGGTGGCCATCACCTGCGAGATCAGGTCGAGCGCGACGGTCGGCCGGGTCCGGCCGTTGCTGACCGTGAAGGGGCGCACCAGCCGTCCGGCCGCGTCGTCGAGCCAGGGCCCGTCGCCGGCCGCCGCCACGCTCAAGGCCTCGACGCCGACGGTTCGACGGCGTGCTGCCGGGGCGCGGTCACCAGGTAGGGGCGGACGCTCTTGACGAGCATCGCCATCTCGTAGCCGAGGACGGCGGCGTCGGCCTCCCGGCCGGCCAGCACCGCGAGACAGGTGCCGGATCCCGCGGTGGTCACGAAGAGCAGGGTCGAGTCGAGTTCGACGACGACCTGGCGGACGTCGCCGCCGTCGCCGAAGCGGACCCCGGCGCTGCGGCCGAGGGAGTACAGGCCGGAGGCGAGGGCCGCCATGTGGTCGGCGCTGTCCGCGTCGAGGCCGTGGACGGACTTCACCAGTCCGTCGCAGGAGAGGAGTACCGCGCTGGTGGTGTGCGGTACGCGCTGGACGAGGCCGCTCATCAGCCAGTCGAGATCGGATGAGTGGCCGGTCGGCGCTTCGCTCGCCATGGTCGATCGACTCCTTGAGGTACGAAGGTCTGCGGGAGCGGTGGGGGTGGGGGTGTCCGTGGTCATCCGGCTGGTGCGCTCCCGTCGTGCCGGTGGGTGGGGTCGGGGCCGGACAGGTGCGAGGGGCGCGCCCGCGGTATGCGCGCGGGGGGCACGTCCGGCACCGGGAGGTCCGCGGTCGGGAAGTCCGCTGCCGGGAAGTCCGCTGTGGGAAAGTCCGCGGTCAGGGGGTCGGTACCGGTACCCAGGTCGCCGTGGGCGCCCCGTTCGGCGTCGAGCTGGTGCTCGGCCTCCAGGTGCTGCTGGGCCTCGGCAAGGCCTACGCCGCGCTGGAAGGCGGCCATCAGCTGGGGGTCGTGCCCGGCGAGCTGCTCGGGTTCCTGGCGCGGGGCGGGGCCCTCGCGCAGTTGCGGCACGAGGTGCTCCTGGGCGCGGCGCCGGGGCAGGTGGGGCTTGCCCATGGTGCCGCGTACGGCACCGGTGCGCGGGGTGGGGGCCGCGCCGGCGTGCTCGGCGAGGTGCGGCCGGTCCTCGGGCTTGATGCCGGGTACGGCCTCCGCGATGGTGGGCCGCGAGGCGTGGGCGCCGCGCACCGGCAGGGGCACGTGCCCGGCGCCGTTCACGGCGGGCGCCGCCGGTCCGGGCGCCGAGGGGCGCCGGGGCGCGGGGGCGGGCGGCCTCGCGGGGGGCTGCTGAGGGTGCGGCGCGGGGGCGCCGGTGGTGCCCGCGTCGGCGCCGGCGCTGCCGGGCTCCGCGCCGAGCAGGCCCTGCGGTACGACGAGGACGGCCTGCACTCCGCCGTAGATGTTGGTCTGGAGGCGGACGTGGATGCCGTGCCGGCGGGCCAGCTGGGAGACCACGAACAGGCCGATGCGGCCGTCGGCCAGCAGGCGGGCGACGTTGACCTGGTCGGGGTCGGCGAGCAGGGCGTTCATCCGTTCCTGTTCGCCGACGGGCATGCCGAGGCCGCGGTCCTCCACCTCCACGGCCAGCCCCGAGGTGACGAGGTTGGCGCGCAGGAGCACCTGGGTGTGCGGGGCGGAGAACACGGTGGCGTTCTCGACGAGTTCGGCGAGCAGGTGGATGACGTCGGCGACGGCGTGACCGCGCAGGGTGCCGTCGATCGGCGGCACGAGTTTGACGCGGGAGTACTGCTCGACCTCGGCGATGGCCGAGCGGAGCACCTCGGTCATGGAGACCGGGTTGCTCCACTGCCGGCGGGAGACGGCGCCGCCGAGGACGGCGAGGTTCTCGGCGTGCCGGCGGATCCGGGTGGCGAGGTGGTCGACGTGGAAGAGGCCCTTGAGCAGGTCGGGGTCCTCGATCTCGTTCTCCAGCTCGTCGAGGATCGAGATCTCACGGTGCACCAGCGACTGGAGGCGCCGGGCGAGGTTGACGAAGACCTCCAGCTTCTGTTCGCTCCCGGCCTGGCTGGAGAGCTGGGCGGCCTGGACGACGGCGGTGACGGCCCCGTCGTGGGCGCGGGCCAGGTCGGTGGCGAGCAGCTCGAAGTCGTCGGCTTCCTCGGGCGGTCCGCCGTGCGGCCTGCGTCGGGGCGGGGCGTCGCCCCGGCGCAGGGTCTCGACGAGGGCGCGCAGCTCGGCCTCGCCGCGGGCGCTGGTGCGGCGCAGGGCGCCGATGCGTTCGCTGACGGAGCGGGCGGTGCGGTCGGCGACCACGACGGCGACGACGATGCCGGTGAGCGCGACGGCGACCGCGCCGCCGAGCATCCCCCACAGGGTGGGGCCGGGGCGGGCGCCGGTGGTGCGGACGGTGAACAGCACGGCGGCGCAGGCGGCGAGGGCGACCGCGACGGGGGGAAGGACGGCCAGGCGGAGGAGCTGTGACCGTATGTGCGTCTCGGGCGGCGCGGGGGCGGGGCGGGCGACCGGCCGACCGTGCCGTCCGCCCTCACGGCGGTCTGCGCGTGCGGCCGGTGCGCGGAGGTGAGACATCGGTGTCCTCGTACTGTCCGTCGGGCGTGCCGCCGGGCCGGAGCGCCGGGTGGGGCGGCCTGATCCACACGACGCCCGGCTCGTTGTGCGCGCCGGGCGTGCGCCATCGCGATGTCGGTCGAGAGAGCCGGAATCCGGCCCTGTGTCGCCCGACGGACACTGACAGTAGTCGGCAACGCGTCAGGTGCGGTGGGCAGTTGACAAACTCGCACGCGACTTGTCCGGCTCTGGTATGAGCGTTCGCACGACCGAACGGACGCGCGCGCCGGACCGCGTACACGAAGCACGGAACAACGATCAGACCTGCCCAGAAGCGGTCTCGGACAGACAGTGGGGGCCGGGGAGCATCGCGCTACGGCCGGCTCCGGCATGGTGTGCGTTCCCTCCACTCCGTGGGGCCTGGGTGGAT